>PUKZ01000003.1 GCA_003550725.1 Bacteroidales bacterium | reverse complement strand
TTAATTACAGATTATTGCCGCATTTTTTAGCAACAATAACAATTGTTGTATGGGATTTTTATTTTCAATTATAATAGGTTGGTTTTATATGAGAAAAAAGTTTAAAAGGTTTTTTAAAAAAACATAACTATTAAACATGGATGAACACCGGAAAGAGCTATATGAAATGGTGTTAAAAAAGTTTTTGGTGTCCCAATGTGGAAAACAGGATAATCCAGGTAATTTATTGGTTGATTAAAAATATTGTATATATCTGTTTAATTGTTAAAAAATATCGATATTTACGGGAATTATTGATATTTTTTTTATTTAATAAAACAAATTTTGCCTATAGAATGATAAATTTATTAATTATATTTGTTGCGCATTGGTTTAGATATGTTTATTGCATGAGTAATTTTTTGGATAAAGAGATAGAAATCAGTATTTCCGGGATACGGAAATTGATCGAAGCAGTGAATAAAAAGCACGGTTTTGACCTTGGGAATTTTGCCTTAACTTCTTTTAAAAGGCGTCTTATTAAGGCTTTACAAAAAAATGAATTAAAAAATATAGAGGATTTAACTGAAAAATTAGTTTCTGACAAATCTTTTTTTGATAAGTTTTTGAGTGATATTGATGTTGAATGCACGGAATTTTTTCGCGACCCGGCATTTTGGCGGTATCTTCGTGATGAATTGCTGCCGGTTCTTGGTAAAAATCTCATGAAGATTAAGATATGGATTCCGGGATGCTCCACCGGTGAAGAAGCTTTAACTGCTTCGATTGTCATACTGGAAAGCGGGCTGAAAGATAAGGCCGAAATATTAGCAACTGATATTACACCATATACTATTAATAAGCCGGGCAAAAGAATTTTCTCAAATAGTAAAATAGAGATAAGCGATTCCAATTATCAACGCTTTAATGATGGCAAAACAAGCTTTTCACAATATATAGAGCCTCAAGTCAACGGGTTTAGTGTTTGTGATAAAGTATATGATAATATTAAATTTGAATTGAATAACTACCATCAGGAAGTTCAGCAACATAACATGTTTAATTTGATAATATGCCGGAATATATTCATATATTACACATCTCAATATCAGGAGAAGTTGCTCGAAATATTTACAAATAAACTTATTTATAATGGTTATTTGGCAATTGGTAATATGGAGGATATTTCGTGGTGCAAAGATTTTAACAGGTACAGAGAGGTTAATAATAGCGAAAAAGTGTATAAAAAGATTGATTAGCAAAACGGATAATCTTTGAGTTTATTAACAGGCAATAAAGAGTAGTTAATGGAATATAAATTGATAATTATCGGAGGTTCAGCTGGAAGCTTTCAGGTTATAACAAAGATATTATCTCAATTACCTAAAGATTATCCTATACCGGTTGTTTTGGCTTTACATCGACTAAAGCATGTTAGACACGGTTTTGTTGAAGCTTTGTCGTTTAAATCAAAAATACCGGTTATTGAGCCACATGACAAAGAGAAAATAAAACCCGGAAATGTATATCTTGCTCCGGCAAATTATCATTTATATATAGAGTTGGCAGGTACTTTTGCTTTATCGATTGAAGAATCAGTTAATCATTCCAGACCCAGCCTGGATTTGACTTTTATGACAGGCGGCTATGCCTATAAAAACAAATGTGTGGGTATTATATTGTCAGGTGCAAATAAGGACGGAGCCCTGGGATTAAAAAAAATTAAAGATTATGGAGGTATGGCTATAGTACAAGATCCGTCAGATTCTCAAGTATCTGCTATGCCTGCTGCAGCTATCGAAAAAACTAAAAACGTTGACAAAATCATTGATAGTGATGAAATAATAAAATTTTTGTTTTCTTTACTAAAAAACAATTAGCTTTGCGTACATTATTTATCAAACAGCATAAAAGCAAATCTTTGTTTAATTATTAATTTGGTCACCCGGTGCTTGAAATATTAAAAGCCCCGAATAAAGAGCATAGCAGGAAATGGAAAAAATATAACCTGAATGTTTTCGTGTATTGAAAAATGTTAATACTTGCAATATATGGCAAATAAACAGATGATGAAATACGGAAAATTTATTATATACCTTTTTCTCTCTGTCTTAATGATAGTGTTAGCATTATTTCTATTTAGCTATAGCAACACTATTTATCAGAAAATATATAGAACCCCCGAATTCATTGAAGTTGAAACAGATTTCTATTACTTGTTTCTATATATGATTCTTCTGCTGGTTATTCCATTTACAGCATTTTTTATCCTTGCTGTTATCGAGTTAAGCAAATTAATGGGGCAATTAAGAAGTAGTGTTTTAGAACAGCAAAATAATAGTAAGCTAATTGATGATCAGCTGAAAGAAACTTCGGAAAACCAAAAAGAACAAGAGCATATTCACAACAAACAGGCTGAAGAGAAAAAAAATAATTTGATTGATTGTTTCAAAAAAAATATTCCTACCACAAATAAAGATCATAAAATAATTTCCGAAGCGATTTTATCATGCATCGGCAAATATTACGAATTAGCTCAGGGTGAAGTATATTTAAGAAAAACAGATGATAATACTGATAAGTTAATAATGTCGGCAGCTTATGCTTATTATGTTCCGGAAGAGAAAATTTTTGAGTTTGAAGTTGGTGAAGGACTTATCGGACAGGTTGCAAAACAAGGAGAACCACTTTTGCTTGATAATATACCACAAGGATACATCAATGTATCAAGTGGTCTTGGAAGTGCCACTCCAAACAATTTGATTATATTTCCAATAATAAGTAAAATAAATAAAAAGATATCAGGTATTATTGAATTAGCCTCATTTAAGCCTTTTTCAAAACATGATATAGAATTGTTTAAAGATATTGGTGAAGAAATTGGCGGATATTTAGATAATATTGATGAATTTGTTAATCCAAAAAATAAGTCTTAAATGGTTATATAAGGCAAAAAAAACTGATTTTGCAGTTTTTGTTTAACGATGCAGTGATTTACTTAATTTTTTTAGCAAAAATGTATATATATTGCGCTTGTTAAATAAAAACGAAAAATTTTGAGGCTAATGAGGTCATTTGACAAAAGACAGATAGTTTTATTGTTTTTTGGGATGGGGCTGCTTTTTCCTTGTTTTGCATGGATAGTCGAGCTTAGCAAGCCGGGGATTGAGTTTTCATTATCAGGTATTATTGAAATACATAAAAAAACACCTGTGTTAATGATTTTAGATTTTGTTCCGATTGTTTTTGCTGTTATGGGCTATTTGGTTGTTCAAAAAAAAGAAGATATGCAAGTGCAATTCGACTGTATTCAAGCTCAATTAAGTAATCAAACCGAAAATATTAATCGGGTTGCTACCTTTGCCGAAAAAATAGGGAATGGTAATTTTGATGTTGATATTGAACTGGATGAATCGGATACACTTGGAAATGCAATGCAAAACCTGCGTAATAAAATATATGAAAATAACAGGAAAGAATCATTGCAAAACTGGGAGATGGTGGGCAAGGATAAAATTAACCAGGTTCTCCGAAAACATAATGATGTTAATATTTTAGCTTACGAAGTTTTAGAGGAATTAATAAATTATATTGATACGGTTCAGGGTGTTTTTTATATATTTGATGATGATAGTGAGAAACTATATATTAGTGCATCTTATGCATATAATCGCCGTAAATATCTTAAGGGTGAGGTAAAAGTTGGTGAAGGACTTGTCGGGCAAGCTGCTATTGAAAAGGATATAGTTCATCGAACCGAAATTCCCGAATACTACCTTTCTATTACATCGGGAATACTTGGTGAAAAAAAACCCGACAGCATCATTATTGTGCCCATGTTTATGGAGGAGAAGTTACAGGGAGCGTTTGAATTTGCATCAATAAGGCACTTTAAACCTCACGAAATAGAGTTTTTGAAAAACATTGCCGAAATTGTTGCTCAAACCATTTATAATCTTAAAATAACCAAAAAAACTGAGAAGCTTTTAAAGGAATCACAGGAGATGACCCAGGAGCTTAAGAAAAATGAAGAGGAGCTTAAGCAAAATACCGAAGAAATGCGTTTAACGCAGGAAGAACTTAAAAAGACAAATATCAACCTGGAAGACAAGATTGAAGAGGTCAATCAGAGCCAAAAAAGACTTTATTCACTTCTTGAAAATGCTTCAGAGCTTATTACTATTTATGATGAAAATAAAACACTCAAATATGTAAGCCCATCGGTAAAAAATATTTTAGGATATACCGAAGATGATATGTTTGCGGGTAAGGATTTTGACCGTACCAACAAAAAAGGTCAGAACACTATAAATAAGATGTTTGAAGACCTTAAAAAATATCCTGACCAACCTCAAAAGATACAATATACATATCTTAATAAGCATGGTTCAATAATGTTTCTTGAAACAACCGGGCGTAATCTTCTCCATGATCCGGCTATAAAAGGTATGCTTCTTAATACCAATGACATTACTGAGCGTAAAAGAGCTGAAAAAGAACAGAGGATGCGAGGGCAAATGCAAACCCTCTCTGATAATAGCCCCGATATTATAATCAGGGTTGATTTAAACAGACAGTTTTTCTATGCCAATCCCGCCATAGAATGTTATTCAGAGCTAAAATCTGAGGAATTTCACAGGAAACATCTTAATGTAGTTGACTTGCGTGAGGAAATAACAACCTTTATTGACCAAACTGTCGAGGAAGTTATAGCAACAAAACAAAAAGTTCAAAAAGAAATATCATTCCCTTTTAATGATGATAAACGCATAATTAATGCAAACGCTATTCCTGAATTTAGCGAAGAGAATCGGCTGGAAACAGTACTTTTTATTCTTCATGATATTACTGATCTAAAAAAGATAGAGCAGGAAATAAAAGAAAAGAATGCCAAGATTACCGATAGTATTAATTACGCATTTCGTCTTCAAAATGCTATATTGCCAAGTCAAAAATTAATAAAAACTATATTTCCTGATTCATTTATGTTTTACCTTCCAAGGGATATAGTAAGCGGTGATTTCCCCTGGCTGTATGAAAAAGATGATGATGTTTATATTGCCGCTATTGATTGTACAGGCCATGGCGTTCCCGGGGCGATGCTGTCACTTATTGGTTATTTTTTAATGAACCAAATTGTTAGCCATTCAGAAGATATCAGTCCTGGGCTGGTGCTTGATCAATTGCACCGGGGTGTTCAAAAAACCCTTAAACAAGACGAAAGTGATGCCAGCGCGAGAGATGGCATGGATATTGCGTTATGCAAAATTAATATGAAAAATATGGAATTGCAGTTTTCCGGGGCACATAGGCCTTTGTATCTTGTCAGAGAAGGTGAATTGCAGGAAATCAAAGGCGCTAAATCTGCTATAGGCGGAATACCCAGACCCGGTAAACCTGAACCTAAGTTTGAAAATCATACAATGAAAATCAGAAAAGGTGATACAATATATTTCTTTTCTGATGGCCTGCCCGATCAGTTTGGCGGCCCCGAAGGAAAGAAATATTTCCCTAAGCGAATTAAAAAAAATGTTATTGAACTTAAAGATGCCCCTATGAATCAAATTATGGCATTTTTTAAAAATGATTATTTAAAATGGCTCGGTGATAAAAAACCAATTGATGATGTGCTTCTTATTGGTATTAGATTTTAATTTACAGATAATTTCTTTTATTAAAGATAAATATATACATTTAAATTATTATTAGTAATAATTGAAAATAAAGCAAAATGGAAGATAAAAATTTTATGAAGTATATTTATGAGCTTCACAAGGATATGATGGCTAAAAACTTCACATTAGTATATGATGGAGAAATAACCCATCAAATAACAAAGGCCTTCACATCTTTGGCTGAAGACAAAATGGAAAGCTATAGCGAGGATAGCTCAATTAAAAGAAAAGTTTTCCATGTTATGGTTGAATGTTTGCAAAATCTTAGCAGACATGCCGAAGAATATGAATATAAAGGCAGTAAAGGCCTGTATAGTAACGGTATTTTTATCGTAGGCAGGATGGGCAAAGAGGGTGAACAATACCAGGTAATTACAGGTAATGCCGTTGATAATAAGCGCGTTCCCGAACTTAGGTCTCTATTGGAAAAAATCAATAATCTTGATAAAGATGGATTAAAGGAACTGTTTAAAAAACAAATACGTGAAGGTACGATGTCTGAAAAGGGGGGAGCCGGTTTAGGCCTTATTGATATTGCAAGAAAAACCGGCGAAAAACTGGAATACGATTTTGTTGAAATGGATGAAAATAATGATTTTTTCTTGTTAAGAACCAAAATTACCAGAAATATCAAATAACTAAAATAATAACAATATGGACGTAATAAAAATTAAAGGTACTGATGATACTCCCAATGTAATATTGGATGCAGAAAATAATATAATCGAGTTTTCCGGGAGATCTTTGCCGGAAGATGTTATAACATTTTACTCCCCTGTTATTGAATGGATTGAGGAGTATGCAAAAAACCCAAATCCCAAAACCAATGTGATCTTTAGGCTGGAATATTTTAATACCGCCTCATCAAAAGTGCTTTTAGATATTCTTTTAAAGTTTGAAGATATTATCAATGAAGGAAATGAAGTGGCAGTACAATGGTATTACCAGGAAGATGACGAGGATATGCTTGAGGCAGGTGAAGAATATTCCGAAATTGTTGATATCCCTTTTGAAATGCACAGTTATTAACCCTATGCAAATCATACAAAATATTAAAGTATGTTTTGTTTGTTGAAAAAAAACCTTCTGAATGAGTGAAGAAATTCTAAAAGCTTTAATGCAGCTCTTTGCAATTATCGCAAAGCAAGATGTTGGTTTATCAACTAATGAGCGCGAATATGTGGAAAGTTTTTTACGACAGCAGCTGAATGAAAGTTCTGTTAAGGAATATCTTGCTCTTTTTGATGATTATATTGGCGAAAAAAAAGCTTCCGATAATGACGATAAGCAAAAACCTAAACTTACTTCCGTAAAAGATTCTGTTAAAACTTTAGGGATTGCAAAAAAAATAAATAAAACACTTACCCAAAAACAAAAAATAGTTGTTTTAGTAAGATTATTTGAGCTTGTAAATTCTGACAAAAAGTTTACGCCACAACGAATGGCTATAATTGATACCGCTTCAGAGGTTTTCAATATCAGCAAGGAAGAGTATAATGCTATAAAAACATTCGTAGTAGAGGAAGAGCTTGATAAGTGGGATATGCCTGAAATTTTGTATGTGAATTCAGATAAAACCACGCCGCAAAAAGCAAAACATATATACTCGCCACAACTGGAAGGAACAATACTGGTTTTGCGAATTCAAAGCGTTGATTTGTACTTTCTTCGCTATACTTCTACCAGGGAGTTGCTGCTTAATGGCTTGCCTATTAATAATCAGAAGATTTATCTTTTTGCAAGAGGAAGCGTAATTAAACAACCCAAAGGCAAACCCATTTTTTATACTGATATTGCATCTACTTTCCTTGCAGATGATACTTCCATTAAAGTGCATTTTAAAGTAGATAAAGTTCATTACAGGTTTGCAAATGGCCATATAGGCCTCAGAGAAGTAAATATCGATGAACAGTCGGGAAAGATGCTTGCTATAATGGGAGCCAGTGGATCAGGGAAAACAACATTGCTCAACGTAATGTCGGGAATGGCCAAGCCAACCTCAGGAAAGGTTTATATTAATGGCAACGACTACCATGAAAAAAGTGATGATATCAAAGGTATCATTGGTTATATCCCACAAGATGACTTACTGATTGAAGATCTTACAGTATATGAAAATTTGTATTACAGCACCAAACTCGTTTATAAAGACCTTTCTGATGAGGAAATTTCTGAAAAAGTAAATAAAGTACTCTTTAGCCTTGGCCTCCCGCATATCAAAGACCTGAAAGTCGGAGATTCCCTGAACAAGGAAATCAGCGGCGGGCAACGTAAACGACTTAATATTGGGCTTGAACTTATTCGTGAACCGGCTGTTTTGTTTGTCGATGAACCTACCTCAGGCCTTTCATCACGCGACTCAGAAAATGTAATGGAATTACTACGCGAATTAACTGTAAGAGGAAAATTAATTTTTGTTGTAATTCACCAACCTTCATCTGAAATATTTAAGATGTTTGATAATGTTACAATTATGGATGATGGAGGATATCAGATTTACTATGGGAATCCTGTAGAAGCTGTTATTTACTTTAAAGAGCTTGATAATCAGATCAACAGCCATGTCGGAGAATGCCCTGCATGTGGTAATGTCAATCCCGAAACCATTTTTAGTATAATAGAATCAAGAATCGTTGATGAATATGGCCAACCAACCAATAACCGTAAAGTTAATCCCGTTGAATGGTTTGAAAATTTTAAAGATAAAATCTCAATAGAAAAAATTACCGGGTATTTTGATAAATTACCCGAATCATTTAAAAAACCAAGCTGGTTAAATCAATACAAAATATTTTTTACACGCGACTTTTTGTCTAAAATATCTAATAAACAATATCTCCTTCTTAATTTATTAGAAGCCCCTTTGTTGGGTTTCTTGCTGGCATTTGTTATTCGTTATATTGAAGATCCTACTTCAAATGAATATATATTTCGCAATAATGATAACGTTATGCCATATATCTTTATGTGCACAATTGTTGCACTTTTCCTCGGATTGATAGTTAGTGCCGAAGAAATTTTTAAAGATCGTAAAATTCTCAAAAAAGAATCGTTCTTGAATCTTAGCCGTAGCAGCTACTTGTGTTCCAAAATAGGTATACTTTTTATACTGTCTGCTATTCAAGCCTTTTTATTTATTATTGTAGGTAATTCTATATTAGGTATTAAAGGAATGTATTTTGAATACTGGATAATGTTTTTTTCCCTGGCTGCATTTGCTAATGTATTGGGGTTAAATATTTCATCAGCATTTAATTCTGCAATTACAATTTACATATTGATCCCTTTTTTGATTATACCCCAGATGGTTTTAACCGGGGCAATGTTTAGTTTTGATAAAATCAACAGGGCAATTGGCGGTGGTGGTGAAAAAGTACCGGTTATTGCTGAGTTCATGCCTTCAAGATGGGCTTTTGAAGGGCTTGTTGTTAACCAATATACAAATAATAATTACTATCGCGACCTTTACCCGCAAAGAAAGCTCGAAAGTGGTTTGTATTACAAAAATGTATATTATTTGCCTGAATTGAAACGATATGTTGAAGATTATCAGTACAGATTGGCAGCGGATTATGACGAGCCCATATCCAAAGATAATCTCGAACTTTTAAAAAATGAGATTGAAAAAGAACATGAAAGTATGTTTAGCCAATATCATAATCACCGATTTGAGTATATTGATAAACTTAAACCGGGCGAGTTTGATAGCAATATTGCCAATCAACTTATCATCTACCTTAATCAATTAAATGAGTTTTACCGCTCACAATTTAATTCGGTTAACGAGGCAATTGATGGCATAATCCAAAAACGAACCCATACACCTGAAAAAGAAAAAGAGTACAGACAATTAAAAAATAACTACCATAATCAATATCTTTCAAGTTTTGTTCAAAATGCAATGGCCCCATTGCCTCTTGTGAGAATTGACAACAAATTAGTGCAAAAAACCGATCCAATATACCTTGACCCACAAGATCAAAGCCTTGTAAATTTCAGAACTCACTTTTTGGCTCCTAATAAGAATTTTTTGGGTATGCTTCACAATACATTCTATTTTAACCTTGCAATGCTATGGATATTTACCATAGTATTATATTTTGTGTTGTATTATAAGTTATTTTCCAAAGCATTATACTTTACAGAAAATATTATGAGTATAAGTAAAAATAAAATTAAAATAAACAGATATAAATTACGTGATTTTCTGATAAAAAAGACAGGTATTTAAAATACTTTTGTTTGTAAGATGCTATTATCAATGAAAAAAAATTATTATGGCGAAAAAAAATGTTATATTACTACTCTTAATATCAGGGGTTGTTTCATTGTTTGTAATGAGTTGCGCTCCTGAAAAAAGAGAAGAGGCTACCGATCTTTTAACCGATACTATGATCACAGAAGATGTTGGAATTACTGACGAGGCTGTTGGCGAAATGATATCATCAGTGCCAAATCCTGTGGAAATGTCAGCATTACTGCAAAAATCCGATGTTGTTTATTCACAGGATTTGCTTAATCCCGATAGTAATATTGACAATTATAATACTAATTTTGAAAGGTCATTAAACCTTGGTGTATATGGTACAGACCTGGTATATATGAATATTTACGATAGGACGGTTAGCACTCTGGCCTATTTGCGTAATGTTAAAGATCTGGCTGATGATCTGCGTATAGGCCAGTTTTTTGACTATGAAACTCTCAACAGGTTGTCAGAAAGTAGTCGTAATGTCGATTCAGTATTGTATATTACAAACCGGGGTTTTGATAATATGACACGCTACTTAATAGATCAAAACCGAAGTAGCATAGCAATACTTGTTGCATATGGAACATGGATTGAAAGCCTGTATATCTCTACTAATGTACAAACTAAGCCCCCCAACAAAGACCTGATTTATCAGCGTATAGGTGAGCAGAAAATCGTTCTTGACAATTTATTGCTGTTATTAAGCAATTTTAGAAATGATCCTAATATTGATGAATTATTTATGGATTTAATGGATTTAAAAAAAGAGTTTGATAATGTTTCTATTACTTATGTTTATAAAGAACCAAAAATGAAGGAAGTGGATGGAAGCATTGTTGTTGTTGATAAATCAAGAAGCGAAGTTAATATAAATCAGGAAATTGTTGACGGAATTGCCCGACAAGTAAATTATATAAGAAACAAAATAATCAAATGATATGATTAAAAAATTTTTTTATACATTATTTTTTGCCTCATTATTTGGGCTTTTCTTTTCATATGAATTAAAAGCACAATGTGGTAGTGAGCTTACAGATATATGCCATGCTGAGCTTGGTGATGCAAGGTTTATCAGGGATTTTCCGGTACAACATAGTGAAGCTCAAAGTGGATCATCACCCCGGGTTACCCGATACAATGTAGTACTCAATGCAGGAACAACATACAGGATATTTTCATGCAACGACCAAACCAAACCGGGTAAGGTTATTGTGAGTCTTTATCGTGGTGACCAACTTATTGCGACTACTTATGATGTTGACTCGGGTCGTCATTTTCCTTATATTGAATACCCCGTCTCTGCATCCGGACAATATAGCTTAACATTCATGTTTAAAGACGGACAAGAAGGTTGTGCAGTGGGTATTTTGTCATCAGTTAGGTAATATAAAAATAATATTTTTTATTCTAATTGCTTATAAATAATTACGAGCCAAATGAAATAAAAAATAGAATTATATGTAATATTTTCCTGGTAGATTTAAACGGTTTGCTATAATTGAAGTATCAGGATAATCAATTTATCATGGATAATAAAAGAAAAGTTTTTGTCATTGAAGACAATAAAACTGAAGGAATGCTCCTGAAGCTTTGCCTTAGCTCAATAAAAAATATTTCTATTACCCATTTTGTGCGTGGGCAGGAATTACTAAATCATCTTGTTGAAAAACCTGATATTATTATTGCTGACCTTATGTTGCCCGATATTCCCGGTTATGACCTGATCAAAAATATAAAAAACGAACAACCCGAAATACCTGTGATAGTTGTATCAGGCCAGCGCGATATGGACCATGTTGCTAAAATACAAGAGTTAGGTGTTTTTAATTATGTTGTTAAAAGCGAATCATGCATCGAATACCTGCAAACAGTTATAGAAGACCTTTTGTTACTTATCGAAGAGAAAGAAAGCAAAGTATAGACGTACTGGTAAAAAAATCTTTACATTCAAAACTTCTCATATCCGGTATAAAATTGTTTAATCAGACATTAATCAGTTGTATTTATTACCCCTTGCTAAAAATTGCCGTAATACGAAAATTATTTATTATTAACATTTTGCGGTAAGTATACCATTATTTCAAGCTGAAATTTCTTTAAAAATTGTTTAATTTAGCAAAATCAAAAAAGAGTCATTTCAATAAATTGAAAGGGCAAAATATTGACAACAAATAATATTTTTAATTAAAATATTCTTAATGTGTCTGTTTTTCAAAAAATAAAAAAAATATACAGAAATTACTTTTTTAAGAAGCGATTAAAAAAAGTAGCAAGGCAAAAGAAAGTTATTAATTATTTTGACGCTAAAAATATCGGCCTGCTTTATGATGCAAGCATTGAGGAAAATTACTTACAGATTACCGATCTAACCAGGCAGTTGCAAAAAGATGGGAAAAAAGTAATATCCCTTGGTTTTGTCCGTCAGAAAAAAAGACCCGACTATTGTTTTCCCAAGTTGATTTTTGGATTTTTTTCGGCAAGGGATTTTACATGGAACTATAAACCGAAAATTAATTTTGTTGATACTTTCATTAATAAAGAGATGGATATCATTATAGATTTTTCACCCGATGATATTTTTCATACTAAATTTATTTCCGGTTTGTCAAAAGCTACTTATAAGATAGGTATATATAGTAAAGAGTATTATCATTTATATGATTTGCTTATTGATGTTAACTACCAAACTTCTTCTTTGGAAGAAATTATTGAGCATACCATGCATTATTTAAAAACTATTAATACTATTAAAGCAAATGAATAATAAATTAAGAGGTACTGGTGTAGCCATTATAACACCTTTTCACAAAGAGGGAAGCATAGATTTTAAATCTTTTGAAAATATTATAGACTTTCAAATAAATAATAAAGTTGATTACCTTGTTTTTTTAGGGACAACCGGCGAATCTGTTACACTTAATAATGATGAGCGTAATGCGGTTATAAATTTTGCTGTAGAAATTGTGAGAGATCGTGTTCCCATAGTAATAGGCATTGGCGGCAATAATACACAACAAATCATAAATACCATCAAAAAAACTGATTTTAGCGGCGTACATGCGGTATTGTCTGTGAGCCCCTATTATAATAAACCTCAGCAGAAAGGTATTTATCAACATTATAAGGCAATTGCCGGGGTTGCCCCTCTGCCGGTTATTATATATAATGTTCCCGGCCGTACCGGTTCAAATATTAATGCTGAAACTACGCTTAAAATTGCCCGTGAAAATTCTAATGTTATTGCTATAAAGGAAGCCTCAAAAGATTTGGATCAAATATCACGTATTATAAAAGAAAAACCCGGAGAATTTCTGGTTCTTTCGGGTGATGACCTTTTTACCCTGCCACTTTTAGCCATCGGTGGTGATGGAGTTATTTCAGTTACGGCCAATGCTTTTCCGGCCGAATTTTCAGCTATGGTTAAACATGGACTTAATGGTGAATTTGAAAAAGCACGAAAAATTAACCTCTGGCTTCTTGATATCATCCAGGCTGCTTTTGCTGATGGAAGCCCATCAGGAATAAAAGCAGCACTTTCGATGAAAGGCTTTTGCCAAAATGTGCTGCGGCTGCCTTTAGTTAAAGTTAATAAAAGCGTTTATAATCACATCTCAAAAATTTTGGAGGAAATGCAGAAATTTCCGGTTCTGAAATAGAATTTAATAATACACCCTCTTTTTCTAATACTAAATTATGTTGTTTTGAAAAAGGTTTTGATATTTCTGGCTTTTGCCGTTTTACTGCTTACCCTGGAAGCACAACATTTCTCGTCAGGACATTCTGCCCGCTATTATCTTGATAAAAAGGGAGAAGTTTATTTTACTTTTTCAATTCCCGAAAAAGATGTTTTTACTGATTTGCTTAATGTTGTTTCCGTTGATAATATAGTTGACGGCAAGGTTTATGCTTATGCCAATGAAAATGAATACAATGTTTTTGTTGAGAAAGATATTCATTATACTGTTTTGAAACATCCGGGTGATGTTGATTTTGACCTCAACATGAAAACTATTGAACAAATCAGAAAAAGAGACCTTACCGAAAATTGGGATTTTTATCCTACTTATGAAGCGTATGTTGATTTAATGTACCAGTTTGAGGATGATTTTCCCGGTATGGTTGAAATAAAGAATATTGGTGAAACCGTTATGGGACGCGATTTGCTTTTTGCTAAAATATCACCCCAGGTTGAGCTACAAAGGCCTGTCCCACAGTTTATGTATACATCTACTATGCATGGTGACGAAACGGCAGGGTTTATCTTGTCTTTACGGCTTATTCATTATCTGCTCGACAATTATGGCCAAAATGAAGAAATTACCCACCTAATGGATAGTGTTGAAATATGGATTTGCCCAAATGAAAATCCCGACGGTACTTATACCGATGATAACTCCACAGTGCAAGGTGCTACACGTGGAAATGCCAATTCAGTTGACTTGAACCGGAATTATCCTAATCCGGTAAGTGATCCTGTAAATCCACAACAACCGGAAACAACTGCAATGATTGAATTTGCCGATACTATGAATTTCATTATGTCAGCAAATATGCATGGCGGTGTTGAACTGGTAAACTTCCCTTTTGATAGCTGGCATTCATGGGAAAACCCACATGCCGATCACGACTGGTGGGAATTCGTTATGCATGAATATGTTGACACAGTACATAAATATAGCCCGCCGGGTTATATGACCGGACAAGGAGGTGGAGTAACCCATGGTGGTGATTGGTACGTCATATATGGCAGCAGACAAGATTATTTTAATTATTATCGGAGTTGCCGCGAATTTACACTTGAACTTAGTAATCAGAAGCTATTAGACCCCGAACTTTTGCCCGACCACTGGGATTATAATTACCGTTCATTTTTAAATTATATTCGTCAGTCAAAATATGGAGTTCATGGATTGGTCTATGATAATCAAACCGGCCAACCCCTCAATGCCAAAGTTTCATTACCCGGTTACGACAGTAATAACTCCGAAATAAATACCTCCATGCCTTTTGGCAATTACAACCGTCAGCTCCTTGAAGGATCTTACAATATGAGCTTTGTTTCAGATGGCTATCCTACCGTTACAATAAATGGCATTGAAGCAGCAAACTATCATACTAAATATCTAAATATAGCCCTTGGTGAGAATGTTTCTGAAAATATTACAACCGTTAACATAAATAAACAGGGTGAAGGGGAGGTAGAACCATTTACAGGTACGCAGTTTTTTAATAAAGGTGCCAATGTTTTTCTTAATGCCTACCCATCTCAACTATGGGAATTTGATAAATGGATTATTAATGGAGAACTATATTATGAACCCCAACTAATTTATACTTTAAGTCAAGATGTTCAAATAACAGCCCGGTTTAAAGAAAGTGATATGTTGCCGGAAATTACTGTTACCCCCGAATCTATAGAATTTGGAACAGGAATTATTGGTAATACTTATATCGAAGAATTCTCTATAGAAAATACCGGAACCGATTCATTGATAATATACGCAATTAACCTGGAAGGAGAGGATGTTTTTTATTTGAAAGACCCTGCTAAATATGATGAATACATTATTAAACCGGGTGAAGAGGAAATAATTGAATTGTTTTTTCAACCTTTCGAAGAAAAAGATTATTCAGCCAACCTGATAATAGAATGCAATGATCCGGTAACTCCCGAAATTGAAGTTCCTGTATCAGGTAAAGGTGTTGAGGAAGCACCTGCTATTTCTCTTTCTACAGATACTATATATTTTGGAAAAGTTAATACTGGCGACTATAAGGATAGTATATTTACCATTATTAATTCCGGTAGCTTGCCCCTAATCATTGAGGATATTGATATGGATGGAAATGAGCAATTTGTTATAAACAAAGATTTTCCGGTTACGATTGAGCCTGAAAATAAAAAGGATATTACTGTTACATTCTCCCCTGAAGTTGAAGGAGAATATAAAACAACTGCTGTTGTAATCAATAATGGTTATAATAATCCCAAGGCTGAATTGTTACTTTATGGTAACGCAACAGACCCTGCTTTTGTTTATGAAACATTAACACAGCAATATTCACTTAAAGTATTTCCTAATCCGATTACTGATAAATCAAAAGTTATTATAAAAACTTATGATGCGGTAAAAGCCAATCTTGAATTATACGATTTGCAAGGAAACCTTGTAAAACGTGTCTTTCAGGGTTATATTGAAGTGGGGGAGCATAGGTTGTCTTTATTATCACTTTATAATGATTTACAACCGGGTGTTTATATTTTATTATTAAGTGACGGCAAAACTAGTATTTCACGAAGAATTATCAAGACAAACTAAAATCTGAATATATAAATATTTTATATTTATTGAGTGTTGGGGTTTATAATAATATTGAATTTTTATTAACGTTTTAAAAATAATGATATTTTAATATTTTATAATAAATGATTACATCATATTTTACAATATTGTTTTTTGGCATTAGCCCCGGAGAACTTTTTATAATACTGCTTGTAGTTCTTGTTTTGTTCGGGCCAAGGAAAATACCGGAAATTGCCCGAACACTTGGGAAAGGTTATAGTGAGCTCAAAAAGGCACAGCAAGAATTAAATTCCGAAGTGAAAAGTTATACAGATGATATTGAAAAGGAAGCTGATGATTTTCAAAAAGAAGTTAAGTCAGTTGTAGATGGTGATTCTCAAAAAGATACTTCTAAACAGGATGATGAAAAAACCGATGATAAAAATAAAGGGGAATACGAAAGCCATGATAAACAAGATGATCATAATGATGCTGATGACCTTCCGTACCCTTATAACAGGAATAAAAACCTGAAAGCCTGAATAATTTGGAAGTATGCTAATTTTTATTTTATATAACTAATATTGACAATTATATAAAGCAAGTAACGTTAATAAAAAACGGTTTTATTGTTGTTTTAAAATTTTTCTTTACCATATGTTTTTTAGATTAAATATATTTTTTGTTTTTATTGTTGCATTGCTTCTTATTCCTTCAAAGCTTGAGTCTCAGGGCAGGCGGATAGAAAGAGGTGATATGGCTTTTGAGCAAAGGCATTACAAAGAGGCTATTGAATATTATGATAGGGCGTATGATCGGTTAATGAGAAGAGATCGTGATGAAGGAGCCAGGGTGACTTATAAAATGGCTATCAGTTATTCTAAAATCAATGATTCAAGAAGGGCAGAAATGTGGTTTCGGCGTGCTTTAAGAATGGAATATGGCAAGCCCGACATATTTCTTCAATTTGCTGATGTGTTAATGGAAAACGAAAAATATGATGATGCCCTTGAATATTATAAAAAATATTCTGAAGAGCGGCCTGATGACCCCCGGGGTAAAAATGGAATAAAGTCAGTAAAATTAACCCAGGAATTAATTGAAAATCCATCAGAATATCAAGTAGAAGAGCAACGACAATTTAATACAAGAGAATGGGATGATTTTGCACCCGCATTTGGCGACCACAGGGAAAGTTCTATTATTTTTACTTCATCACGCGATGGTACATTGAATGATGAAAAAGATCCATGGACAGGTAAAAATTATACTAATTTATTTATATCATATCAAGATAGGCGGGGAGATTGGAGTGAACCCGAATTATTGGATGAAGGCCCGGTAAATACCGGTTTTAATGAAGGAACCCCCTCATTAAATCATGACAAAACAACTCTTTATTTTACAAGATGTGTTACAGAGGAGGGGGCAGAATTGGGTTGCAGAATATATAAAAGCCGGAGGGAAGGAAATAAATGGGGAGACCCCCGGGCTCTCGAGCTGGTTAGTGATAGTACTATATCTGTCGGGCATCCTGCCATAAGCCCTGATGAATTAAAATTGTACTTTGTCTCTGATATGCCCGGTGGCGTTGGTGAAAAAGATATTTGGGTTGCAGAAAGAAGTAGTGTTGGAGAAGAATTCGGACGGCCTGTTAACCTTGGCTCAGTTATTAATACCAAAGGTAATGAAATGTTTCCTTATATCAGAAATGATGGTGTTTTGTTTTTTTCTTCTGATGGTCATCCCGGAATGGGAGGATTGGATATTTTTAAATCAGAAAAAAACAATGGCTCATGGTCTGAGCCACAAAACCTGGGATATCCTGTTAACAGTTCGCGAGATGACTTTGGAATAGTTTTTAAAAACGACCAAATAAAAGGATATTTTTCTTCAAACAGAGCCGGTAGAAGGGGTGATCAAATATATTCATTATATGTTCCACCACTGGAATTTTCCCTGAAAGGTACAGTAAGAGATGATAGTACCAAATGGGTCTTACCCGGTGCAACAGTACAACTCTTAGGCTCTGAGGGTACTATAGATGCCGTTGAAACAGATGAAGATGGAGAGTATTATTTTGACGAGTCGATAGTAAAACCCGATAAAACTTATGAAATATTGGTAAGTTATGACGATTATTTTAGTGAAAGTAGAAAGGAGTCTACAAAGGAAATGGAAAGAAGCCGGGAGTTTGTCCATGATTTTTACCTGCAGCAAATTACAGATGCACCGGTTGAATTACCTGAAATTTTATATGATTTTGACAGCTGGGAGCTTAAACCTCAATTTCAGGATTCTTTGACCGGACTGGTTGAAACTTTAAATGATAACCCCAATATTGTCATCGAATTAGCCTCTCATACCGATAGCAGAGGCCCTCATGCACACAATGACACATTATCACAACGCAGAGCACAAGCTGTTGTTGACTTTTTGGTTGAAAGAGGTATTCACCCTGATAGGCTAAAAGCTAAAGGCTACGGTAAAAGAGAACCCCGGAAAATACGTGAAACAATTGAAAGAAACGGATATGTATTCGAAGCCGGAGAAGTGCTCAACGAAGAATATATTGATAACTTATCTTCCGAAGAACATCGTGAAACAGCTCACCAGTTAAACAGGCGAACCGAATTTACAGTTTTGAGCGATGATTTTGAACCTGATGATAATAACAGCGAAAGACCTGAAAGAATTGATTTGAAAAGAGATGATTAATTTAAAAAATCGATCATCTCTTTTATAAGAGTCTTTTCTAAAAAGAAGTCTTAAATTTGCATTGTTATTTCCTTATACTTATTGTTTTTGCAGCTAACATATTTTGTAAAATCAAAAATTAAATATATATAATGACAGGTTTATCAATGTACGAAAAACGCGGCGTTTCTTCTTCCAAGGACGATGTTCATAATGCGGTTAAAAATCTTGAAAAAGGTTTGTATCACAACGCTTTTTGTAAAGTTTTACCTGATTATTTAACCAACCACCCTAACTATTGTTTCATAATGCATGCTGATGGTGCCGGTACCAAATCTTCATTAGCATATCTTTACTGGAAAGAAACAGGCGACCTTAACGTTTGGAAAGGCATAGCCCAGGATGCTGTTGTAATGAATATTGATGATTTACTTTGTCTGGGCGTTACTGACAATATAATGATATCATCTACAATTGGCAGAAATAAAAATATTATACCAGGCGAGGTTATATCAGCTATAATTGAAGGTACGGAAGAGTTTCTGCAAAAAATGCGTGATAACGGCGTAAATACCTGGTTCACCGGCGGTGAAACAGCCGACGTAGGAGACCTGGTTCGGACAATTATTGTAGATGCAACTGCATCTGCACGTTGGGAAAAAAATAAAATAATAACAAATGAGAAAATTGCTCATGGAGATGTAATAATCGGGCTTGCATCTTATGGAAAAACTAATTATGAGAATCAATATAATAGCGGTATTGGAAGTAATGGGCTTACATCTGCCAGACATGATCTGTTATCCAAAATTTATGCCGAAAAATATCCCGAGAGCTACGACGTAAATCTTGGTACGGATGTGGCTTATACAGGAAATTACCTTATTAACGATATAGAACCTCTTACAGGCCTTTCTATAGGTCAACTTGCTTTATCTCCCACACGTACTTATGCACCGGTTATCAATACAATTATTAATGAAATGCACCGGCATATCCACGGAATGATTCATTGTAGCGGAGGTGGCCAAACTAAAGTGCTGAAATTTGTGAAATCAATGAATGTGATTAAAAACAATTTGTTTGATCCCCCACCACTTTTCAGAATTATTAAAGAACAGTCGAATGCCTCACTAAAAGAAATGTATAAAGTATTTAATATGGGGCATAGATTTGAGATTTATCTTAATGAAAAATATGCTCAAAAAGTGTTGGATATTTGCAAGTCATACAATCTTGATGCTCAAATTATCGGATACTGCTCTTCAGCTGATGAAACTTCAGTCACTATCGAGACATCAGAAGGTACTTTTGTTTATAAATAAAAATAGTCAGGGCTTTCAGATTTATTAGGTTTAATTCTAACAAACATCATAATAATTTTGGAACACCCAAAATAACAAATTATATCTGATTATCAGTTTGTTATATAGTTATCCCAAAGAATGTGCGGAAAACAGAAAAAAGACTTTAGGGAAAACGGAAATACTAATTCCTGTGGAATAATTTTCGGTTTTATATTTTTAAAAAACCTTTAAACTTTTTTCTTGAAAAAAAGTTAGAAAAAATCAAGGTGTAGGTGTCTTCACCAAAGGCCGGAGTCGATTTTAACCAACTTTGGTATAAAAAATCAAACTTATTAAGATTTTTGAAACCTTCGAATATTTTACGTAAGTAAATTTTCTTTTTAAATTCCCCGCCCTGAATATTAGCCTGATAATGTTTATATTTTTTGAGGCTGTTTGTTTTTAATTTTACCGGCTGGCTTTTCGTTTATTAAATTGTTTATCTTTGTTGCATGTTTGAATATTAAATATTTCTTAAGTTTTTTTGAACAGTTTGAATACTCCCCCTTATAAATGAAGTAACAAAACAAAATACTTTATCTTGTTGTTTATTAAGATATTCGGAAAGTAGGATGATTTTTTTAATTTTAAAAGTTGAATATGAAGGCATATAAGTTTGTTACAACAATAATTGGTATTACATTATTCACCTTTTTGGTGGCATCGTCGCTTCATATTAAGAATAATGTTAAAGATGAAAAGGAGTCTTGTTACGTAAAGGAAAAAGAAGAAGACGTTTTTATTGATGAATATGGTATAAATCCTAGGGATTATTATATAATCGAAGGTAATGTTAATCGGGGGCAAACTCTGGCAGAGATACTAACAGGTTATTCTGTTAGCCGGCAAACTATTCATACTATTAGCGTGAAGATGCAGGATGTTTTTGAGCCACGTCGTATCAGGGCCGGTAACAGCTATTCCGGATATTTTACAACAGATAGTCTTGAGCAGTTAAAGTATTTTATATATGATCTTTCGCCTATGTCATTTTTAAAGGTTGACTTGAGTGATTCTATCAAAGTAAGTAAACTCGAAAGGGAAACTAAAACTGTGCCGGGGGAGGCATCAGGAATAATCAAATACTCATTGTGGCAAACAATGGCAGATAATAATCTTAGCTTTGATCTTGCTGTTAGTTTATCAGAGGTGCTTGCCTGGGAAGTTGATTTTTACCGTATCCATCCTGGAGATCGTTTCAGGGTTATCTATGATAAGATCTATGTTGCTGATAATAACATTGGCATTGATAATATACATGCTGTTTATTTTGCTCATCGCAACAGGGAGATATATGGTTTTAATTTCCGTAATGATACAATTGACGGTTATTATGATAAAGATGGTGAAAACCTTCGTAAGGTATTTTTGAAAGCTCCTTTAAAGTTTTATCGCATTACTTCGGGCTATAGCCATAGTCGATTACATCCTATTCATGGTGATCGCCGCCCTCATTTGGGAACGGATTACGCAGCACCCACCGGAACGCCCATAATGACTGTTGGTGATGGTGTTGTTACAGAAGTTGGTTACACTTCGGGTAATGGTAATTATGTCAGGGTTAGACACAATTCGGTTTATGAAACACAATACCTTCATATGTCAAGGTTTGCCGAGGGGATGCGTCGTGGTAAACAAGTTGAGCAGGGTGAAGTAATAGGTTATGTCGGCAGTACAGGCTTAGCTACAGGCCCGCATGTTTGTTTCAGGTTTTGGAAAAATGGCAGGCAGGTCAACCATCGCAGGCTTGAATTTCCCTCCGCCGATCCACTCCCTGATGAGTATTTTGATGAATTTAAAATTATTAGGGATAGCTTAAAAAAAAGACTTGATAATATTCCTTTCAAAAAAGAGAAAGACCTGCCTGTATAGTAATTATTTTGCTATTTGTTTTAAATTATTGGGCATAATCTGATACAACTCTTCTTATAGCTACCAGCTTTGTTAATAATCCTTCAAGTTTATCCAGTTGAAGCATATTAGCCCCGTCTGATTTGGATTTTTGCGGGTCGTGATGAGTTTCAATAAAGATACCGTCAACACCGGTTGCAATACCTGCACTTGCTAATGTGTCAATCAGGTGGGGTAAACCACCGGTGACTCCGGTTGATTGATTGGGTTGCTGAAGTGAATGTGTTATATCTAAAACAACAGGTACCTCAAAATTCTGCATTTTCGGAATCGAACGGTAATCAACAACAAGATCACCATAGCCGAAAGTTGTTCCCCTCTCGGTTATCATTACATTATGATTGTTTGATTTCTTTATCTTTTCAATTGCAAACTGCATAGCTTCAGGCGAAAGAAACTGGCCTTTTTTAATGTTGATAAATCTGCCGGTTTTAGCTGCCGATACAAGAAGGTCTGTCTGGCGGCATAAAAAAGCAGGTATTTGAATAATATCAACATATTTTGCTGCTAATGCTGCTTCTTGTTCTGTGTGAATATCAGTTAGTACAGGTATTTGAAAATGTTTTCCTATATCTGATAAAATATTTAAAGCCTTCTCATCGCCTATACCGGTAAAAGAATCCAACCTGGTTCGGTTTGCCTTTTTGTACGAAGCTTTGAAAATATATGGAATATTAAGTTTTTGGGTTATGGAAAATACTTTTTCGGCTATATCAAACGCCATTTTTTCACCTTCTATAACACAAGGCCCGGCTATTAAAAAAAATACAGACTTTTTAAGCTCGGAAAGGTTGTTGATCTTAGTTAAAGTTTTATGCATCTTGTAAATAATATTAGACAACTCTGTTTTTTACTTTATTTTGCCGGGATCATCCGAAAAATGTATTGCAAGCCATATGCAAACAGGATCCTGGCTTGTGTAGCTGACCCTGTGTTTTAACCCGGATGGTATCAGCAGATAATCACCTTTTGAAAGATCTATCTTTTCATCGTTTTTGAGCTCAAGCGTGGCTGTGCCCTGTAAAATAATAATCCATTCATTATGCTCCTGATCATACCAATGACCCGGTGACGTTGTATGACCCTGGCTTACTATACGCTCGATATGTATGTTTTTGTCTCTGCAAAGAGTCTCAAATAGCTCGCTATCACTTTTTGCAGGCAACCTGTCAATTGTAAAAATATTTCGGGGATCCATCTCTTATATTGTTAATAAAGAAAATACTAAATGTAACCATCAATAATACCCAAACCTTGCCTTACAATCTCAATCTGTTCGCCTGTACAATCAATAACTGTTGAGGCTTCGTTTTCACCATATCCGCCGTTAATCACAATGTCAACAACATCTTTGTATTTTTCGTGAATAAGTTCGGGATCAGTGTTGTATTCCAAAACTTCATCATCAGAATATACCGAAGTGCTCATTATGGGATTCTCCAATTCGTTAACTATTTCCCTGCAAATGTTATTTTCGGGGATACGAATGCCAATGGTTTTTTTCTTGCTGTGAAAAATTTTAGGAACCTTGTTATTGGCATTTAATATAAATGTAAAAGGACCGGGTAATGCCTTTTTCATAAGCTTAAAAACCGTGGTTGAGAAAGGCCTGGTGAACTCGGGTACTTGGTCAATGTCGCTAAAAATAAATGAAAAATTGGCATCCTTAGATTTAATGCCCTTGATTTGTGCAATCTTTTCTACCGATTTTGGCTGATAAATATCACACCCAAAAGAGTATACAGTATCAGTAGGATAAATAATAATTCCTCCGTTTTTTAAGTTTTCAACAGTAGTCTGGATGTGTTTTGGGCTGGGGTTTTCTTCAAAAAGTTTTAGTATCATAATTTATTTTTATAATTTAATGTTAGATTTGGTTCTTGAAAACATATTTTTTAATCCAGCGATATTTTAAAAAATCATTATCTAGGAGTAAAATCAAAGTTAGAAATTTTATTGATTTGTTCCTTTTAAATTTTGAATATTTAAATAAAAATATGTTTTAAAGATGTTTTTGATTATTGTCAAATTATGAGGTAAAAGTCTTATCTTCGCTTGGTTTTGAAAAAAAGAAAAATGGATTTTTATAAAATTACACTTATAACAGTTTTGTTTTTTGGTTTATCAGAATTTGCTTTAAGTGATGATATAATAGTTAATAAACAATTCGAGGGAGTTCAGGAAGTTACTTTTAATCCCCGGGATAAAGGCTATGAAAAGATCACTAATGTTTTTCTGCAGAAAATTTCTAAAGCAAATAACAAGCTGCGGGCTTTTACAAGCTATAATATTAAATATGTTATCGATGTAAATATTAAAAATATCGATGATGGATATTCTACCATAGAATTGCATCTTAATAAGCTTTCAATTGTGGGAGACATAAATTATCGTGATTTTAATATTGATGATATTTTATTTCCATCACGCTTAAATTTAGACTTACACTTGTCGGTTGATGATGATCACCATGTTTTAAATTTCGACACTGAACTGTCAAAATATTGTGTAAAAAATCATAGTGCTTTAAAATCAAAGCCTGTTAAAGCATATATTGATGGTGATATGGCCATTGATATTTCAATTGATGATGTTACATTCTATTATGAGGATAGAGCCTTACAAAAGTTTAAAGTGTGGGAGGGGGCATTTAACTCATATTATCAGTCGGTTGAGAATGTTGATCTTATAAAAGATATTTTAGACAAAATCAATCCATATGATCCGAACAGGCTAATAAATGATGAGTTTAGATATTGTAAAGCCGAGCGACTCTTTTGGGGTATTTACCATGCGCCATTTAGAAATATACTTGATTTAAATAATAATGATCCTGCAGGCTTTATGTTTCGCTTTGAAACTTTGCAGGATTCAATTATGTATTATCGCCAATTATTTAATTACCGGCTTAGCAATATTGATGAGCTTTTTTATGAGCAGGGGGCAGAGCAGTTAAAAATAAACGATAAAGCAAGTGCTGAAAAGAGTTTTAAGAGGGCGGTTAAATATAATCCTGCTCATGTATTGTCGCACCTTTCTATTGCAAAGATTTATTTAGCAAATAACGAAATTGATGAGGCTGCCGATATTGTTAGTAATGTGCTAATAAATCTGCATCCCACCGAGAACTATTTTGACAGTACAGCATATTATATTGATAAAGTAATTGCTTCTTATTTTGATAAAATTGATTCACTTAATCAAGAAGAAAAATTTATAGAATCATTGAAGATACTGGAAAAAACTAATGTTTTTTGTGATTTAATATCAATTCTAGATTGTAGTCCGGAGCTTTATAAACGATATAAACTGGCTCATACAGGAATTTATGACTCATACCTGGAGGTTATAGACAGGGCCATGACAAGTATAAGGCATAATTATGCCATAATATATATTGAACATGCAATTGATTACCAAAAAGAACATTACAAATTTGTTAAGGAGCCTGGCAGGGTTTATGATTATTTACAAATATTTATTGAACATGTCTTAGAGTCAGGCCGTAAAAACTATGTTGCCGGAAATTTCAGAAAAGCTGAAAAATCTTTTGAAAAGATATTGCAGCTTTGTAAAAAATATCCTGCCATAGATTGTGCCGGCGATGTTTCGGAATATTTGGCACTAGCTGCTCAGGCACGTCAGGAGCATGATTTGTTTGACAGTGTGATAACTTTTGATGAGCCTTTGCCTGAATTTAAAGATAAAGACCGGATCGCTATGATACGAAAAGAGATGCTCGAAACTTTTTCAGACGTGTATCTTAAAGCCTGGGCAGGCGAAACAGATCAAGCCCGAAAAATTTTGGAGGGTTTAACTGAGAAATCGATACTATATGGCTTGAGGAAAGATTCACTGATTAATAAAAAGTTTGACTCACTTTCTAATCATATCAACCAAAAAGAGTGTGAAATTGCTGAGAGAGAATATAATAGTTATGTTGACCAATATTTTAAACTGGTTGATCAGAAAAATTTTCCCGGGGCAAAAGAAAAACTTAATAAGGCAGAAGAAGTATATTATAAAACAAATGATTGTAACATTGATATAGATATAATCTATGCCGAAAAGAAAACGATTCTCCCGGCGGTAAAATACCAGGAAAAAATGGTTAAAGCTAACCAATTTTACTGCTCACAGGATGAAAGTGATTACAGGTTGTTTATGTTAAGTTATAATAGAGTTGACAGCTTTTATTATGCACATAATATTGAAAGATACGGGCTAAAGCATAAATCATTATTTGAATTTGTAAAAAACTCTTCGGATAATGATTTAATATCATATGGAGTAAGTTTTTATGCAGGAAAAAAACTGCATGATGAGGCTCTGGACTTACTCTTCAGGCTTAAAGAGCTTGAAGTTGATCGTGAAAATACTGCTGATATACAAAAATATGCCGGCAAAATGGCAGCAAAATATCTTTCAGACAGTTTTCCCGATACTTCCAGCCGTAAAATGATACAAAATCTTAATGGTAATAACAGGTGGTTAAGATACTATAATCGTGCTTTCAGGCGAAATTGGGAGCTTTAATATCTTGAATTGCAGTTTTTCTGATTTTCACATTATTTATCATTAAAAATTGTTTGAATCAGAATATTTTTTCTATTATTGTTATTAAAATCAGCAAAATTTATTATTATGAGAAACTCCCTTAATATTGCAAAAGTAAGAGGGATAAGTATCAGGTTACATATTTCGTGGTTGCTGGTATTTATTATATTGACTTATACCCTGGCAACCGGTTTTTATCCCCTTAGATATGAATTTGATACATTTACAAACTGGCTATTGGGTGGATGTTCTGCATTATTACTTTTTGTTTCTGTTTTTCTTCATGAGCTTGCTCATAGTGTAATTGCTCAAAAAAAAGGGCTGGAAGTAAGAAGTATTACTTTATTCTTCTTTGGTGGCTTAGCAAATATCGAATCAGATCCTGAAAAACCGCTAATCGAATTTAAAATTTCAATCGGTGGGCCTCTTGCAAGTTTTGGACTTGGCTTGTTTTTTTATCTGCTTTATGTTGTCGATTTTGGAGTATATCTGACACCTTTGTTTGATTATCTTTCAAAAATTAATTTTATGCTGGCAATATTTAACATGATACCGGCATTTCCTTTAGATGGAGGCAGGGTGTTCCGTTCGCTTTTATGGGCCTACTATAATGATCTGAAGAAAGCAACACGAATAGCATCAAATTCGGGAAAAGTATTTGGCTCTATTTTGATTGCATTAGGAATACTTTTATTCCCGGCAGGCATCTGGTTCATTTTTATGGGATTGTTTCTGATGTTTTTGGCAGAAACCGGAAATAAGCAGGTAGAAATGAAATTTGCCCTTGATAATGTTAATACTAAAGAGTTGGTATCAAAAAGACAATTAGTAAATCCTGAATGGAAAATAGATGAGTTTATTAATTGGTGCCGTGAAGAAAAAGTGTTTGCAGGGTTTGTTGAAAAAAACGGTGAGTATTTTGCTGTTGAACTTAACGACATACAACCATTCTACAACATTAAAACCGGTGAATTGCCAACAGTAAACTCAATAATGAAAAAAACAAAGACTATAAACCCTGAAAAGTATGAAGCATTCAATCTTTTCAAAGAAATGCAAAATAATAGTCTTAGTATTATGCCGGTAATTGAAAATAATCAATACATTGGAGTCATTACAACTGATTCTATCTATAGTCTTATAAAAATCATAACTATACAGGATAAACTAACTGGAAAAATTCAGTGATTTTAATAAAACCGGTTAATAATAGTCTATATGACAAGTACTCGAAATAAATTCTGCTAAGCTTATTTGTTTTAAATTTTGTAGAAAATATTTTGCGATAAGTCTATTTTCAAACAACCTTAATGTTATTAGTGTTATTATTAAATAAAAAAAATCGATATTTGCCCGAAATTTAAGCCAGTTTTTGTAGTATAAAGTATATAATTAGCAATTTTAAATTTGATATAATTAGAGTTATCACCGTAGGAAGTTTTCATTTTAAACTTAATTTTTTTAAATTTTATCTTTTTTATTTTTTACCAAACTGGGTTTTTAATAATATTTTTAAAAGAATTATAAGTAAAAATTTGGAAAGAAAAAAGCAAAAAGTATGAAAAAAGGTTTGAAAGGTGTTTCACTAAAGATGGTTTCCGATTCAGCCGTAGAAAAAATACATAATGCTTCGATATCATTACTTGAGGATTTTGGTATTTATTGCGGGTCGGATTTGATTTTGGATGTTTTTAAGAGGAATGGGGCCAATGTAAATTCTGATAGTCGTATTATTAAAATTCCCTCTGACATGACAGAAGAAGCTATTAAGCTTGCTCCCGAATCGTTTGTTCTTTATGGTCGTGATTCGGCCATGGATATATTGCTTGAACCCGGCATGATATATTTTGGTTCGGGGGGCTCACCTGAGCCATATATATACGATTATGGCAGTAACCAAAGGCGTAAATCTTCAAAAACTGATATGGAAGAGTCTACCCGGTTAGGTGAAGTACTTAAAAATATTGATTTTATTGGTTCTATTTGCTGTGCAGGTGATAAATACGAAGACATTCAGCTTTTTCATGAATATGATGCTCTTTTGCGTAATACAAATAAACCTTTATTATATAGTGCACCCAGTCGGTATCATATGCAAAAGTTCATTGAGATGGCTTCTATAGCCAGTGGCGGTGAAAATCAACTTCGTAAAAAACCCTCTATAGGAATTTTCACTGAAACTGTTTCACCAATGAAGGTGGGATCATACAGTGACGGTACTATTGATGCTGCAGAAAACGGAATACCGGTTATAGTAGCTTTAGCACCTATGATGGGTGCTACCAGCCCGGCTACCAAAGCAGGTACTTTGGTGCAGGGGAATGCCGAAGCTTTGTTTGGGGTTGTGCTCACACAAATGGTAAAGCAAGGAGCACCCGTTATATATGGACCGGGAACGGGAACATTTGACATGTCTATATCAGAGTATTCATATGCCAGCCCCGAACAAGCTGCAGCACGCTCAATAGTAGCACAATTGGGTGAATATTACAAGCTCCCTACATACAACCTTGGCGGAGCTACAGAAGCGAAAATGCCTGATGCTGAAGCCGGCTCACAAGCCATGATGGGGATGTTGTTAAATGCGCTTTCAGGAATTACTTTAACAAAAGTTCTGGGGACATTAGCCAGTGGAATGTATGGCTCAAAAGAAATGTTGGTTATATGCGATGAAATAGCTTATATGGTAAAAGAAGTTATTAAAGGTGTTGATGTTGACGACGATAAACTAGCTATCAACGTTATAAAAGATGTCGGTTTTACCGGAAATTTTTTAAGCCATGAGCATACAGCAGAAACTTTCAGGGATGAGTTCTTTTTCCCAAACCTGTTCAAAAGACAATCAATTGATGAATGGGAAAATAAAAGTAAAAAAAGTATACTTGATGTTGCTCATCAAAAAGTTGAGGAAATTTTATCAAAATCAAAACCTGTTAAACTTCCCGATGGTGCTGATAAAGAGCTGAAAAAAGTTCTTGAAGATGTTGAACAAGATTATTTTAAAAAATAACCTTGTTCTATAATGTTTTCAGAAGATTAATTTTGTAAAGTGATTGCAAAACCGGTTGCTTTGCAATAATAAATTTATAGCAACTAAATGCTTTGTGTTTAGAGCAGTCATAAGATTTTTGAAAAAATCTTATGAGTTCCGGATGAATTTTTCATTAATTTTATAACGCTCTATTATTCTTTGGTTTTTTTTGCAAAGCGGTTGTCCTATCCGGAAAACAGGAAAAATTCTGTTTTTATGATTAAAAAGCTCTTTTATCTCAAACAATTACTCCGGCTTCCGGAATAAAACACAAAAAAACCCTCCGCTCTCGGTTATAGCCATTTTTTTTTCCATTTCCATGTTAATATTATCTAATGTTGTGTCGGGTGGAATAAACAAACATTCCCTGCTTGTTACAACATTTTTCCTGTCAAGGTCTTCTATATCTTTAATACTCCTAAAATTGGCATGCTTAAAAATTGAGTTTTGATTGATTGTTTTTGACATGTACATTTTGGCCCATTTACTGTCTTTATTGATTGAGCCTATAAGCAGCGGACCATCCTTTTTAAGCACTTTATACATTTGATTATAAGCTTTTTGAGTATTTTCAATAAATTCTAAAGTTGCCATAGAAAAAACCGCATCAAAACTTTCTTCTTCAAAATTTAATTCATTAACATCCATTTGGTAAAAATCAATGGACAGGTTTCTTTCGACAGCCTTGCGTTTTGCAATATCAATCATTTGTTTTGATATATCAATACCGGTAACTTTGCAACCTAACCCGGCAAGCTTAATGCTGAAAAGACCAGTTCCGCAGCCTACATCGAGTACTTTCATTCCATTTTTTGGCTCAAATAAGCGAAAGGCAAGCTCCGTTTCTACTTTATCAGCAAAGCTGCCAATTTTGCTTTCATACCAGGCGTCATAATATTTTGCTTTTTTGTCAAAAACAGCCATTTTAAATTTTATTAAATAGTTTCAATATATAAAATAAGCATTTGTCTGATATTCTTTAAATCATAAACAGTTTGCCCGGCAAAAATTTTATTTCACTAAAGTAAATAGATGTTTTACCGGGCAGGTTTGCGGATGTCAGTTATCCAAAATATAAAAATTATGATACTGTTATTATTTATTACCGATTTATTTGCACAGGTTTAGTTATTACTTTTTTATTGGTGTGTATCTGCATATAGTATACTCCCGGGTTAAAAGTACTTACATTTAACTCAGTGTTTAATGCACCAACTTTAATGTTCTTTAATATTTGACCTCTTCCGTCAATCAGGCGAATTTGTTTAATGGTTTCGCTTGATTCAATGAAAAACTTATCACGTGCCGGATTGGGGAAAACAGATAATTCATAAGCACCGGGTTTATCTATGTAAGTGCCGTCTGCTTCCATAGTTACTTCTACAGTTTTATCATCATCTACAGTAACATTATCTTCAAAAGGAAAGTATGCTTCTTTCTCTACCTTATAACTGTATGTTCCTTCTACTATATTTTCAAGCACATATTCGCCCGGATCGTATTGTTCATTATTGAAAATAATTTTAGCGTTTTTAATTTCTTTACCCCATTCGTTTTTTATATTGAAAACAACGGTGTATAATTCGTATAATATAATATCTACAGTAATATCATCATCAACAGTTACTTCTCCTTTTTCTGTCAAATATCCTTCCTTTTCTATTTTATATTCATATTTCCCTTCATCTAGATTTTTAAATACATAGTCACCCGGTTCATTTTCTTCCCCATCTAATGTAACCACAGCATTTTCTATTTCATTACTGTGGTTATCTTCAACATTAAAAGTAACAATATATGTTCTTTCAAGAATAACTTCTATAGTAATATCTTTTTCAACAACAACTTCGTCTTCAACGCTGCTGTATCCTTCTTTTCCTGCTTTATAAAGATAGGTTCCTTTTGCCAGATCAAAGTTTGTAGTACCTTGATCATCAGTATGTTTAGTAAGAGATCCGATTGTTATACCTGCATTTTCCAAAAGGTTCTCTTCATTATCTTTTACAATGTAATTTACTGTTTTGGTTTCTGTATGTTCACTATCAAAAGCCAGCCACAAGTTTGGCCTTACATCAGATGTGCCATCGAAGGTTGGAACGACTTGTGTATCGCTATAGCCATATGCTACCATTTCGTTATCCACAGCAGTAGAAGCAACTTCATAATGATCAAATGTCCAGTCAGGTAACTGCCCCCATACTACTTCAACCAACAAATTACTTTCACCATCGTATTCAAATGGTTCTTGTAGCTCCCATACTTCCCAGCCTTGCTCAAGTGGCATTTCATAAAAATCTGCCGTAAATACTTCAATTGCATCATCTGTATCTATGAAATCATTGGTAAATTCTAGCTCTTCGATATGCATCATTCGTATTACAAAGTTGGGTAAATTATTATCTGAGCTGGAAGCATTGATGATGTCAAAAGCCAATTCTATAATTGTTTTTTCCCCTTCGCCAAGTTCATCAGCTAAATATATCATTTGGCTACGGTTAGCCTTATAAAAGTTGTAAAAAGGATATTGGTTTGATGGCAGATTACCATCACCTATTACTAATTCAGGAACTTGTCCTATTACAAGCGTTTGTTCCGATTCGAATATATTTCCGTCTTCGATACTAAACAAAATATCAACAAAAGTCCCTTCCGGTGCTGATGGATGTGCCTCCACATTGTAAGCAACTTCGATATATTCGCCTGGTGGTATAGTGTCGTGTTCAATCGGACCATCATGTATGGTAAAGTAGGGATTACTGGCTGATAATTCACTTACCGGATCCATAGCTGTTGCTCCACCTGTATTGGTATATTTTACAACTAAATCTGCTATTTCACCGGGATCAAGTTTTCCACTGTTATTGTCTTGGTTATCAACATAAAATTCATCAATAGTAAATTGCGGAGAATATATTTTTAATGAAAGGCTTGATTCCCATTCATTATTTTCGGCATCAGTAACGTTGAGTTTAAATATAACGCTGTGATTATTAGGCACTTTATCCTTTACTTCAAAAGAAAAGGCACTTTTCTTCATTACTGATTCGCCATCTTCTATGTCACCCCAAGAATTTTGATTATCAATAATGTTTACATATTCGCTTTCTGTTGATATTTCTGCTTCAACGTTTTCTGCAATTTCTTTGCCTACATTTTTGAGGCTGACATCCAGCTTTATGAATTCTCCATAATCGGCCTGGTTGTTATTATTTCCTTCCGAGTCGTCTATTTCGTAATAGTCAAAAGTTACATAAGGGCCTTCCTGGGCAGCCGCTGGTACTTCTTGTATGTATGGGATATATTGGGGTTTTGTTACCACAATTGTTACGTCTCCGCCTTCCTGAACAGGGTCAATAGGTACATCTACTTCACCACTTTCATCTACGAGGGCAGCTCCATGTAAAACCCCGTCTTTAGATATGCCTACATAAGAACCCGGTTCTGCACTAACAGTGAAAAAATCCAAACCAATAGGCAAAATATCCATATGGTCAACTGTATTTTCACTCCCTTCTGTTAAGTAAATAACTGTAGATGGATCGCCGAAGGTATGATAACCTTCCCAGTACCATTGTACATTTGAATGAGTTGGATAAGCTTGCTGGTGTGCTTCGGTGATAGCCAGGTTACCTACAAACTTTTTGGAAGCCACTGCCCGGTAGTCAGAAACAAACGGAGCATCATAAACTCCTATTGTTGTTTCGGCAGTATCAGGCACATAGCCGTTATTGTTACCCTGGATAGGGAAAGCACCAACCGCCCAATAAAAATCCTCAAACCAATGAGTGTTTGGTGCAGACCCAATGTATGCTACTCCACCTTTGTTTTCTGCTCTTACCCAGGCTTCACCTATAGATTCGGAATGACCGAACTGTGCACTCATACAGCAGTTACCTATAGCCAGGGGGTATTTGCCTTCATTAGTCATATTGTGTACATCACCAACACTAAGGTTGGGGTTTCCCCAGCTGGTTGAGTTACAATGTGCCGTGTAGTTAATCAAACTTACCGATATTCTTTCTTCATCATAACAACCTGAATAGTTAGTCAAATAAGCGTTTACATTGTTAAAACCGTTTGCGGTATTAAAGTAATTTTCAGTACCATATTGTACAGTTGGTTGGCCTATTGCAGGATTCCAGGTTGCATCCGATCCTGCAATTAAGGTAACATCATTAAGATAAGAGGGGTCATCAAATTCATATTGTTGATAATAAAGAATTTTATCCAATTGATTTTGTAATTCCTGCTCGTTTCTTGCCGAAAGTCTTCCCAGGTACATATCTGCAAAATAATCGCCGTCAACAGAAGCATAGTAAAGGTCGGTAACCTGCCCTGATGCGCTGCCGATAGCAGAAGCCGGCAATTTATCAGGGTCGCCAACTACAATTACAAAAGTAGGAGCAGGGTCTTCAGGTGTTCCGGCGTTGTATTCACCATGAATAAAATCTTGAATATCTGAAGCACTGCTTCCAATATCATCTGTATATGCTTCTATGATTTCATATCCTTGTTTGGTTTTCCAGTCAATATATGGCTGCAGGGTTTCCTCAAAGTCGGGATGAGAAACAATTACCATCTTAATAGGATATTTGGTAAGGTCAGGATATTCGTAAAATAAATCCTTAGAGTCAAAAGGGTTTATAACCATGTCATAAATGGCTTCAAAATAGGGTGAATAAGTCGAAGCTTTAATGTAATTGGTTAAAGCCCTGTCAGAACCACTATATTGAATTTCAACTTCAATATTGTTATACACTTTTATTGTTTCTTCAGCAGGGTTATATTGTACCGGTGCAATGGTCAGTCTTCCCAGTCGCTGACCCCTCATAACGCCTAAATCTTCTATCGAAGCAAGCTCCGGGACAATGTAATCGGTTTTGTTGTAATAATCAGATTCGAATCTGAAAGGAACTTCATCTACATCCTGATCTTTGCGTAATGAGGGTTGTACAGGCTTAATAGGATAGTCAATACCAAAATCCGAAAGATGATATTTTTCGGTGGTATAACTATTTACTTCTACGCTTATTTCTGCTCCAAAAGGAATTTCAATCAGGTTTTTCGAAGCCGGTAATCGAGGAGTTCCCAAATCTCCCACACTATATTCATTAGGCATTATTAGTTGTGTAAAAATACCTTTGCGGGTTTCAACATTTATATAATCTAATCCTTCGAAAGCAAATTGAATGATGGTATTTTCAAAATTGTTTGTAGTTACATCTGAAAGGCTTTTTTCTGCCTCAAAATTAATTTCAGGGGCTTGTTGCGCTGATAAATGATTAAGCCCAAAAGCCAAAAAAATAAAAATAACTGTTTTAAGGAAAATTTCTTTCATAGTATTCATTAATATTAAAATTATTATTACAATTATGTTAAATTAATTTGCAAAACTAATTAGAATTGATATGACTACCAATTTTTTTAATTATATATAGCTTGAATATTTTAGTATTTTGGCAAAAAACCAGGAATTGGGGGTTTAGAATTTAGAAGTAAATATTATTATAATTGTTGGTTTATATGATGCGGGTCATATATCGTTTATTCGGGGCGAATATTTTGAATCATAACAAAGAGCCTCCTTAGTGGCAATATGACAGAAATAAATCCAATAAACATTACCGTAAGAAATATATAAATAAAGTCCGGCCATTGCATATCAACAGGGTAGGCATCTATAATATATGTTCCGGTGGCCTGTATTTTTATTATTTCATAGCGAATTTGAAGGAAACAAACCAACCAGCCCAAAAATAAACCTGCTAAAGCTCCTGTAAAGCTTATTAACATACCCTCTGCAAAAAATATTCTTCTGATTAACTCTTTTCTGGCTCCCATGCTCCATAAAACCGAGATATCTTTCTTTTTTTCTATAACAAGCATTGTAAGAGAACCAATTACGTTAAAAGTAGCTATTAGTAACACGAAAGCAAGAATAAGAAAGATGGCAAATTTTTCAGAACGCATCACCCGGTATAGAAATTCTTGTTGCTGCAAACGGTTTTTTACATTGAATTTATCACCCACTAATTGTTCAATTTGGTTTTGAACGTTATTCAATCTATAGTTCTGGTCAACAGATAATGCTATTGCCGAGACGTGATTTTCGTACTCAAGCAGTTTGCTTGCAAGTTCTATCGGCACAAATACATATTCCATGTCATATTCGGCCTGCAAACCGAATACCCCGGATGCAAAATTTGAACTGGCATTAAATGCTTGTGCCGGATGCATTGCAGTGGTATGTCCTCGACGGGGTACATATATGGTTAATGGATTCATAAAATCATGAATATTGGCATTAAGAGTGTGGGCAACTCCTTGCCCTAAGACCAGGTAATCACGATCACCATGCCTTAATGTGAATTCACCCTCTGCCATCATGGTATCTACACCTGTAGCTTTTGTGTAAACATCATCAATGCCGCGCATCTTAACAAGATGCTGACGGTCTCTATATGTCAACAGAGCTGATTCTTCTAAAACTTCGCTATAGTGAACAACTCCAGGAATGTTTTTCAGGTCTTCTAAAGGAAAGTCTTCAATATTGAATGTTTTGCCATGCTTCAAAGTAATTTCAATATCAGGATTAAAAGCATTGAAAAGCCCCAAAATAAGCTTTTCAAATCCATTGAAAACTGATAATACAATTACAAGTGCCATAGTGCCAACTGCAACACCAATTACCGATACAAGGGTAATAATATTGATGGCATTGTGCGACTTCTTGGCAAGTAAATACCTTTTTGCTATGAGTAGTATTAGTTTCAACCCTGGTTTAGTTAATTATTTTTTTATCTACCTCTTTTTAGATATAATTTAAATAGCTGTTTTGCTAATTTGCTTAAATGACCTTTTTGAATTTGTTATATATTATATTTCTGAATATAAATATACTAACTTTCATAATATTCTTGAGTAAACTGCTTTTTTATATAATATTATTTATAAGCTTTGATGATCAAACCTGTGCCTGTTTTGTTTTTTGTTTGTAAATCTGCATAATTTAATAACAAGCAAAAAGGCATGATAATTACATAATAAAAAACCAAGACAGGCAACAACCATTTATTTTTTCCCAAAAGTAAAGGATATTTCATTGATAAACGCCATGATAGCTTACCATATTTTCCATAAGTGTAATAAATATCCTGAATTTTAAAGCCGGCTTTTTTTAATTTTGAAGAAATATCTTCTTTGCTATAGCCCTCTCTTACATGTTCGTCGATAAAGGAACTATCATTATTATTTATAACATCAGAGCCTCCTAAATTAGATGGAGTGCTAATAATTAGTAATCCGCCGTTTTTTAAAGATTTAAAAAAATTATTAAAAACCAATTCATCATTTTCTATATGCTCCATTACATCTACCGACAAGATTAAATCGTACTCCGAAGGGTTTATATAAGAAGTAAGGTCGGCTAGTTTACATACAACGTTATTTATACCTGCATTTTTTAAGAAAGCTTTGCAGTCATTAATATCATTGGCATTAATGTCAATGCTTTCAATTTTCCAAACCGGTTTTTTCTTTGCAATATAATAGGAGTATTGCCCAAAACCACTTCCGGCATCCAACACAGAAATATTAACGCTATTTTTATTCTTTTTAAAGAAATGCTTTAGTTCTTTGTGAACATGCCAGGTTCGTAAAAGCAAAATATTGAGAAGCTTGTAAAAAACTTTTCTCAAAAATACAGAAGCACCAATTATTTTTCCTATTTGTTTTTTAACACTTTCGTATTTCATTGAATGGAAAAGTTATTTTTTTAACAGGCGTTCAATATTTTCTATATAATCAAGGCTGTCATCAATAAAAAATCTAAGTTCCGGTATTGCTTTTACCTGGTTTTTTATTCTTAATCCTAGAAGCCTTCGTATTTCCTTTGATGAAGCTTCTATCATTTTAATAACTTTCTCAGGGTTTTTTCCAAATATGCTAAGATATACTCTTGCAATAGACAAGTCACGGGTAATATTAACTTTTGTGACTGTTATCATTGCTCCGGGAAACATTCTTTGTTCATTTCTTTGGAATATTTCACCCAGGTCTTTCTGTATTAGTCTTGAAATTTTATTTTGTCTGGTAGTTTCCATATTTGCAAATATATAATAAAATATTCAAAGAGTAAGAAATTGGCAGTTTGTTATTGTAAAACAGCTATTTATAGTTATTTTTGATTGCATTTTTGGGAAGTAATTATTTTTAGATTAATTTTATCTTGTTAATAAAGTATTTATTAATTAAAAAACATTCATTATGTCAAAATCAGAGTTTAATTATCAGGAGCCTTTTCCTTTGGGTAAGGATGATACGGATTATTATCTGCTTACGCGGGATTATGTTACTGTTTCCGAATTTGAAGGCCACAAGGTGTTAAGGGTTGATTATGAAGGGCTTGTCAAGCTTGCAGAAACTGCTATGCGCGACAGTGCATTTATGTTACGTACTGAGCATATAAAGCAGGTTGCTGAAATTTTAGATGATCCTGATGCGAGTCAAAACGACAAGTATGTGGCGTTGACTATGCTTCGTAATGCTGAAATTTCAGCTAAAGGTGTTTTGCCATTTTGCCAGGATACCGGAACAGCAACAGTTGTTGCAAAAAAAGGACAAAATGTATGGACAGGTGTTAATGATGGAGAAGCATTGTCGTTGGGTGTTTACAACACATATAAAAAGGAAAATCTTAGATACTCTCAGATCATTCCTTTGGATATGTATAAAGAGAAGAATTCAGGTACAAACTTGCCTGCCCAGATTGATATACATGCAACCGAAGGTAATGAATACAATTTTCTTTTTGTAGCAAAAGGAGGGGGTTCAGCAAACAAAACTGCATTATATCAGCAAACAAAGGCCTTACTTAATCCTGAAAAGTTAGAGCAGTTTCTTGTCGAAAAGTTAAAATCTTTGGGTACTGCTGCATGTCCTCCTTATCATGTTGCGTTTGTGATAGGCGGCACTTCCGGTGAAGCATGTTTGAAAGCTGTTAAACTTGCATCTGCTAAAGAACTTGACAATTTACCCACTAAAGGTAATGAGGGAGGGCAGGCTTTTCGTGACCGGGAGCTGGAAGAAAAAGTATTGAATTATGCTTATGAATTAGGCATTGGAGCCCAGTTTGGCGGCAAGTATTTTGCCCTGGATATTAGAATTATACGTATGCCACGCCACGGTGCTTCTTGTCCTGTTGGTATGGGAGTTTCATGTGCTGCTGACAGAAATATTAAAGCTAAGATTAATAAAGATGGTATATGGGTAGAAAAGCTAGAGGACAATCCGGGTCGTTTTATTCCCGAAAAATATCGTAAAGCCGACGATGCCGGGGCTGTTAAAATTGATTTGGATCAACCAATGAAAGAAATACTTGGTGAGTTGACCAGGCATCCTGTCGGTACGCGATTGTCACTTAATGGAACAATCATAGTTGGAAGGGATATGGCTCATTCAAAGCTTAAAGAACGGCTTGATAAAGGAGAAGAGCTACCCAGGTATATAAAAGATCATCCTATATATTATGCAGGCCCTGCAAAAACACCCGAGGGGATGGCATCAGGTTCTTTTGGACCAACAACAGCCGGTCGAATGGATTATTATGTTGATATTTTTCAAAAAAATGGCGGCAGCCTTGTTATGATAGCCAAGGGTAACCGAAGCCAAGCTGTAACTGATGCATGCAAGAAATACGGGGGGTTTTACCTTGGTAGCATTGGAGGCCCTGCAGCTATACTTGCCCAGGAAAACATCAAAAAGGTTGAGTTGATAGAATATCCCGAATTAAGTATGGAAGCTATTTATCGCATTGAAGTTGAAGATTTTCCGGCTTTCATATTAGTTGATGATAAAGGCAATGATTTTTACAGAATAGATGGGTAATAAATCAAATAATGTATTAAGATCTTAAATAAAAAAATGGTGCTTGATTTTCAAAATCAAGCACCATTTTTTTATTATACAAAAAACAATTTTTCGGCAAGATAATTGCTTTAAAAAACAGGTTATTAGTATTCCCAAAGATCGTGTTCGAATTCCCGAATTTTGTTTTTTATCTCTTCAGCTTCCAGTAATGCATCTAATCCACTGGCATATTCCGCAATACTTCTGTCATAAACATTTGCTTCTTTGATAATATATCCATTAAACATGCGGCGCAAAAACAAATCATCAAAAGAAATCTTTTGTGCATCACTATGTCTTGTATAAACTTCTTCGTTGGCTAATACATCTCGTACTTCAGGATAATATACCCAAAAGAGCGGCTCGTCCCTGTAAACTCCTTCATGCTCATCATATTGTTCTGATACCAGGCTTATTCCAAGAATTCTCACATCCAGTACAGATCTTTTTGAATCAAAAAACCAGTCTTCCTTTATTCTTAGTTTTGTAACTTCATCTGGCCTAAAACGTTCAGTTACAGTAAATGTAGTGTCAGTACCTTCAATTTCACCCCAGCCTCTCAGCCTAGCTTCTTCGGCAGAAATTGTTTCTTCATATTCATCTTCCAGTCGTTGCCTGACTTGAGATGGTGTATAACTATGGCTAAAATCATCGTATTCATAAGGAAATGCTGTGATTTCACCTTCCAAAATAGCATCATATAATATCTGGGCTAAACTTCTTCTTCCCTCTGTTGGTTCTATAGGGAAATACAATGTTTGGTTTATTTTTTCGCGCAAATCTACTTGCTGCCATACTCTTTTTGCCCACAACACATCAGCTTCTCTAACATAAGCCAATTCCTGGGGTTTCCTTTGCCTCAAGTCCAACAAATCCGGTTCTCTGTCAGTAGAATAATACCTATCTGGAGGGATTTCTCTCATTGTTACCACCTCTTCGATATTATCATCAACCTCAATATCTACATAGCTGATTGAGGTATAACCTTCTTTTTCTACTGAGTAGGTTTGGGTGCCGGCTTGTACATTATCGAATATATGTTCACCCGGCTCTTGTGTTACGCCGGATAAAGTTACAACAGCATCGCGCAGCCGCTCTCCATCTGCATCCAGTATTTGAAATGTAACTGAATATCTTTGTGCGTCAATATTAGAGCAAATTAATAAAAGGAAAACTCCGGCGAATAATGATATAAGTATTTTTTTCATAGTATTAAGATTTTATTTCTCTAATTATTTTTTCATTTTTTATGCTGCAACATATATTTTATATTACTGCATTAGTCCAGCCTTATTGTGACTGTTCCCAAATTTCTTCTCCTTCCATCAGCTGCCGGTCTGGTAGTGATGTCTTCAAAATGTATATATGTACCTCTTCTTAATCTTTCAATTATTTCAATCATTCTGTCGGAAAGCATACCACCTGTTGTGGATTCCCTAATTATATCGCCTGCTCTTGAAGTGGTAACCATTGTGAAAGATTCAATTTCAAAGTCCATGTCAAAAAGAAAACTTTCATCAACTTCTGCGCGAACAAATCGGTTGCTTACAAGCCTTGATTCAGGTATTCTGGCGCCTCCTTTCTGTCCTGCTATTGTTGGTGTTGGGTCTGGAATTGTTTGTACCCTGAAAGTTTGTGAAGGCAATGGGTGTGTTTCACCGGATACTATAGCTGATATGCTAACATCTACTTCATTGACATCTGCCGGCACATTTACAGTATATCTACCTCCTCCTTCTCGTGTGATTGAACCGCGAGAAATACTTGCCCTGATATTATCATCGGGTACTCCGGGTGCAGAGATTGAAACCGGATTATCAACACCGGCATAAAAAACATTCATTCTGTCGGCTGATACTGTAACCGAAGGCCTTTGCACTGTATATTGTTCAGAAAATTCGTATTCTTGCACAATACCTGCCGGAGAAGTAACCCGGATAACGCCACTGAAACTCTGCTCGCCTTCACTGCCAGCAGTTCTTCTGAACTTACCCATTCCATCTTCTACCGGGATTTCACGACCGTCAACAATAATTGTAGGTTCTTGCCGGGTATCATAAGCTGCAACAAAAATGTCAGCCGTATATTCGTCTCCGGCCATTACTATCTGGCTTTGAGGTACAACTCTTGCTTCAATTCGGTCAAACCGGAAGTCTTCCTCGGTAATTGCTCCATATAGTATTGATATAACATCAAATTCGGCATTACGTACATCAGTAATCAGCCGGCTCAGACTGGTTGCTTTGGCAACAGGGGGGATGCGATTAAACATTGCTTGTTGCCAGTTTATTTCATCACCACCCGCGGTATAAAAAGGGCCTTCAGTGTCTAGTCCTAACCTGAGAAATTCACGATGGGCAGAGTCAAGTTGATTGATAATTTCTTCTTTATAGTTTTCGATTGTATTGCGAAGTTTATATGCCCTGGAACCTGAACCTCCATCGCTGGCACCCGTACTTAATCCTTCTGTCATCCAAAATCTTGTTGTCCTGCTATAATTGTCCTTATTTTGGAGATCCATAAGATTGAGAGTATCAGCTTTTTCAAAATCAATACCATCTGCTTCTGCTATCGTCTGACTTCTTAATCTTTTAATTTTATTGACAAGTGAATCAGATAATTCCTTGACATAATATGCTCTATCATAATATGGATAAACTAAATCTTCTGAAATGGCTTTTTGCTGATCAAAATCGGAATAAACCATATCCACTTTTCTCGCAAAATTGACATTGGTTTCATTTAACCCGTCATCAACACGTACAAATGAATTAAGTACTGATACATCAACGTTGAGTGCCATTAAAGACAGGAAAACGAGATACATCAGCTTGACTAGTTTCTGGCGATTGGTTTCTTTAGCCATAGGTTATGGGATATTTATTATATCTGTTTTAAGCTTAATAATTATTTTTATTTGTTAACATTCATAGCAGAAAGCATATTGCCATAAACGCTGTTTAATGCAGTTATATTATTTGTCAACTTATCCATCTCTTCTCTGTATTTCTGGGTATCATTAGCTGAATTGTTGAGATTTTCAATAAGCGTTGACATTGTTTCCTGTAATTTACTGCTATGTTGGTATTGTTCATTTGATGACTGTAATTGGAGCTCATATACTGCATTTAAGGCTGAAAGATTTTCAACTGTTTCCTGCAACTGATTACTGAATTGCTGGCCGCTTTGCGTTGATTTTTGCAATGACTCTGCTGTTTTTGTTAAAGATTCAGAGCTGTTGGCATAAACCTCAGCCAGTTTATTTGTATATCCACTTATACTTTTCAGGCTTTCAGTATATTCTTTAGTAGCATCAAGATTTTCTTTTGCAGTTTCTGCTGTTTTTTGATAAGAATCACTTATTTCGTTAACCGATTTCACTGCGTTTTGCAAACTATTTGCATATTCTTCATTAAGACTAAGATCATGCTTTAGATATTCAGCAGTATTTTTGTATGATTGGCTAAGTTCAATAACTGATTGAGATGCTGCTTCCATATTTTGAATATAATTATTTGTTGCAATGGCAGCATTTGAAATATCGGCTAATTTTTGAGTATTTTCACTTAGATTTCTAAGTCCTTGACCAAGATTTTCAATAAGCTCAGGACCGATATCAGCTTCTTCTAATAATTTGTCAAGGTTTCCTGACAGGGTTATGTTTTGTGTGGTTTGTCCTGCTGCACTAACTGGTGCTGCAGCTGCAGCATTTGATTGCCTTAATGCTTTTCTTTCTTCTATTTCTTCTTCATCAAGATTATCCAGGCCTCCTAATTCAGGATATACTAACGACCAGTCGGGTTCAGAATGAACCGGTTCGAAAGCCGACATAAAAAATATAAAAGCCTCGGTGCCTAATCCAACAACGAGCATTATATCAGCCCCTGGATAGTGCTGTATTTTGAATAAAGCTCCCAGAAGTACAACAGCTGCTCCAAATCCATATAATTTTGTCATCCAGCTTTTAAAAGCTTTTGTGTGCGTGAATTTCATATTGCTTAAGGTTTAATTTATTTAGTTTAATTTTTTTCTTAATAACGTAAAATATTAATAAATATTGGAAGTTTCTCCGTGTCTCCTGTCTGTACCTAAATATGTTTGTACAGTACGAAAGCCTATATAGGATTTTGCTGTGTCCTGATATTCATAGTTTCTTGTGCTTACTTGCAAAAAATAGGCTACATCTTTCCATGAACCGCCCCTGATTACTTTTCTGCTAAGAGCCGGTGGGTCTTCATCCGGATCGAACTCATAATGATAATCCATATTCATATCATGGCCATATATGTAAAAAGATTCGTCGTATGTATTTCGGGTCCATTCTGAAACGTTTCCTGCCATATCATAAAGTCCATAATCATTTGGTGGATAGTGGCCAACTATAACTGTTTGGAAGCCTCCGTCAGAGACATAATCTCCACGCATAGGCTTAAAGTTAGCAAGGAAACAACCATCCTGGTTTCTTGTATACGGACCACCCCAGGGATATGGATTAAGCTCCAGTCCACCTCTTGCTGCATATTCCCATTCGGCTTCGGTTGGTAGCCTGAAGTCCATAGCCATTGCCCTTCCCCTTCTTTGTAAATAACTGTTAAGGAATTGCGTTCTCCAAACAGTGAAAGCACGAGCCTGTTCCCAATTTACACCTACCACGGGGTAATGGTCATAGGTCGGGTGCCAAAAATACATTTGTGTCATAGGCTCATTATAGGCATAGCTGAAATCGTGAATCCATGTAAGCGTATCAGGATAAACATGTGTTTCCCATTCTCTTACGAATTCATTTCTCGGTGTATCCCGCTCATCTTTCCTGGCTGCACGATTTAGGTCTATTATATGATATCTGTAAATAAGCTGGCGTGTATCAATTTCTCTTCGGCGAAAGAACCTTTCATGTTCCGGCAGATAAAAGTCTTCTAAAGCTAACCTGACTTCCTCATCTTGCAAGTCGAACCCGGCATCCCAGTTGATCAATGGGGGGTCTAATTCCTGGCCGAAATCATCACTAAAGATTAAAAACTCATCGTCTAAGGCTTCTCCCAACTCCAATCTGAACAAAGAGTCTCTTACCCAATGTACAAACTGGCGGTATTGGTTATTGGTTATGGCTGTTTCATCCATGTAGAATGACCTTACAGAAACTCTTTTTGATACGGCATTATGTGAATATGCTATATCTTCGTCAGAGGGCCCCATCATAAAACTTCCCATTGGTATATAAACCATACCCGCAGGCTTTTCATCATATACCCTGGGCCTGTCTTGTACACCCGTTAGTTGACCGGTTCTTCTGTCGCAACTGGCAAAAACAATAATAACCAAAATAAATAAAACTAAATTTTTCATGCTAGGCTCCTTATTTACTTTTTATGATCATATTTTTTTCAATTTATACTCTTTCTCTTATTATAATAAGCTTTTTATAATAAGCTTTAAAGTCTTTAACGATATTTTGTACATATTGTTACATCGTACGATAATATTTTTTTAATGCTTATAAATGTCTTGTAGTTCTATGCGGCCTTAGAATACGGTCAAGCTCAAGGTCGAAACAATATTGAACCATAAGCTCATGACTTCCATAACTGCGGCCATGACGACCAATAGGTGAAGTGGTTATGTCATAGGAATAACCAACACTTATTTGGTCAAGGCTTAATCCCAAAAATATAACAACGGCATCTTGATACCTGTAGCTTAATCCGCCCCATACCCTGTCATTGTATGTTACCAGTGTGTTTAAATCAGCCTGTAACGCATTAATATCTGTTTTTATTAATAATGATGGACTTACAACAAATGTTGGATGATCGGGTATTTTGAAATTGTATCCTCCGCTCAGATAAGCATGTCTTTGCAGTTCATATTCGGCATTTCCTCCACCAATTTCTCTACTGGTTTGAAACATCTGTGTAAGAGAGAATCCTGCCCACCAATCATCTAATTTGTAAAAAGCACCCATAGCAGCATCAATAAACATTGCCGACTCATCACTGCCTCCCGAAAGAGCTGGGTCATTTTGATCTATGGGCTCGAATTTATCAAACCCAATGCTTTTGTCAAGAAAGCCGGCATGGAAACCAATCCCAAGATCGCCTAAACCTAAAGGAACATGATAAGCATATCCTAATTTTAAACCGATATTATTTTCATACCCTAACTCGTCTTGCAAAAGACCTAATGAAACACCGCCCCTTAAAATGTTTATGGGTGCATCAATATTGAGGCTGTATGTTTGCGGATGAACACGTGCATCTTCATCATCTCTGAATCCAACCCATTGCTGCCTGGCAAATGCAGTAGCACAAATCGCACCACGCATACCTGCATATCCGGGATTAATACCCATCGTATTGTACATATTGTGACTAAACTGAATATCTTGTTGCGATAACGCGCTTAATCCAATAAATATGAAAATGACAAACGTTGAAATTCTTTTTGACATTATATGTTATATTCGTTTATCCTTTATCACTTTTTTAAAAAATCATTGAAATAAACAAAGAGATAAATATTATAAATAAAATTCATTTTTGCAAAAAGAGTGTAAAAATAATATAATTTTTTTTATTGCCAATACTACTTTTCTATATTTTTGAGACCAAGTTTTCAAAGAACAATTGATTTAAAGCATATTAATATATCACCTTTAATCATATTAATACCATACAAAAATATTGCGGTATGTAATAGTATTTATCCGTAAATTTACTGTAAATTAATTCTATGTGTGAAAATTGTATGTTATCTAACAGAAATTTTTGATATTTGATATTATTTATTCATTGATAATTAGCGGGTTCATTTTTTTTTATAATTTAATTTATTACAGAAATTTCTGGTAAACTTGCCACCATTTTTCTGGTATTTCTTCACTGCAAGCCGATTGGTAATCTTTATAGGAGCATGGAACCAGGTGTTGGCGTTCATATTTATTTTGTGTGCCTGACGAGCATGGAATTTCCATCCACCAGCGGTCGCTCATTTTGCTTTTGTAAAAAACAATTTCATTTTGAAAATCTTTAAAAGATACAACGTATTTTACGTATTTATTTGAGTCTTTGTTAACTTTTCCGGGAAAATCATTTTGCCTGCTATAAAATCCATCTATGAAATACCAAATCATTTGAGCAACCATGTGTGCAGATTGTTCTCCTTTATCAAATGCGGGATTTAATTCATAAAACCCAATTGAAGATAATTTTTCACTCAAGCCTGCATATCTTATGATTTGGCAGGCTTCTTCTCCATAAAAGCCATTTGGAGAGGAGTTAGGTGTTGCAGGTGCATCAGACTGGCGAATACTTGATATGTCAAAGGAAAGCATATCGCCATTTCTGACAATAGGTTCTACTTCCTGTATATTTTGGCGCACATAGCCTATACGATAAACATCAAAATAAAGCTTATCCATTAATTCTAAAGCATCCGGGTCAACAAAGTAGGTTTGGTAACCAATATTGGTAAAGTTGAACAAGTAGTTATGTTGATGAGTAAATATTGCGCTCAGATAGTTGGAATTATTAATAGATTGTTTGTCAGTTCCGAGATCAAAAGAGGAGTCGACTGTGACAATGTTTATAATTTGGCCAAGGGATTCGTAAGCCAGATAATTTGCATAGGTTAAATCCTGGCTGCCACCGATAATAACAGGCACTACATTATTTTCAATAAGGCTGGCAATAGTAAACTTTACGGCAGAATATGTGTCATCAACAGTTTCGCCGGGTATTATATCTCCTATGTCTGCTATTTTTGCTTTAAAATTTCCCTGAAAAAGTTGATATAAATACTTTCTAACATAATCGGGAGCAAGCCGGCATCCCTTATTCATCAGGGCGCTACGGTCTTCTTTTATTCCTATAAGGGCTATATCAACATTATCAAGGTCAGGAAAATGACTTTTGTCATAGTATGTTGTTATAATTTCTGATAATGCTAACGGATGCTGCTTATCAGGTTGATGAATGTTTTTTTTGTTTACAGGCTCAAGAAAATCAGTTATTTCCATAAATTCAAGGTTTCAAAACTACTATTTTTTCTTTTTGGCAGCTTTTTTACTTGTTGTACGTTTTTTTTTATCAGAGGTTGCCTGTTTTATTAATTCTAAACATTCATTATAGTCAATAGTTTCGGGGTTTAAATTTTTGGGTATCTTGATATTCTTGCCTTTATGAGATATGTAAGGGCCCCATCTGCCTTTAAGAATTTTTGTTTCGCTGTCATTATCAAAATTTTTGATAACTTTTTTTCTTTCTGCTTCTCTTTTTTCTTCAATTAATTCTATGGCCCTGTCCTTATTTATAGATAATGGATCTTCATCGGCCGGTATAGAGAAAAACTTATTATCGAATCTTATATATGGCCCGTACCTTCCTATTGATGCAACAAGCTCTTTGCCTTCATAATTTCCTATAGAGCGTGGGAGCTTAAAAAGATCAAGAGCTTCTTTTAGTGTAATATTTTCAAGGCTTTGTTCTTTGAGTATTGCTGCAAATTTTGGTTTTTCATCTTCTTCTGCATCTCCTATTTGTACCATAGGCCCATACCTGCCTATTTTCGCATATACATTGCGGCCTGTTGAAGGGTCTTTGCCAAGTAACCTTTCACCCGAAAATTTTTGAGATTTTTTGTTGGTATCTTCAACTTTTTCGTGGAAAGTCCAGTAAAAATTATCTATTACTTTGTTCCATTGATTCAGCCCCTTTGCAATATCATCAAACTCCTTTTCAAGGTTTGCAGTGAAATTATAGTCTAAAATATTATTAAAATATTCAAGCAAAAAATTTGTTACAACAATACCTATATCAGTTGGAAAAAGCTTGTTCTTTTCAACTCCTGTATTTTCAGATCTTTTAGTTTCATTAATTTTATTGTCTTTTAAAACTATAAAATCAAAATTTCTTTTTACTCCTTCTTTGCTTTCTTTTACAACATATTCGCGTTTTTGAATAGTTGAAATAGTTGGTGCATAAGTAGAAGGTCTGCCAATACCAAGCTCTTCGAGTTTTTTAACAAGACTGGCTTCGGTATATCTCGGCGGATGCTTCGAAAATCTTTGTATTGCATTTATTTCGTTAAGCTGAAGCTTTTCATTTGTTTTCAAAGGTGGCAATATACTTGTTTCGGTTTCTTCCTCATCATCAGTAGATTCAATATAAACTTTTAAGAAACCGTCAAACTTCAATACTTCACCCGAAGCCTGAAATTTATGTTCTGAAGTTGAAATGTTTATTGTTACATTAGTTTTATCAAATAAAGCATCGCTCATTTGTGAAGCAATTGTTCTTTTCCAAATCAAATCATAAAGTTTTTGATCGTCCTGGGTTCCTTTAATTTCATTTTCTTTCATGAAAGTTGGGCGAATGGCTTCATGTGCTTCTTGTGCGCCTTTTGACTTGGCTGTGTATTTCCGGGTTTTTAAATAGCTTTCGCCATATTGTTGTAAAATAATTTTTTTTGTTGCTTCTATAGCTGTATTGGAAAGGTTTACCGAGTCAGTACGCATATATGTTATCATACCTGACTCGTAAAGTCTTTGTGCAACTGTCATGGTTCTTGCGACAGAAAAACCTAGTTTTCGGCTTGCTTCTTGTTGTAATGTTGAAGTTGTAAAGGGTGCAGCAGGTGATTTTTTTGATGGCTTGGTTTCAGTTTTTTCTACTATGTAAACTGCATCTTTACATGATTCCAGGAATTCAAGAGCCTCCTTTTTTGTTTTAAACCTTTTTGGTAATTCTGCCCTGAAAGTATGTTTTTGGCCTTTGCTCTCCACCTGAAAGTAAGCGTATATTCTATATGATACCTCAGGTTTGAAGTTTTTTATTTCCCTCTCGCGCTCTACAATGAGCCTGACAGCAACCGACTGAACCCTGCCCGCAGACAGAGAAGGTTTTACTTTTTTCCATAAAAGCGGAGACAACTCAAAGCCAACTAGCCTGTCGAGAATTCGCCTTGCCTGTTGAGCATTTACAAGATTAGTATCTATTTTTCGCGGGTTTTCAATTGCTTGCTTTATAGCTTTTGGAGTAATTTCATGAAATACTATGCGCTTATATTTTTTTTCATCCAAATTCAGGCTTTCGGCCAGATGCCACGAAATAGCTTCTCCCTCACGGTCTTCATCAGTTGCGAGCCAAACCGTATCAGTTTGTTTCGATAATTTTTTCAATTCACTTACTACAGCCTTCTTATCTGATGGTATTTCGTAATTAGGAGAAAAATTATTTTCGACATCAACACCTAGTTTTGATTTTGAGAGATCACGAACGTGCCCGTAACTTGATTTTACAAGGTATTGCTTGCCTAAAAAATTTTTGATGGTTTTGGCTTTTGCCGGTGATTCAACGATTACCAGGTTTTTTTCCATAATAACTTTTTGATATTATTATATTGTAGGGTTGTATTAACTTAATTTATACAGAAAAAGTATATTTTATAAAGTAAAATTTTTACAGCTTGCAAAGAAAAGCAAAAGGAATTTACAATCAACATCTTTAAGAAAAAATTTTAAAAGATTTCACATTGAAATTAAGTATTTTTGCATTGCAAAAGGTTGATTAATAAATATTTTTTATAATAAGAAGTGGTTAGAAAATTATATATTGAAACTTATGGATGTCAGATGAATTTTTCTGACAGTGAGATTGTTGCTTCCATAATGCATGAAAATGGATATAAAATTACCAATGATATATGCAAGGCTCATGTTATTTTCATTAATACATGCTCTATACGCGATAATGCTGAACAAAGGGTGTTTAAGCGTTTACGCCAGATACAGTCTTTGCGAAAAAATAATTCAGGTATTATAATTGGAGTTCTAGGTTGTTTGGCAGAACGCGCAAAGACCAGTTTGTTGGAGGAATCAAAACTCGGTATGCGAGTAGATATGGTAGTGGGGCCCGATGCCTACCGTGATTTGCCCAATTTGATTAAAAACGTTGAAGGTGGGCAGCAAGCTATTAATGTTATTTTATCAGCTGAAGAGACTTATGCAGATGTTACACCTGTCAGGTATGCCTCAAATGGGGTTTCTGCTTTTATTTCTATTATGCGGGGGTGCGAAAATCATTGCTCTTATTGTGTTGTACCTTCAACAAGGGGAAAGGAAAGAAGCCGCAATCCCGGCTCTATTATAGAGGAAGCAAATCAGCTATATGAAGAAGGTTACCGTGAACTGACCCTTTTAGGCCAAAATGTTAATTCTTATAATTGGAAAGAACCTTCAGATAAAGGAAATATAAATTTCCCCGACTTGATTGGTGAAATAGCACACAGACTTCCACAAGCAAGAATCCGTTTTGCTACTTCACATCCTAAAGACTTGTCTGACAGGCTTATTGAAGTGATAGCCTCCAATCCTAATATATGCCGGGCAATTCATTTGCCGGTGCAATCGGGCAGTAACTCTGTTTTAAAAAGGATGAACCGGAAATATACGGCTGAGTCATACAAACAACGGTTGACTGCGATAAGAAATATGATTCCGAAATGTTCTGTTACTACCGATATTATAACGGGTTTTTGCGGAGAAACGGAAAAAGATCATCAACAGACACTAAAATTGATGGAGGAGTCAATGTTTGATTTTGCTTTTATGTTTAAATATTCTGAGAGACCCGGAACAACCGGAGCAAAACTAGTGGATGATGTACCTGAAGAGATTAAAACAAAGCGATTGGAAGAAATAATTCAACTACAACAAAAGCTCTCACATGAAAGTAATAAAAGTGATATAGGCAAAGTTTTTACTGTATTGGTTGAAGGGAAGTCTAAAAGGTCAAAAGATAAAATGATGGGCAGAAATTCACAGAATAAGGTAGTGGTTTTTAAAGATAAAGGTTTTGAACCCGGATCTTATGTTAAGGTTAAAATTGAGAAGTGTACATCTGCAACCCTGTTAGGTGAAGCATTATAATATGCAGCTACTTGTTTTTGCTTTTTTGTTTTAAAATAGTTTTTGCAAACAGGATATCTTCAGGCATGGTTATTTTAATATTTTCGCTGTTACCATCTACAAGAAATATTCTTTCTCCTGTTGACTCAAGTACAGTAGCATCGTCTGTGAAACTGTCCCTGTAATTTTGATTATATGCTTTTTTAATCTTTTCCGATATGAATGTTTGGGGAGTTTGTACTATTTTTATTTTATTACGGTCTTCTGTTTTATTAACTGCTCCTTCAACTTTCCTGATTGATTCATTAATACCAACAACAGGTATGGCATTGCCAAAACGCCTGGCAAAGTCAAATGTTTTTTGAATAGTTTCTTTGCTTACCATTGGCCTGACGCCATCATGTATAGCTACAATGTGATTGTCAGGAATATGTTTTAAGCCTGCTTTTACGGAATGAAATCTTGTAGGGCCACCTGAAACAATTGTATGTTTATGAGAAAAGTTATGTTTTTGACAAAGTTCTTTCCATTGACCTATCAAGTCTTCAGGCAGAACTACTACTATTTTGATGTCTGATTCATATTGTATAAAAGCTGTAATTGTGTGAAACAACACAGGTTTTTCATTTATAACAATGAATTGTTTTGGGGTTTTTGTTTGCATTCGCAAACCTTTTCCACCTGATGTAATTAATACAGCTTTTTTTTGCATATTTTAAATCATATAATCAACATAGCATCTCCATATGTGAAAAAATTGTATTTTTCTTTAATAGCTGTTTTGTAAGCCTTAATAAGAAAATCATGACCTGCAAAGGCAGATGCCATCATCATTTGGGTTGATTGAGGGAGGTGAAAATTTGTTACCATACAATTTGCTACACTAAAATCATAAGGCGGATATATAAATTTGTTTGTCCAGCCTTCATTTGGTTTAAGATAACCTGCAATAGATACTGATGACTCTAATGCCCTCATGGTGGTGGTTCCAACAGCACATATTTTTTTTCGTTTTTCTTTTGCCTTGTTGACAATATCAACAGTTCTTTGTTCGATAAGAAATTGTTCGGAATCCATTTTGTGTTTACTTAGGTCTTCAACATCAACACTTCTAAAATTACCTAAACCTGCATGCAGAGTTAATTCTGTAAAAGTAACCCCTTTAATTTCGAGTCTTTTTATTAATTCGCGACTAAAATGCATTCCTGCTGTAGGAGCAACAACAGCTCCCTCTCTTTTGGCAAATACGGTTTGATAGCGTTCTTTATCTTCATCTGTTACAGGTCTGTTGATCTGTTTAGGTATTGGTGTTTCGCCAAGAGCTTCAAGCGTTTTTTTAAACTCATTGTAAGTTCCGTCGAAAAGAAACCTGAGAGTACGACCCCTAGAGGTAGTATTATCTATAACTTCAGCTACTAGATTATCATCTTCGCCAAAATAGAGCTTGTTACCAATCCTTATCTTTCTTGCAGGATCAACCATTACATCCCATAATCGTGTTTCGCGGTTAAGCTCCCTTAGCAAAAATACCTCTATTTTTGCCCCGGTCTTTTCTTTAATTCCATATAATCGGGCAGGAAAAACCTTAGTGTTATTAAGCACCATGATGTCACCATCATCAAAATAATTCATTATATCTTTAAAAATCTTATGCTCTATGGTTTGTTTTTTTCTGTCAAGAACCATTAATCTTGATTCATCACGATTATTTGCGGGATGCTTGGCAATCAAACCTGAAGGCAAGTTTATTTTAAAATCCGATAACTTCATCTTACTATCTTATTTTAATTTTATAAATTATGTTTATTTCGGTGGAAAACAGCCGGCTGTTTTTCGCTTTACCCAATCAAATAATAATTGTTAAATCACAGGTAATTGATTTTAGGTATGATTTGATAAAAATTAAATATTTTTTGATAAGATTTACAAATATAATATTTGAAAAGGCTTTTGTCAATAATAGTTTAAAAATAAAAAACAATAACTAAATATGTTTTTTCATTATGTTGCATAATTTATTATGATTTAACTATAAAAAAAAAGCTGATTATTTGTGAAATTTTAACATTTAGGAAAAATAAATTGTTTGATTTTTTATAAAAATGTTTATTGAAAATAAAGGGCACTACTCCTTTAATTTTTTAAAAACTTTTCTAATTGCTCTAAGCTAAATGCATCGCATACCCGGTACTTTCCAATTCTAATTCGCCTTAAAGATTTAAGATAGGCGCCTGACTGGAGGTAAGCTCCAAAATCACGCGCTAAAGATCTTATATATGTTCCTTTGCTGCATTCAATATTGAAATCTACTTCGGGGAGTTCTATCCTTGTTATTTTGAAGTTATATATATGAACCGGGTTTGATTTGATCGGAGTTTCGTTTTCACCTTTTCTTGCATATTTGTAAGCGCGTTTGCCATTGATTTTTTTTGCAGAATACAATGGTGGCAATTGTTCTATTTTTCCTGTCAGTAATTTTGTCGCGTCAATGATCATTTTTTTTGTAATATGCTCAATGGGGTAATTTTTATCAGGAGATGTTTCAAGGTCGAATGAAGGTGTTGTTGCTCCAAGATAGAAGGTGCCGGTATACTCTTTATCCATGTTTTGAAATTCATGGATCGACTTGGTCATTTGGCCTGTGCATATAATTAATAATCCTGTAGCCAGCGGGTCTAAAGTGCCGGCATGTCCTATTTTTATTTTTTTAATGTCGAGTTTATAACGCAACAATACTCTGATCTTGTTTACCACATCAAATGATGTCCATTGATATGGTTTATCCAAAAGCAACATGCGCCCTATTACCAAAGATTCTTTTAATTGTTTTTCTGAATTCATGAGCTTTAAATGCTGCCGGCAATTATAGCCGTTAAGCCTACTATCAGGCAATAAATGGAGAAATATTCTATTTTTCCTCTTCTTACAATGTTTAACATCCATTTGCAGGCAATTATACCTGCAATAAAAGCAGTTATGGCACCTATTAACATGGGTGCTATATCTATAGATGCGCTTCCAACTTCTTCTGACATTCTGACTATCTTAAGGAAATTAGCCCCAAATATTGGAATCAGCGCCATTATGAAAGAGAAGCGTATTGCCCTGGTTCTCTCAATACCAAAAAACAAAGCCGTGCTGATTGTGGCCCCGCTACGGCTAATGCCGGGAAGTATTGCAAATGTTTGCGCAATACCAATTGTAATGGCACTTTTCAGTGTAACGTCTTTGTCATTCTTTGGTATAAAACGTGTCAGGAAAAGCAAAGTAGCTGTGATAAGAAGCATAAACCCAATGAATGAAACCCTGCCTTCAAAAATGCTTTCTATTTGTTCTTCAAAAAGTAAGCCTACAATACCTGTGGGTACTGCAGATGCCAATAATAATAAAGCAAAACGCATTTCAGAATTCCACTTGAATCTGAAAAAATTTGTTACCAATGAAACAATATCACGCCAAAATACTACTACAACACTCAAGAATGTTGCACCATGTACAATTATGTTAAAAGTAAAAAAATCGTGAGGGTCTTCTAATCCGAATAAAGCTCCTCCCAGTTCTAAATGACCACTGCTGCTTACAGGTAAAAACTCGGTAAGGCCTTGTAAAAGGCCAAGTATAAATGCTTCAAGCCAACTCATATATAAATTTACTTTATGAATATAATTTGCGCAAAAATAAAAAAAATTATTATCGGGTTTTGGATTAGCAAAAATTAAATTTTACGTGAAGACTTCAGAAAAAAATTAAATAAAATAAAATGTTTAGTTTAATTTAAAGCGTAAAAAAAACAACATTACAGACCACTTCCGGGATAAATAAAAAAAATACTAAAATCAATGGAAAAGATATTAAAGCCTTTTTACAGCTAACAGAATACTTTTAATGGTGGATTAGCATTAACAAGGCTAACATGTTTACTTTTTATTGATGGTATCTCATGTAGATTTATTACCCTTTTTGCTGAGGATAACATAAATTTGCAAAGCAAAGCCTAGTATTACCAAAATAGGTGCCAAAGTGATTCTTCTAAAGCTGAATATATCTTCAGAAAATTTTGTTGGATCTTCTGTGCCTCCTCCAATCATAAGGATAAAGCCTAATGCTATGATCAGCAATCCTGCAATCAACAAAGTGTACTTGCGTTTATCAAACAACAATTCTTTTTCGGGTTGTTTTTTTTTTGCCATATTTTTTAAATTTTCTAATAAAAGTAAAGATAATCGGTTTTTATTTTCAAATATTTCCTAACTGCAAAATAAGACGAAACCCAGCTTATTATAATACCTAAAATTACAATAAGAGCAAAAAGCAAAAACAGCAAAGTGATATCCTGAAACGCCTGTAAATCTGGTATTTGTCTTTGCGCCGTGTATAGTGTAAAAATAAGTAGGCCTATAGCTATTATTGATCCTATAATTCCCTGTGTAATACCTTTAATAACAAATGGCCTTCTTATAAAGGATTGTGTTGCACCTACAAGCTGCATGCTTTTTATAAGAAAACGTTTTGCAAAAACACTAAGTCTTATTGTGTTATTTATAAGTGCAAATGCAATTATTGTAAGTAAAGCACTGAAAAGAAGTAACACAAAACCTATTCTTCTGACATTTTCATTAATCAAATGCACTAAGGATTTTTGGTAATATACTTCTTTTACTATTCTGTTTTCTGTTAATTGATTTTCGAAAATTTGAATGGAATCAGGATGTGTATAATCAGCTCTTAGTCTAACATCTATTGAAGGGAAAAGTGGGTTATATCCGAGAAAGTCAACAAAGTCTTCACCCAATTCATCCATTAAGTCTTCGGCAGCTTCTTCTTTGGAAATAAACTTAGAAGATTTCACTGCCGGCATAGCATCAATAGTTCTTTGCATTGACATTACTTCGGGTTGCCCGGCATTTTCTGCCAGTATCACCTGGAATCCAATGTTTTCCTGAATATGGCCTGATATTTTTTGTGCGTGTAATACTATTAACCCTAACAAACCCAATACATATAATACAAGTGTTATACTAACCACTGTAGAAATGTATGAGCTCTTAAGCCTCCTGCCTACAATAATATCTTCTTGTTTTGCCATAGTATTTTATAAAACGCAAATTTACAAAAAAATAATCTACTCAATCGCATTAGTAGTTTTTGTTGATAAAAAACCGTGGTTTCATGTTGCAGGTATTTTAGATAATAATATTATAATTAAACAATTTATTATATTTTTGGTTTGTTAAAATGAATATTGACGATATTTTATTTTGATCTTGTATTAGTTTTTCCGGGTAATTTAAATAATATATTTTATTATTAAGATTATATTTAAAGCTGTTAATTTCAGATTTTAATGTATAATTAATTGGGATACAATTATTAAATATTTTATAGATAATAACAATTTGTTAATAGATAAAAATATTGCATATGAAAACAGATATAGAAATAGCCAAAGCAATTAAAATGCAAGATATTGAAGATATAGCAGCTAAACTTGGTTTGAAGGAAGATGATCTTCATAAATATGGTAAATATATTGCTAAGTTGCCTTTACGATTGATAGATGATAAAGTATTAAATAATAAAAAGCTGGTACTGGTAACAGCTATTACTCCGACTCCTGCCGGGGAGGGAAAAACCACGACCAGTATTGGTTTAGCTGAAGGTTTAAATCGGATTGGAACTAAAACTACTGTGGTTTTGCGCGAGCCCTCATTAGGCCCGGTGTTTGGCATAAAAGGTGGTGCAGCCGGTGGGGGATTTTCGCAGGTTTTACCAATGGAAGATATTAACTTTCACTTTACTAACGACATAGCCGCTGTTGAAAAGGCACATAATCTGCTTTCGGCTCTTATTGATAATCATATACACAACAGGCAAAACACTTTGGATCTCGATCCTCGCAAAGTTATATGGAAGCGGGTAATGGATATGAATGAGAGGTCTTTGCGTGATATTGTTATTGGTCTTGGAGGTCGTAAACAGGGTATGCCCAGGCAAACCGGCTTTGATATTACTGCAGCATCTGAAGTTATGGCTGCTTTATGCCTTGCAAAAGATATTGAAGATTTAAAAAATAAATTTGGTAATATTCTTTTTGGCTTTTCTTTTGACGACAAACCTGTATATGCACATCAACTTAATGCCCAGGGAGCTATGGCAGCATTGATGAAATATGCCATTATGCCTAACCTGGTTCAAACCATAGAGGGTAATCCGGCGATTATTCATGGAGGGCCTTTTGCCAATATAGCACAAGGCACAAATTCTCTTATCGGAACAAAAATGGGCCTGTCACTTTCTGATTATGTTGTTACAGAGGCCGGTTTTGCTTCTGAACTGGGAGCAGAAAAGTTTCTTAATATCAAATGTCAATATGGCGGACTTTTCCCTAATGCATCGGTAATTGTTGCCACTATCAGGGCTTTGAAACATCATGGAGGTGTTAAATCCAATATGCTTAACGAGAGTGATCCTGAGGCGGTTAGCAGAGGGCTCCAAAACCTGGAAAAACATATTGAAAACATACAACATTTCAATATCAGTCCGGTGGTTGCAATTAACCACTTCACTGATGATACCGAAGAAGAAATTAATATTGTTAAACAAAAATGCGAAAGTCTCGGTGTCAGAGTAGCAGTTTGTGAATCATGGGCAAAAGGAGGAGAAGGAGCAATTGAGCTTGCTGAACTAGTCAAACAAGAAGCTGAAAAATGTACTACATGTTTTGATCCTTTATACGATTTTAACTGGGATATTGAAAGAAAGCTTCATACTATAGCCACTAAATTATATGGAGCCGACCACGTTGAATATACTGTAAAAGCCAAGACACAGATAGAAAATTTCAAAAAACTCGGACTGGATAAACTCCCTGTATGTGTTGCAAAAACACAAAAGTCGCTTTCCGATGATCAAAATAAAATTAACAGACCCAGAGATTTTGTCATTAAAATCCGCGAGTTTGAAATAGCTGCAGGTGCCGGATTTATCGTGCCTGTAGCCGGTACTATTATGCGTATGCCCGGCTTGCCCGCAAAACCATCAGCGGAAAAAATCAGTATAGATAATGATGGTAATATTACCGGTCTATTTTGATTTGGAGTATAAAATATATTAGGTAATATAGTGTGTATGGGTTGTTTTATTTTCTGCAAACATTATTAATGGCATTGTTTTCATGATATTTTTTTAAAATTGCACCAATTTTTGAAGCATCTTTTATATGTATTACCGGTCCATTATATTTGACAGATATATTTTCTTTGGTATGCTTTTCTGAAGTTGTTGCTCCTCCAATAAGCAGAGGGATTTTTAATTTATTTTTTTCCATTAATTCAGCTACCCTTGCCATTTCCATCAGTGATGGGGTGATAAGGCCGCTTAAGCCAATCATGGCGGCATCATTTTTCTTTGCTGTTTCAATAATTTTCTGAGCCGGAACCATAACACCAAGGTCAATTACTTTGAAACCATTGCATTCAAAAACAATTGATCCAATGTTTTTACCGATATCATGAACGTCTCCCTCAACCGTGGCCAGGACAACTACCTGCTCTGAATCATTTGTATTTCTGCTTTTAGAGCTTAGATAAGGATGTATATATTCGACAGCTTTTTGAAATATTGTGGCACTGCGTATTACCTGTGGCAAAAACAGGGTTCCTTCGTCATACCTGTTGCTAATTTCATCCATAGCAGGCATAAGAATCTCTTCAATAATTTTGTAAGGGTTATCAAGCTTTTTAATAGCAGATTCTACGTCTTTTTTAAGATAATCACCTATACCATTAATTAGTGCATATTTTAAACGATTTTTGATATTTTGTTCACGCCACGAGCTCTTTTTTTCTTTTGTTTTTTTACTTGACTCAGGCTTAATGTAGTTTAATAAATGCTCTATAGCTGCAGGTCTTTTTTCAAATACCACGTCGCCGGCTAATTTTAATAACTCATCTGGTATGTCATTATTATTGATCATAGAGGGATTTACTATGGCAAATTTAAAGCCTGCTTCAAGTGCCTTTTTTAAAAAAACATGATGTATAGCTCTGCGCGATTGGTTTGCCCCTCTGAAAGCATAAGATAAATTACTTACCCCACCTGTAATATTTGTTTGCGGGTAATTAGACTTAATATACTTGCAGGTTTCTAAAAAGCTTATTGCTTGATTTTCGGAATCATTAACATCTATTCCTAAAGCCATTAAGTTTGGGTCGAATATAATGTCTTCGGCAGGCAGGCCTGCTTTATTGGTTAGTAATTCGTAGCTTCTTGAAACTATCTCTTTCCTTCTTTTGGTTGTATCTGCCTGACCCTTTTCATCAAATAACATAACTACAATTGATGCACCCATGTTTTTTATTTCGGTGGCTTTATTAATAAAATCTTGCTCCCCGTTCTTTAGTGAAATGCTGTTGACAATGGGTTTGCCCTGAATACATTTTAAGGCAGTTTTGATTGTTTGAAAATCCGAAGAATCAATCATTACAGGATGCTTCGAAAGATGCGGATTAGCGTTTAAATGTGTCAAAAAATCTTTTATTGCTGATGCAGAATCAACTCCTGCTGTATCCATGCAAATATCAAGGATTCTTGCTCCTTCTTCAATTTGTTGTTCTGCAACAATAACAGCTTCACGGTAGTTTTGCGATTTTATTAATTTCGCAAATTTTCGTGATCCGGATACATTTGTTTTTTCGCCAACATAAATGAGCTCGTTGCTATCATTTGTTTTTAAAGGTTCAAGACCTGCTAAAACTGTTGAATGTTTTTTTATATTTGGTGGCTTAGGGCTGAATTTTGTTACAACATTCGATAAAGTATTTATATGTTCGGGTGTTGTGCCGCAACATCCTCCAATTATATTTATTTTAATGTTTTGCAAAATATTTTCAATATTCTTTGCCATCTGCCCCGGTGTTTGTGTGTAACTACCTTCATGGTCAGGCATTCCGGCATTTGGATGAAAAGAAATAAAACATTCAGCTTCTTCCTGAAGATCTTTTATAAATGGTTTCAACTCTTCCGGACCGAAGCTGCAATTTAAACCTATAGATAATAGATTAGCATGTTTTACAGAGTGGTAGAAGGCAGATATGGTTTGCCCCGAAAGTAAACGCCCCGATTTTCCTGCAATTGTTGCTGATATCATTAAAGGAATGCTTTTGGCCCTGTCGTGTAATATTTTTTTTGCAGCATAAATAGCTGCTTTAGTATTAAGGGTGTCAAAAACCGTTTCTATCATCAGTATATCAACCCCACCGTCAATAAGTCCGCTTATTTGTTCAGAATATGCATCTGCAAGCTTATCAAAAGATAAGCCTTGCTCTTCAGATACTTTTGAAACCAATGACATTGATAATGATTTGGATGTTGGACCAACACACCCGGCAACAAACCTGGGCTTGATACCGGTCGAATATTTTTTTGCAGCTTTAACGGCAATTAGACTTGCATTAAGATTTATATCGTAGCATAGATGCTCTGTTTTATAATTACTTTGTGACAACGAATTTGCATTAAATGTATTGGTCGTTATAATATCTGCCCCGGCTTTCAAATAAGAAGAATGAATATCATAAACCAAATCTTTACAATGCAAGTTGAGCAACTCGTGATTTCCTTTTAGTTTTATTGGATGATCCTTCAGTTTACTGCCCCTGTAGTCTGACTCTTTAGGCTCATTGTGCTGAATGAGCGAGCCCATGGCACCATCAAGTATAAGAATGCGTTCTTTTAATATTTTTTTTAATAACATAAGTAATATATTTATTTAGTTCCCTGTTTTTTTATTTAATACTTTATTTGATAATATATCCCGGTGTTTCTACCTATAATCCACATTTACCAACAAAAATCCGGAATATTAGGTAGTAACTTGTTGTGAGAGCATGCTGTAATACTTCACATGAAAAATCAAAAATTGAATACTACCTTTTCGAGATTTAGAATTTAGGTGTGAAAAACCCCGGATATTAAGCGAATTTTAAAGATGGCGCGTTTTTATACGCGCATAAACATCAACATAAATGAACATGATGTTAATCCGAAAATTCCATTTTGAGAGGATAAACTACTTTCCAAAGGCAAAAGCCCTTGTGCCTGAACAACATAACAAGAAAAGAAATTTTTCATGATAATTGAATTTTGAGTTTATAATTCCTTTAAGGCAGGTTTTAGCACCTTTACTCCGGTAAGTAGGTTGCTAGAGCTTCATAGAGCCTGTTCTCTCAGCTCTTCTTTATAAATCAAATCCTTCTTTAGGAAGAAGGATTTTAAATTTTAATTAAATACAAATATAAAAAGGTTTTCGAAAAAGAACAAATTTAATTCTAAAGTTTGTTATTTTACCTGGTTTAAAGTTTCGTTTTAAGCTATTGTGTTCCGACCCTCAAAAGCATAATAACCAATCAGTAGTAATGACCGAAAATACCAGTTTTAAGACGGGTTTTTCAAATAATAACTTTATTTGGTCATTCAAATCAGCTTCCATAATATTGCTGAATATTAAGTCCGGAGTTTTATTTTAATGGTTTGTTTCAAATTTTCTGTTATTAATTTAAATTTTTGAACGAAACCAGTAGTTGATGCTTGCAGAGTGGTAATGTTTTAAATTTATTAAACGGCAAAATTATTGTAAAACCAGGTCTTAAAATAATATACCAAAAAGCTGTATAGCAGAGAAAGTATAAAAGTGGGATATATTTTTTGTGAAAAAATTAAGCAGGTAGGGCAAAATATTAGGTAAATTGCTGATTTAAGGGCTATATTTGCACATAAAAATTTTTTATTTATGCAAAAAAATGAGATCGCAGTAATAGGTTCTGGAAGCTGGGCTACTGCTATAGTTAAAATTTTACTCAATAATGTTAAAAAGGTCAATTGGTGGATACGTGAACCGGAAATAATAAATCATCTGAAAAGGTTTAATCATAATCCTTATTATTTAAGCTCGGTTCAATTTGATAAAAAACAAATCAATTTGTATGACAATCTTGGCTCAACAATTAAAGATTCCCAAATAATTATCTTTTGCCTGCCTGCAGTATATTTTTATGAAACAACAAAAAATATTGATTACAACTTAATAAAAGATAAGATTTTAGTTAGTGCTATTAAAGGTATAATACCGGATTATAATATGGTTGTTGGAGAATATTTAACGAAATATTATGGTGTTGATTTAAGCCGGGTTGCAATTGCTACGGGTCCTTCACATGCAGAGGAAGTAGCTTTGGAAAAGCTTACCTATTTGACCATTGCTTCATCCGATAAATATTTGGCAAAAGAAATTTCAGTTTTATTTGATTGCAGATATATCAAAACATCAATTACCAATGATGTTGTAGGGGCTGAATATTCGCCTGTCTTAAAAAACATTATTGCTGTTGCCAGCGGTATTTGTAATGGTTTGGGTTATGGTGATAACTTCCAGGCTGTACTTATTTCCAATGCTGTAAAGGAAATAAATTGTTTTCTTGCTTCCCAGTCTAATTTAAATAGAAATATTAATGATACGGTTTATCTTGGTGATTTGTTAGTTACCTGTTATTCGCAATTTAGTCGCAACAGGATGTTTGGAAATATGATAGGTAAAGGGCATAGTGTAAAATCAGCGCAATACGAAACCAAAATGGTTGCTGAAGGATATTATGCTGTGAAAGGCATATATGATATGAGTATTAAGTTGCATTTAAATATGCCAATCACAGAGGCAGTTTATAATATATTGTATAAAGGTAAATTACCTTCCGAAGAAATTTCAAAACTATCGGAAAAGTTGAATTGATTATTAAATTCAGGAAAGTTTATTTTTATAATCAAAATAACCGGGCTGTTTGAGCATTTTAAATTCGTTGTTTCTCCATATTCCGATTGAAGGGTGTTTCACGCCATTAAAAAATGTTGTTTTTACCATTGTGTAGTGGATCATATCATCAAAAATAATTTTATCTCCTATTTTTAATGGGTTTTGGAAAGCATAGTCACCCATTCCCATAAAATCGCCTGCCATGCATGTTGTGCCTCCCATCCGATATATGTGGCCATCATTTTTATCAGCAGGATCAAAAGCTCCAATTATTTCCGGTTTATATGGCATTTCAAGGCAGTCGGGCATGTGGGCGGCAAAACTTACATCCAGCATTGCAATTTTAATATTATTGTTTTCAATTATGTCAATAATTGTTGCAAGCAGGTCCCCGGTTTGCCAGCCGATAGCTTCTCCCGGTTCCAGGATCACTTGTTCAAGGTTGGGATAACGGTTTTTAAAGTCTTTTAGTAATTTAACAAGGTGCTTTACGTCATAATCTTTACGTGTAATATGATGGCCACCTCCCATATTGAACCAGCGAGCCTGTTTGATAAGATGAGAAAAGCGTTTTTCAACTTCCCGTAATGTTCGTTCAAGAGTAAATGAGTCGTTTTCGCATAATAGGTGAAAAAGTAAACCATCAATACCGGGTGGTAAACTATCTCCAATCTGGGTTGAAGTTATACCAAGCCTCGATCCGGGCTGAGCCGGGTTGTATATATCGGTTTGTACTTCAGAGTATTCTGGGTTAATTCTTAAACCGCAACTTATATTTGAATCATATTTGTGAATTTTTTCCAGCAGTTGTTCGTATTGGCTTAAAGAATTAAAGGTTATATGTGAACTGTATTTGGCAATATCTTTGACCTCCTTTTTATCAAAAGCAGGACAATAAGTATAAGCCTTAACCCCCATTTCTTCGTAAACAAGCCGTGCTTCATTAAGCGAGCTGGCAGCAGCCCCTTTAAGGTATCGGCCAATTAAAGGAAAAGTATCCCAAAAAGCAAAACCTTTTAATGCACATATTATGTCAACTCCAGCTTCTTTTTGAATAATATCAAGTATCTGAAGATTGATCTTTAGTAATTCTTCATCCAAAACAAAACATGGGGAGGGTATTTTCGAAAAATTAACTTTCATATCGGCTATTTTTCAACAGGTAAGGGCTGATCTATTTGTTCATGCCATGGCAAACCATATTTTGGCAATTCTTTCATAAATGGATCCGGGTCAAACTGTTCAACATTATAAACACCCTTGCCATTCCATTTTCCGGACAAGATCATCATTGAACCGATCATAGCCGGAACTCCTGTTGTAAATGAAACAGCCTGGGCTTTGGAATCATTATAAGCTTTTTCATGTTCACAGTTATTCCATATGTAGTATGTACGTTCTTTACCATCTTTTATGCCTCTTATCTGGCATCCTATGGAAGTTTGCCCTTTATATCCTTCGCCCAGGTTTGATGGTTCAGGTAATATTGATTTAAGAAATTCGAGTGGAATAATATCGATACCTTTAAACTTAACAGGTTTTATGCTTGTCATCCCAACCTCCTGCAAAACATTAAGTGCAGTTAAATAACTTTCTCCAAATGTCATCCAGAATCTTGCCCGCCTGATCTCCGGGAAATTTTTTACCAGCGATTCTAATTCTTCATGATACAAAAGGTAAGATTCTTTTTTACCAATACCCGGATATTCAATAGGCTTATGTATTTCCATAGGTTTTGTTTCTATCCATTTGCCGTTTTCCCAGTAACGCCCATTTTGTGTAATCTCACGTATATTTATCTCAGGATTAAAGTTGGTGGCAAAAAATTTGCCGTGATCACCTGCATTACAATCGACAATATCAAGATAATGCATTTTATCAAAATAGTGCTTTGAAGCATAAGCTGTGAAAACACCTGTAACGCCGGGGTCAAATCCGCAGCCTAGTAATGCCAGAATCCCCGCATTTTTAAATTTATCATGATATGCCCATTGCCATTTATATTCAAACTTAGCTTCATCTTTTGGCTCGTAATTAGCTGTGTCAAGGTAGTGTGTTTTGGTTTTAAGACAGGCTTCCATGATAGTCAGATCCTGATATGGCAATGCCACATTAATAACTAGTTTGGGGTTGAATTTGTCAATCAAAAAAACCAATTCTCCCAAATTATCAGCATCAACTTTTGCTGTTTTAACACGATTGCTACCAATATCTGTAGCTATTTTTTCACATTTTTCCAGGGTTCTGCTGGCAAGCATTATTTCGCTGAATATTTCAGGGTTAGAAACACATTTGCGTGTAACTACATTGCCAACACCTCCGGCACCAATAATTAATACTTTACTCATAAAATAACAGGTTTTTTACAAAGATATAAATAATTATTATGTGAGTTTTGGGATTTCTCTTCTTAAATTAGCAAGTTTCGTATTAATTGATATAATAATTTACATGCAGTAATAAGACAAAATTTACATGTAATAATCTAATTATCCGCCCTATAATAACAAAGTTAAATTTTTTTTTGAAAAATTAGACCAAAAATTTTTATAGAAAAATATAATGATGTATATTTGTAGATATTACGATAGAATACATGTTAATAATTAGGAAAAAAGGAATATTTTTTTTTATTTTGATTTTACTTGGGCTTAATTCTCTTTATGGTAGGGGTATACCACGTCAAAATGTGGTTGTAGAAATAGTTACCGATGTATGGTGTTACAACTGTCCGGGTGCTGCAATGGGAGCTGCAGATTTGATCGAAAACCAGCATAATGTGGCTGTTTTAAAATATCACTTTAACGATGAATTTACTAATGCTTACCATACACACCGTATAGATTATTATGGAATTTTGGGCTATCCAACAGCTAAGTTTGATGGCGTGCTTACACATTCTTCGGGAAGTCCGGACAGCAGTTTATATGTGGCCTATAAGCAATATTACGATAAGAGAATTGACATTCCCTCTCCACATACTGTTGCCATTTATTTTGAAAACACGGGAGACTTAAACTGGGATGCAAGTATTGAGATAACAGAAGTTTCAGACGACTATGATGCTGATGACCTTGTTTTACATTTTGCCGTTACTGAAACTGATATTCCTCATAACTGGTTTAATCAAACGCATGTGAAAGATGTGCTTCGCATCATGGCACCAGATCAGTTTGGTACTTCTCTCGACTTTTCATCAAATGATATAGAAGTGGTTGATTTAAGTTTTACCCTGGATGAAGACTGGAAGCAAGAGAATATGAGTGTGATAGCTTTTGTTCAGGATAAACAAACCAAAGAAATATTTCAGGCTAATATTGTTCATCTTCAGGCCGACTTCCATACTGTCACTTTTGATGTTTTTGACAATGATGGTAATGAAATAATTGATGCAATTGTAACATTCGATGTTTTTAAAAACAATCCGGGTGATTATTCCTTCAACAATATACCAGGGGGTAATTATCAATATAAGGTAGAAAAAGACGGGTATAAAACCATTGAAGATGAGGTTGTTGTTGATGATGAAGTTACTTTGGAGGTTGTTATGGAAGAGTTGGAATTCTTTAGCCTTGGTTTATCAGCATACCCTGAAGAAGGAGGAAGTGTTTACGGCGAAGGTGAATATTATTTTGGTGAAGAAGTGACAATTTCTGCAGAAGCAAATGAAAACTATGAGTTTGTAAACTGGTCAGGTAATACAGAGCATATTGATGATCCTGAATCGGAAACAGCAACTGTAACCATGCCGGCCGGTGATGTTGAGATCGTTGCTAACTTTAATGATGTTACTTATGTTGAAAAACATGATGCCATTGATATGGTAATATTTCCCAATCCCGCACGCAACAAGCTTACAGTTGAATCAAATGAATTGATAAAACAAATAAGGCTTATAAATGCCAGCGGACAAATGGTAAAGGAGATTTCAGTTGATGCTTCAAGCTCAGAAATCAATGTGAGTAACTTAAAAAACGGGGCTTACATCATGCAAATATTTACTAAAGAAAGTATAATAAACGAAATTATTCAGATAGTAAACTAAACATAATTTTGTTTTTGTTATAACATGGAAATTAAAATATATTTACTAACATCTAATTATTAATTTAAAACCTAAACTTATGAAAAAAGCGATACTTAGTTTAATTGTGATTTTTTTTGGCTTAACAGCCTATGGTGAGCCTGTTTCAAGGCAAAAAGTCGTTTTTGAAATAGGAACCGGGACCTGGTGTCCGTTTTGTGTTGGTGCTGCAATGGGAGCCGATGATTTGATAGAAAATGGCCATGAAGTAGCAATCATTAAAAATCATAATGGAGATGCTTTTGCTAATGTGTATTCCAATGCCAGGAACAGCTATTATGGGGTTTCCGGTTATCCTAATACCCGTATTGATGGTATTCTGGAACATGCGGGAGGAAGTACAAACCAAAGTCTTTATCCGGTATATTTAAATTACTATAATCAAAGAATTGATGTTCCTTCTCCATTTACTGTTGCTATTTATTTTGAAAACACAGGAGGTTTAGACTGGGATGCAAGTATTGAGATAACAGAAGTTTCAGACGATTATGATGCTGATGACCTTGTTTTACATTTTGCTGTTACTGAAACAGATATCCCTTATAACTGGCAAAACCAGAACTATGTGAAAGATGCGCTTCGTCTTATGGCGCCTGATCAGTTTGGTACTTCACTCGACTTTTCATCAAATGATGTTGAAGTGGTTGATTTAAGTTTTACCCTGGATCAAAACTGGGAGGAAGAGAATATGAGTGTGATAGCTTTTGTTCAGGATGTACCTTCCAAAGAAATATTTCAGGCTAATATCGTTCATCTTCAGGCCGACTTTCATGAAGTCACTTTTGATGTTTTTGACGATGATGGTAATGAAATAACTGATGCAATTGTAACATTCGATGTTTTTAAAAACAGTCCGGGTGATTATTCTTTCAACAATATACCGGGGGGTGATTATCAATATAAGGTAGAAAAAGACGGATATAAAACCGTTGTAGATGAAGTTACTGTTGATGATGATATGACAATAAATATAGTGCTTGAAGAGGCTTATGAAGTTACTTTTATCGTGACTTGCGAAACAACCGAAGATCCCCTTGAAGGAGCCTGGGTTGAACTGGGTGACCACGAAGGCGAAACCGATGAAGACGGTATAATAGTTTTTGATGAAGTATTTGAAGGTACTTATGAATGGAGCGTTTCATTAGAAGATTATCTTACTCAATCAGGAGATATTGAAATAACTGAAGATACAACAGTAGAAATTGAACTTGAATCCGGCGAAGAGTATACAGTTACTTTCGAGGTGGAAAATGAATATGGCTACGTAATCGATAATGCCGTCATTACTTTAGGTGATATGACTAACCAAGCGGGCGACTACGAGTTTATAGTTATCCCCGGAGAATATGATTACCTTGTAGAAGCAGAATATCATCTTGATTATGAAGGAAGTGTTGATGTTGATGATGATATAACTGTTAATGTAATAATGGAACCGATATTATATAGTCTTAATATTTCAGCAGACCCAGAAGAAGGTGGTAGTGTTGACGGTGAAGGTGAATATTATTTTGGTGAAGAAGTGACAATTTCTGCAGAAGCAAATGAAAACTATGAGTTTGTAAACTGGTCGGGCGATACAGAGCATATTGATGACCCAGAATCGGAAACAGCTACTGTAACTATGCCGGCCGGTGATGTTGAAATTGTTGCTAACTTTAATGATGTTACTTCTGTTGAAAAACATGATGCCATTGATATGGTAATATTTCCCAATCCCGCACGCAACCGGCTTACAGTTGAATCAAATGAATTGATAAAACAAATCAGGCTGATAAATGTCAGCGGACAAATGGTAAAAGAGATTTCAGTTGATGCATTAAGCTCAGAAATCAATGTTAGTAATTTGCATCAGGGTATTTACTTTGTTCAAATACATACCAAAGAAAGTATCATAACCAAGCGAGTGCAAGTGGCTCGTTAAAGATAATAATCCCGGTTGCTCCGGGATTATTATTTAAGGTTTTTATGGGATTATTAAAAACTATCCTAAAAGAATAGTTTACAAGCGTTATATAATTTTTAAATATTTTTTCATTTATGAACAAATTAGTATATTTTATTTTAAGTTTTTTTGTTATACCTTCAATTTCTTTGGGGGAAGGATTGATATTACTTGATTCGGAAGATAATGAAATTACAGGTGATACGCTGCATGTAAGAGGTTCGCCGGATGAAAGTATCATAAAAGGTGAAGTTTTTTTTCATAACAATACAGGTGAAGATGTTGAGGTACTTGTAAGAAAAGAAGAAATAGAAATCCTGCCTGGCACAATGAATACTTTTTGTTGGAATGGGCTTTGTTTTCCCCCTGATGTTTATGAAGCTACTGAGCCGATAATATTGGGGCCGGGCGAAACTTCGGCAGATGATGATTTTTATGCCGAGTATATTCCAAATGGAAATTCTGGTATAAGCATCATAAATTATGAATTTTTTAGCGAAGAGGATGATTCTTTTGAAGCGGTCAATGTGACAATAGTTTTTGATACAGAATCTACTTCCAGCGTTGAGCTTCCAAAAGCCCCGGTGTATCATCTGTCTGGCCCTGCACCCAATCCTGCCACTGATTTTACTCATATTTCTTATAATTTACCCGATGGTGCAAGTAATGCCTCAATAGTTATAAACAACATAAATGGTTTGTTGGTAAAAAAAATAACCCTTGATCTCTTTAGCGATTATTACAGGCTTAATACATCATCTTTTCAGGATGGTATATACCTATATTCGCTTGTAATTGACAACACGGTGGTAAGTACCAAAAAACTTATAATAAGCAAATAGTTTTTTATAATTCATTTTTTGATTATATGTAAGATATTTTGGTTCATAGTAAAAAAAGCTGTTACTTAAGGGGTAACAGCTTTTTTTTGTGATGTGTTATTTTTTATGTTTATTTACTCTCCAAGCGCCAGTCTTTTAAACTCCGTAACTGTAAGATCCTTATCAGCTTCGGTAAGCATTTGCCTGACGGATTTTTTGCTGTCTTTAATGAATTCCTGGTTAAGCAAAGTAGATTCTTTATAGAATTTGTTTACTTTACCCATTGCTATTTTTTCAAGCAATTCTTCGGGTTTGCCTTCCTGTCGTGCCTGATCCTTTCCTATTTCTATTTCCCTGTCAATAATTTCCTGGGGTACATCGTCTTTATCTATTGCAACAGGTGACATAGCAGCGATTTGCATTACAATATCTTTTCCGACCTGATCTATATTACTGACATTTTCCTTGTTAAGAGTTGCTATTGATGCTACTCTGTTATTTGAATGAGTATATGCAAAAGCTTTTGTTCCTTTTACTTTTTCGTAGCAACTAAGAATAAGTTTTTCGCCCGTTTTACCTATCATGTCGGTTATCTTTTCTTCTATTGTTCGCCCGTTAATTGTGGTTTGTTTTAGTTCTTCAAGTGTGCCGGGTTCTTTTTCTACAGCCGTTTTGATTATCTCTTGGGCCAACGACACAACCTCTTCGTTTTTGGCAACAAAGTCGGTTTCACTGTTTAACATTATTATAGCAGCACTGGTTGCATCATTATTAATTTTTGCCAGCACAACTCCTTCGTTGGCCTGGCGATCAGCTCTCTTGTTAGCTACTTTTTGACCTTTTTTGCGTAATACTTCAACAGCAGTGTCGAAATCACCGTTTGCTTCTGTCAAAGCTTTTTTGCAATCCATCATCCCGGCTCCGGTTGATTGGCGAAGTTTGTTAACTTCTGCAGCAGTTATCTTTGTCATTTCTTAGGTATCTTATTTTTTTGATTATGAAAATTATAACTTAATTTATATTATTTATTGTATTTCTTTTTTGCAGATCCGCGCGGACTTTTAAGGCCTTTTTTATCCTTATTATCGTGAGAAATTTCATCTTCTTTTAAAGCTTTTCTGCCGGCTTTTGCTTTTTTTATTTCAATCTCCTGTCCTTCATCAACAGTTTCCTCAATACTATCATCTTTTTCTTCTATTGTTTTTTTATTTTCTTCAGTTTTTTTAGAATCATCTTCTTCTGTTGACTTATCCTTTTCATATTTTCTTTCTTCCATACCCTCCTGGATAGCTTCAACAATTTTTTTGACTATAACATGAATAGACTTTGTTGCGTCATCGTTAGCAGGAATAGGGAAGTCGACATTATTTGGATTAGAATTTGTATCAACAATAGCAAAAGTAGGTATATTGAGTTTTTTTGCTTCAGCCACTGCAATGTGTTCTTTCGTTATATCAACAACAAAAAGGGCTGCAGGTAATCGGTTAAGATCTGCTATACTACCAAGCAACTTTTCTAATTTTGCCCTTTGACGCGTTATTTGAAGTTTTTCTTTTTTTGACATATTGTCAAAAGTACCATCGGTTGCCATTTTATCAATAGCATCCATCTTTTTTATCGCCCTGCGAATAGTAGCAAAGTTGGTTAACATACCCCCCGGCCATCTTTCAGTAATATAGGGCATGTTTATTGGCTTAACAAGTTGTTCGACTGCATCTTTAGCTTGTTTTTTAGTAGCAACAAAAAGGATTTTTTTGCCTGATTTGGCAATTTGTTTCAAAGCTGCAGCTGCCTCGTCAATTTTTGCAATGGTTTTATTCAGATCAATGATATGAATACTGTTGCGCTCCATAAAAATATATGGAGCCATATTAGGATTCCATTTTCTTCTCATATGTCCGAAATGTACTCCTGCATCTAATAATTCTTTATAGTTTGTTCTTGCAATATTATTTTTATATAATTTCCTGTACTATAATAAAATTTATCGCTTACTAAACTGATCTCTTTTTCTTGCTTTTCTTAGTCCCGGTTTTTTCCTTTCAACCATCCTTGGATCACGGCTAAGCAATCCCTTTTCTTTAAGTGTTGGCCTTAATTCATTGTTTGATTTGGCTAAAGCTCTTGCAATAGCAAGCCTTATAGCTTCAGCCTGACCCTTGATACCTCCGCCTTTAAGATTAGCCTTTATTTCAAATTTATCTAAATTATTGGTTAAGTCTAAAGGTTGAGTAACCACATAGCGGAGTGTTTCTACCGGAAAGTATTCTTTATAATCTTTGCCGTTTACATTAATACTTCCGTTACCCGGCTGAAGATAAATACGTGCAACGGCAGTTTTTCTCCTGCCTATAGTGTTTATAATATCCATAATTACTTTATTGAATTAATGTTGATTTTTTTTGGTTTTTGCGCTTCGTGGGGATGATTATTGTCAGCATAAACATGCAAATTATTAAACAACTTATTGCCAAGCTTGTTTTTGGGCAACATTCCTTTTATAGCTTTTTCCACAACAAAAGTTGGCTTTTTAGACATCATATTTTCTACTGATTTAAATCTTTGCCCGCCGGGATAACCCGTATGACGAACATATTCTTTTTGGAAAAATTTCTTGCCTGTAAGGTTGATTTTATCAGAGTTGATAATAATTACATTATCACCGCAATCAACATGAGGAGTGAAATCAGGCTTGTGCTTGCCCCTTAAAATTTTTGCTACTTTGGAGGCTAAACGGCCAAGTACCTCATTTTCTGCATCTACTAATAACCATTCTTTATTAACCGTGTTTTTGTTTGCAGAAATTGTTTTATAACTCGTTGTATCCATTATTTACTTATTTTTATCCTTTTTCAAAATCAAATAAATATTAATATTATTGCATAAACCATATTAAAATAAGGCTGCAAAGGTAAAATTATTATTTTATTTCAACAAATTTATCAACAAATAAAATTCGATAAGTTTAGAAGAAGATGCCTTGAATCCCAAACAGATCAAAATTTCAGGGCGCAAAAATAATTATTTTTTATTATTATTTTCACATTTTTAAAAAAGTTATTTTTTTCAGCGAAGTGTAGATAATTAACAGAGGTATTTAAAGATAAGTAAATTTATCTGCTTTCCTGTCATAGATTTAATTTTTACTATCAAAATATGTCGGGGCTAAAGACATCATCAAAGTCTTCAGTTTGTTCATATTCAGAACAATCTATTTCTACTGATAATGGCTGCGCCGGTTTTTCAAAATCATCTTTTGATATATCAAGGTTATCATCTTCATATACTTTTTTCATAAATTTTGCCCAAACAGGCAGAGCAGTATTAGCACCTTGCCCCAGTGACATTTCTCTAAATCGGGCTCCTCTGTCCTCACAGCCCACCCATATACCTGTTACCAGGTCGGGTGTAATACCTACGAACCAACCATCAGCGTTTCTTTGTGTTGTACCGGTTTTACCTGCTATAGTATTTTCAAATTCATACCTGTGTCTCAATCTTCTTCCCGTACCTTCGTCTACGACATTTTTTAATAGTTCTAACATAAGATATGCAGTTTGTTCGCTCATGGCTTCTTTTTGATATGGCACGAAAGACTCAATAAGATTGTCATTATTATCGGTTATATGCGTAATAAAGTTTGGTTCAATATAAAAACCTTTATTTGCATAGGCCGACATTGCCCCCGTCATTTCATAAACAGAAAGATCAGGCGTGCCCAATGCTATAGCCGGTACGGGGTCAATATGGCTTTCTATGCCCATTCTTCTGATGAGATTTATTACAGCCTGCGGGTTATATCTTTTCATCAGGAAAGCGGAGATGGTATTAACTGAGTTTGCCAACCCCCATTTTAGAGTTACCATTTCACCTTCCCTGGCATCAGTTGCATTTTTTGGTGTCCATTTACTACCATCTTCAAGGCGAAAAGTTACCGGTGTGTTTGGTACTTTGGTACATGGGCTTTCGCCCTCCTGCATGGCTAAAGTATAAAGAAATGGTTTGAATGTTGAGCCGACCTGCCTCCTGATAGAAGTAACATGGTCAAATTTGAAGTACCTTGAATCATTTCCTCCAACATAGGCTCTGACATTTCCCGTATGGGGATCCATAGCCATCAATCCGGCATTGAGAAAATGTTTATAATATTTTATGGAGTCCATAGGGGTCATCACTGTGTCTATATCACCATCCCATGAAAAAACCTTCATGTTAACAGGCTTGTCAAATGATTTCATTATGGAATCCTCTGGTATTCCTTCCCTCCTCATATTAATGTATCTGTCAGACCTCCTGATTGAGAGCATGTAGTTTCTTTCTATTTGTGCAGGGCTTAAATCCCATCCAAAAGGCGCATTTGGAAAGCCTTCCCAGTGTTCAAAGAATAATGGTTGCAGGTATTCGCCTAAATGCTCTCTTACAGCTTCTTCAGCATATTTTTGTTTTCGCGAATCTATTGTAGTATATATCTTAAGCCCATCACGATAAATGTCATATTGAGTGCCGTCGGGTTTATATCGGTTTTTACTCCATTCAACAAGTTCCCTCCTTAGGTATTCTCTCAGATAAGTTGCCAGCCCTGAATGCTGATCTTGTATCTGAAATTTTGACATATCTATATCAATGGTACTTAAAGAATCATATTCGTGAGGTTCAATATAATTATATCTGGCCATTTGTCGTAAAACCACATTTCTTCTTGAAAACGCCCTGTCCGGATTTCTGACCGGATGATACCAGGATGGTGCCTTTAGCATACCTATAAGCAATGCGGCTTCTTCTGTTTGGAGCGAATCGGGTGTAGTGTTAAAATAAGTATTTGATGCAGCTTTTATTCCAAATGAGTGGCTTCCAAAATCCACAGTGTTCAAATACATGGCTATTAACTCTTCTTTAGTGTAATTTCTTTCAAGCTTAATGGCAGTAACCCATTCTTTAAGTTTTATAATTCCTATTTGCAATGTAGATGGGTCTTCCTGTCTTGGAAAAAGATTTTTGGCAAGTTGTTGACTTATTGTGCTGCCTCCACCGGCACTTTGCTGCCCGGCAATTATTGTGCGGAAAAGGACCCTGAATACACTTCGTATATCAACACCCGAGTGGTAATGAAATCTTATGTCTTCTGCTGATAATAGCGCATTTACAACTTCAGGAGAGAGATCATCGTAATTGATGTTGGTACGGTTGTCGATGTAATAAGTACCCAACAAAACACTATCGGCAGAATAAACCTCACTGGCTAGGTTGCTTCTGGTATTTTCAAGTTCTTCAAATGAAGGCATAGGTCCAAAAAGCCCTATATTAATCGAAAAAAATAATAAAAAAACAAGTATAATAGGAGTGAAAAATATAATCCAAAATCTCTTTATATACTTTTTTAATTTTTTGTTATCCTGTTTTTTACTCATATTTTATTTGCCGATATTTAATGTTATTTTGTATTTTTTTTAACGATATATTCTTTATAATATTTTTAATTTCTTTCAATGCGTATTCCTATATCGGATATTCCCTCAAGTTCTTCTTCACGCATAGCTTGCTTGAAGCTGAAAGTATAATTGCCTTTTTCGGGAAACCATACATTTTCTCTCATCAAAAACTGATTGGTTCGGATTTTTCCGTATCCATCTCCCAACCATTTGCCATGGCTGTCAGCTAAAAGGCACTCTAATGTGTCGCGCACAACAGTTCCATCAGGTAACTTCGTATCGAGAAACATATAAAAATTCATATATTTATAATCAACACTGTTACGTATATTGATGTGAATATTATGTAAATTGGATGTGTCATTTATTTCTGCTTCAAATGTAATTTTGTCTTTATAATGCCATTTCATTTATGGTATTTTTTTATTTTTTTCAAAAACCATATTTCTGTCGCAAGAGACAAAAAAAGCTAATAAAGACAAAAATAAAACAGCTCGATGGAAAAGGTATTTGGTCATAAGGTAAATTTATTATTTGATTGTATTGCAAAATTCAAATAAATTTTTTTTGTTATCCTGCCTTTTAATCATTAGTTATTAATAGCCCGTAATTTTGTATCTTAATATTTCACAAGTTATTTGTATATTATCTTTTAATATAGAATTATTACATTAATTTATTCATATTAAGACCTTATTTGCTTTGTTTTTTTTTCTTTTTACTGCGTCTTCTTTTTTGTTTTTTTGGTTTGTCAAATCTTTCTAAATTATCCTCCTCTGGATTGATCATGTCAGGAGTTGAATCAAGTTCTTCTGATGTTATTGTTTCTTCAAGGTCATCAGGTATTATTCCTTTTTGGTTCATTGAAATAATTTCCCATGCTCTTTTGGATGAAATTTTTATCATCTGTTCGGCTGATTCTTCGTAGGCATAATAAACTTGCTTATTAAGAGTGTCGGGTTTTTTGTAAACTGCAACACCTTTTTTTGTTTCCAGGTTTATATCAGAGTCAGGTAAATATTTGGCATAATCAGCATAACAGTCTTTTTCAAAGTTAATGCAGCATTTAAGCTTACTACACTGGCCTGCTAATTTTTGCGGGTTTAACGAGAGTTGTTGATCTCTGGCTGCACTTGTTGAAACTGAACGGAAGTTTGTCAACCAACTCGAACAGCAAAGCTCACGCCCGCACGATCCTATACCTCCAAGACGGGCAGCCTCTTGTCGCATGCCTATCTGTCGCATTTCAATCTTTACATTAAAGGTATCTGCTAAAACTTTTATTAGTTCGCGAAAATCAACCCTTTCGTCGGCAGTATAATAAAATGTTGCTTTAGTCATATCGCCCTGGTATTCCACATCACTTATTTTCATAGACAAACCCAAAGATGATGCTATTCCCCTTGATTCATACATGGTATTGTCTTCGAGTTTAACGGCTTCCATCCATTTTTCAATATCAGATACTTTGGCTCTGCGATAAACCCTTTTTAATTCGTGATTATGAGGGTCAATATTTTTGCTTTTCATTTGAAGCTTTACTATTTCACCACTTAAAGTCACAATACCGATTTCATGGCCGGGTGAAGCCTCAATAGCTACAATATCACCTTCTACCAGGTTCAGATCCGACGATGCCTCGAAAAAATCCTTGCTGCTGTTTTTGAACCTGACTTCCACATAATCTGTTTTTTCCTCTATGCTCTCGGGCTGATGTATATTTTTTAACCAGTTTTGTGCATTTAGCTTAGCACAAGACTGAGAATGGACTTTCCATTGTTTGTTATAAGGATCAGGTGAACATCTACACCCTCTTGATTTAAAACTGTTATTATCCAAAACTACTCTTGTTTTTTTACAAAATTAATTATTTTGAACCGTATTTTAATAATTTATGCAATTTAAAAGAAAGGTCGGCAAATACAATTTTACTGTTTGCATTCCTTTCAATATGGATTATAGATTCATTAAAACGGTTGGTAACCGATATAATATTTTTATGATTGGTGAATTTTGAAAATTTTAACAAAAAATCAGCCTCTTCTTCAAATAGCTTTTGCGGTTTATTGGCATTGTAATTTATCAGCAAACATTCATTAATTATTTTTAATCCGTAATTTAGAAAAGCTTTCTGCTTTTCGCGCCCCAGCAAAGAAATTTTTTCCACATGCGAAAATATTTCTTTGGTTGACAGCGAATAGCATGATCTTAACCAATCTCTGAAAAAATAGAATATATCATCCGGCTGGGTTAAATAATATTTATGCAAAGCTTCAGTAAAATTGCCTGAAGCCATAAAGCTTATATTTGACGCTGTTTCTTCGTTACAATTATATTTATTAATAAGCGCGTTTTTTATTTCCAAATTGGAAAGAGGAGGAAACCTTATTAATTGCAAACGTGATAATATGGTTTCAGGTAATTTATCAGGGTTATGTGTAATGAAAATAAAAATAGTGTTTTCAGGCGGTTCTTCAACAATTTTCAGAATCTTTGGCGCCGCTTTTGGGTAAAGTTTTTCGACCATCCAAACTATAAATATTTTAAACTTGTTTTCATAAGGTTTAATGCTAGCCTTATTTATTATTTCGTTACAATCATCTGCATTAATAATGGCATGTTTTTTTTCAACACCTATTTTATCATACCATTGTGAGAGCGATAAGTAATGTGATTCAAGTATTATTTCCCTGAATTGATTGATATATGTTTTACTGCTTATGTTTTTTTTCTCTTTTGACGAGGTAGCAGTTGGAAAAAATATGTGTAAATCGGGGTGGGCAATTTTTTGGAACTTAAGACATGAAGAGCATCTTCCGCAACTGTCTTTTAACCTTGTTTGATCAAGGCAGTTAATGAATTGTGCATAAGCAAAGGCCATTCCCAATGCACCTCTCCCTTCCGATTCAGCAAATAAATATGCATGACTTATACGGTTGCTGCCTACATTCTTAATTAGTTGTTTTTTTATTTCTTCTTGACCAATGATGTCTTTAAAATACATAAATAATTGATCTTATATAAATAAAACGGATTAAATTAACTTTTGAGTTTATATTACTTTGCAAAGATACATCTCTAATATTGAAAATTTCTTTTAAATTATAAAAAAGAATAAGGGCTTTGATATAAAAAAGTGTCAATTAATCTATTCAATAAAGCTTATAGATTACTAATGTCCGGTTAAAATTATTGTTACTATTGTTCTGGAAATCGCTAACTTACCGCAAACAGTCTTGCAATTTTGTTTAAGTTTTTTGTTTAATTATGATTTATCATTAAAAAATCTTTTTTGAATGGAACAGTTCTTGTGTTATTTGTTTATAAATTTGCGTTTTATAAAATAGATGAATCAATTGTTTTTCTTAATGGTTAATTAGTGATGTTTTAGTGAATATTTACTTTTATTATACTATTTTAATATGGATCAGGAAGTAAAAAAAGCGGTTGAGGTTTTGAATTCTGGAGGCACCATTCTTTACCCTACAGATACGGTATGGGGGATAGGATGTGATGCTACGGATAATATTGCCGTAAGCAAAATTTATAAAATAAAGGTAAGGATACCTTATAAATCTTTAATTATACTTGTTTTAGATACAGAACAACTTAAAAAATATGTCAAATATGTTCCGGAGGTTGCTATTGACTTAATAAACAATATAAAAGAGCCTTTAACCATTATATATAATAAGGGACGAAATCTTGCTAAAGATGTTATTGCACCTGATGGTACTATTGCTGTCAGGATTCCCAAAAATCAATTTTGCATTGAGTTGCTCAAAAGTTTCGGAAAACCAATAACTTCAACATCAGCAAATATTTCAGGTGATTCAACACCATTATCTTATAGCAGGGTATCTGATGAAATTAAAAATTCTGTTGATTATATTGTTAAAAGCGACAGGTTTGTTATTAGCAGGCCAAGACCTTCTACGATTATAAGAATACAAGATAACGGTGAAATTGAAATTGTCAGGAATTAATTATTTTTGCTATGATTTTTATAAAGCCTTGTTAGCTGAAAAGTTGAAAAAAACTTAAATTACATTTAAGCAAATCTTGATTTTTTTGGAAAAGCTATTAAATAATTCTGTTTTTAAATTGGTTGGAGAGGCCGCCGATGAGATAAATGTTGAGTCATATATCATTGGTGGGTATGTTCGTGATTATCTGCTGGGTCGTCATTCTAAAGATATTGATATTCTTGTAATTGGCAGGGGCATTGAATTAGCAAAGAATTTTGCTCGAATGGTTGATTGTTCCGGTAATCTTACTGTTTACAAAAATTTTCAAACAGCTTTTTTACATTGGGAAGGATGGGACATTGAATTCGTTGGGGCCCGTAAGGAATCCTATCGGTCGAACTCACGAAAGCCCATTGTAGAAGACGGTACACTTATTGATGACCAGAAAAGAAGAGATTTTACAATAAATGCTTTGGCTGTTGGTCTTAATGGCAATATTAAAGGGGTTTTTCTTGATCCATTTAATGGAATGAAAGATTTGAAATCCAAAATAATTCGCACACCACTTGATCCATTAAGCACCTTTTCGGATGATCCGTTAAGAATGATGAGAGCTGTGCGTTTTGCTGCTCAGTTGAATTTTGAAATACATCCCGATTCGTTTAAAGCAATTAGCGAGATGGCTCATCGAATAAATATTGTATCTATTGAAAGAATAACTGATGAGTTTAACAAAATTATTGCATCCTGCAAACCGTCAAAAGGCCTTGAATTACTGCGTGAATCAGGGCTTTTAAAGTATTTTTTTAAAGAGCTGGATGATCTTTATGGTGTTGAGGTAAAGGACGGGAAAGCACATAAAGATAATTTTTATCATACACTCAAAGTTCTTGATAATATTGCGGAGAAGACTGACAACCTTTGGTTACGCTGGGCTGTGTTATTACATGATATTGCTAAGCCGGTTACCAAAAAATGGGATAATAATACTGGCTGGACTTTTCATGGGCATGAATACCTGGGTTCAAAAATGGTAAAACAAATTTTTAAAAGGCTGAAACTTCCGCAAAACGAAAAAATGAAATATGTCCAGAAGCTTGTGCTTTTGCATCTTAGGCCAATAGCATTAGTTACAAATCAGGTTACCGACTCTGCAATAAGAAGACTGCTTTTTGATGCGGGCGATGATATAGATGATTTGATGATGCTTTGTAAAGCTGATATAACTTCCGAAAATCCCGAAAAGGTAAAAAAGTATCTTGAAAACTTTGAAAAAGTTAAAGAAAAATTAAAAGAAATTGAAGAAAAAGACCGGATAAGGAATTGGCAACCACCTGTTACCGGAAATGACATAATGCGCAGCTTTAATATCTTGCCATGCAAAGAAGTGGGCATTATTAAAAATGCTATCAGGGAAGCAATATTAGATGGTATTATTCCAAATAATCGAAAAGAAGCGTTAAAATTTATGTTTAAAGAAGGCAAAAAGCTGGGCCTGGAACCCTTTGAAGAACCTGATAATACTGATAGATAAAAATATGAGTAAATGATTATTTAATTATATAACAACTTCTATATTTATTGGGTATTATTTTCTAATAACAAAATAAATTTTATATTGTAATAATAATATCTTTATGTCAATAATAAACAAAAAATGATTAAAAAAAATACAAAACAATTAATTTAGTAAAAAATTTTGTGACTTTTTTAATTTTAATGTTTTAATGTTTGCTTTTAGATTCAGAATAAGATTCGAAAATAATGACTCTTTTTTAAGAGAGGTTGTTTTTAGTTCAAATCAAAACTTTGAAGATTTCCACAATTTTATTGTTGAAAATTTAAAGCTTGACAAAACAAAGTCAGCAGCCTTTTTTTTAAGCAATTATAAATTCAGGAAGCAAAAGCAAATTATTATGGATCGGCCTGAAAGCACCAATAATCAGGAATCTGAAGAAATCGTTGATGATGAAATTTCAGAAGACAGTGTTGCGGATGATCAAAATGAAGAAAACAACAGGCAAGCTTTAATTATGAGAGATCACAGGCTTAGCGATCTTATTGATGATCCGCATCAAAGGCTTGTATATGTTTATGACTTTCAGAATAACTGGACTTTTTATATTGAATTGTTAAAAATCATTCCTGCAGAGCCGCAGGTTAGTTATCCTGAAATTATTAAACAAAGCGGGGGTATACCACAGGAATTTTTACCAAAAAAGGTTGATTCAATAAATAGTGAAGATAATCCTGATAAGGATCAGGAAGGCGGTAGTGAAGGGGATTCTTATGATGATACTAAAGGATTGAATATTAAATATGATAATGATGATGATTTGAATATAACAGATGATAATTCTAATGAGCAGTTTGAACCGGATGATGATCAATAATGATAAATAATGATAAAACACTGATAGTTATAACAGGGCCTACCGCCGTCGGTAAAACCAAATTAAGTATTGAGATTGCAAAGGAGCTTAATACTGAAATAATTTCTGCAGATGCACGGCAGTTTTATAAAGAACTTAAAATAGGTACAGCTACACCCTCGGGTGAGGAGCTTAACCAGGTAAAGCATCACTTCGTTGGCCACCTTTCAATAAGCCAGTATTATAATGCATACATGTTTGAGAAAGATGCTTTGAGAGTGATTGAAGATTTGTTTGCTTCCAAAGATTTTGTTGTGTTAACGGGTGGCTCGGGTTTGTATATTGATGCTGTGTGTAAAGGGATAGATTACTTGCCTGATGTAGATAAAGAAACAAGAAAAAATGTTAAACATATATATGACAAACAAGGATTGGCAGGGTTAAGAAAGATACTTCTAAAAGCTGATCCCGCCTATTATCGGAAAGCAGATTTGTTTAATCCAAACCGGATTATGAGAGCTGTTGAGATTTATATGCAAACAGGCAAGAATCTTTCAGAGTTCCACTCCTTGAGTAAACCCATGCAGCGTCCTTTCAAAATAATTCGCATAATACTCAACCGGCCGCGACAAGAGCTCTTTGAACGTATTAATAAACGTGTTGACGATATGATTGAACAAGGCCTTATTGAAGAGGCATGGGATTTGTTTTTATACAAAGATTATAATGCTCTCAATACGGTTGGCTATAAGGAGATTTTTGCTTTCTTTTGCAATCATTATTCTTTGTCTTTAGCTATAGAAAAAATAAAAACTAATACACGTCGCTATGCAAAAAGGCAACTAACCTGGTTTAAAAAATATAATGATGCTGAATGGATTTCAATTGACCAACCGGGAGAGAAAGAAAAAATCATGAGAACCATAGATAGTATGGCGTAAGTAAAATAATAAAGTTCATCTAATTTGTTTTTGAAAATAAAATAAGGTTATAGAATATTTTTGGTTAGCCCGGTTGATAAAGTGCGTGGTTCTATGGTCTATATATTATGCTCTTTGCTATGATATTTGATCAAATCTTCCATAGGTGAGTTGATTATTTTCCCGGGAGTAATGTTATGTTTTTTAAGGGATAGGACTAATATATCCTTAAAATGGTATGCTATTGAACCTACACAACAAGTAGTATATAGCTTATAATTTGAATATTTTGAAACCTGTTCATTAATAAATTCATCAAAACAATATTCTATCATATTTTTAATATAAGAATGTTGTATTTTTTCTTTTAAAAAATGCGTGAATGATGCCAGAAATTTATTTGGATTGGGTTTCTGATAAATATTTGTGAGAATTTCTTCATCAGACAAATTATATTTGTTAGTAAAAGCTTCACTTAATTCGTCAGGTGTTTGTTTTTTAAGATGCTCTTTGATAAATGTTTTTCCCAGGTGTGCCCCACTACCTTCATCACCAAACATATACCCGAGTGAAAACAGGTTTTCGATAATATTTTTTCCGTCGTACAGGCAAGAGTTTGAACCTGTACCCAAAATGCATGCTATCCCGGGCTTGTTTCCAAGAAGAGCTCTTGCCGCACCAAGTATATCATGGTTTACTGAAATTTTTGAAAAAGGTAATATTTGTTTTATAGAATTTTTGATTTTGGCTGCTTTTTTTTGTGATGAACAACCAGCACCATAAAAAATAACTTTTTTTATTGATTGAGGGTCGAAATTATTGATAAACACACTATGTAATTCATCATAAATATCTTTGCCCGTCATAAAATAAGGGTTTATGCCGGCAGTTTGAAATTGTTTTTCAATGATGTGGTTATTCAGTATTGCCCAGTCAGTTTTTGTACTTCCACTGTCGGCTATTAATTGCATGAGTAGTAATTTGATTTATGACATAAATTCTTTAGCTAAAAATTCTTTCAATTGCACAGGTTTAATATTTCTCTTCATATTTCCATCTTTAAACCACGATATCCGTCCGGTTTGTTCACTTACAACAACGGCTATTGCATCAGAATGTTCTGTTATGCCAAGAGCTGCCCGGTGTCTTAGCCCCAGGTTGGTAGGAAATGAAGGGTTATCTGATACCGGCAGTACACAACGTGCAGCCGCTATTTTGTTATTTGTTATTATAACAGCACCGTCATGTAACGGGCTGTTTCGGTAAAAAATGTTCTCAAGAAGATCTTCAGAGATTTTTGCATCGAGAATCTCACCTGTTTCGATATAATATTCTAAATTATTTTCTTTTGTGAATACTATAAGTGCACCGGTTTTTTTTTGCGAAAATGTTTCACAAGCGTTTACAATTGGTGTTAAGTTAAAGGAGAACTGCTCGCCAAATTGCCAGAATTTTTTAAAAATGCTTTTAGATCCCTTATTAATAATGGATCTTGTTCCTATCATAAGAAGAAACTTGCGTATTTCGGGCTGGAATACAATAATGAGAGCCAGAACCCCTACACTCATAAACTGACCAAGTATTTCAGTGAGAAGCTCCATCTCAAAGATGCGAACTACCCACCATAATAAATATATTGATAAAATGCCCAGAAATATGTATAAAGCTCCCGTACCCCGAATCAAATAATAAAGACGATAAAGTAAAAAAGCAACAAGCAAGATGTCCAAAATATCCAGAAACCTTATATCTAAAAATGGTAGTAATGAACCAATAATCATGATCTATTTGTTTGTTGTGTGAATAATATTAAAAACCGAAAAAACATATTAATTCAAAAAAGTTAAAAAAGAACTTAAATAATTTCTTAACAATTTAAATCAAAAATTACACATAACCCTAACTATAGGTTCATAAAAGAATATGAACTTAGCGTCAGCGATCTTACGACATAATAGTAACGGGTGAGGTATAACAATGACAGATCTAATAATTATGTCCCGATACAATTCTTGTTTTATAGATTCATTATGAGTCAATTTACGTAAAACCCCGTACCCGTTGAGCGGCACCGAAACCCCTGTTTTCCGGGATTACCTGTCGTTAAAAATTTAAATATCTATACTTTAAATACATTTTATACAAATGAAATAATCTTTGTTGCCGGTTTTCATTATCTTTTACAATTATTTGGTTTTTCTGATGAATATGAGTAATATACCACTCAGAAAAATATAAAATATTGATAATAAAACCCAATATTTTTTCCAAAGGTACAAATAACAAAATTATAATATCTCCCTGTATCTTTTAACAAGACTAATTGCTTCCATAGCTTGTTTTACATCATGAACTCTCAGTATATCAACTCCTTTTGTTAATGCTATAGTGTTAATAACAGTGGTTCCGTTCAGGGCTTCATCGGGTTTAATGTCAAGAACTTTATTTATCATTGATTTTCTTGATACTCCTGCCATGATTGGTAATTCTAAGATTTTCAAATATTCCAGCTTGCTTAATAATTCATAATTATGATCTAAATTTTTGCCGAAACCAAACCCCGGATCTATAATTATATCTATGACCCCATGTTGATGTAATTTTTCAATTTTTTCTGAAAAATAAGTGATTACCTCTTCAAGCAAGCCGTCATAGACAGGGTTTTTTTGCATGGTTTCGGGTGTTCCTTTTATGTGCATTATTATATAAGGAACATTAAGATTTGCAATAGTCTTAAACATATTTGGGTCAAAGTTGCCTGCAGAGATATCGTTAATCATGTGAGCTCCATATTCGATTGCTGTGCTTGCCGTAGAGGAGTTATATGTGTCAACTGAAATTAGTGCTGAAGGAAAATATTTCAATATAGCTTCCAAAGCAGGTAAAAGCCTTTTTTGCTCTTCGCCCGGCGAAATTATTTTAGCGCCCGGTCGTGTTGATACAGCTCCCAGGTCAATAAAAGTTGCACCCTCATATAAAAGTTTTTCAGCTTGTTTTATAACATCCCAGTTGCTTTTGTATTTGCCGCCGTCAAAAAAAGAATCAGGGGAAAGATTAATAATTCCCATTACAACAGGTGAAGATAAATTTATAACTTTACCCAGGCAATTTATAGTTAGTTTTGTATTAAAATAATTATCTTTCGCCATCTTATTTTTTTCAAATTACAAATATAAAAAATGAATAAAGTATCGCGATCAAATACTGAAGAACAGTTTCCATTGATAAAGGAACTTTGCATGAAAGTTTTTCTTGCCAAAATGAAAGATTACGGCAGTGCATGGCGGGTTTTACGCTCTCCTTCATTGACAGATCAAATATACATAAAAGCTCAAAGAATACGCTCTTTGCAGGACAAAGGTAAACAAAAAATTGATGAAGGTATAAAGCCTGAGTTTATTGGTATTGTTAATTACTGTATTATGGCAATTATCCAGATTGAGAAGGGTCATAGTGATAAACCTGACCTAACAGTCGAAGAGGCTGTGGATCTTTATGATAAATACTATGAGAAGGCATTTGAACTGATGCAAAATAAAAATCATGACTACAGTGAAGCATGGCGGGAAATGCGCATTTCATCACTTGCAGATATTATTTTGATGAAATTACTAAGGATTAAACAAATCGAGAACAACAAAGGTAAAACATCAACATCAGAAGGTATAGACGCAAACCTATATGATATTATTAATTATGCTGTCTTTGCTTTGATAAAAATGGAGCTGGAGGATGAAAATAAATGATTCTTAAAAAAAACCAGCTACCTTCTGAAATAATTAGCAAATAAACCTCCAAACATGCAAGTTTGATATTATTTGTTTATTCAAAAAAAAATATTTTACAAAGTTTGAAATTGTGAATGTTAGAAAATAAATAACAATTCAATTTATGTCAAAAGTGATTTTTTATAATTTTGTTTTTTTAAAATTATTAATATATGTCTGAAATTGATGAATTGAAGCAAGTTGCTACGCAGGTACGCCGGGATATTTTGCGTATGATTTATGATGCCAAGTCGGGTCATCCCGGAGGAGCATTAGGATGTGCTGACATTTTTACTGCTCTTTATTTTAAAATTTTAAAACATGATCCCGGTGGTTTTTCTATGGATGGTTTTGGGGAAGATTTATTTTTTCTTTCCAACGGTCATTTATCTGCTGCCTGGTATAGTGTTTTGGCTCGCTCTGGTTATTTTCCTGTAAAAGAGCTGTCAACTTTTCGCAAACTCAACACTCGTCTCCAGGGGCATCCGGCAACAGAAGAGGGCTTACCCGGCGTCAGGGTGGCTTCCGGCTCACTGGGACAGGGATTAAGCGTTGCTTTGGGAGCTGCTTTATCTAAAAAATTAAACAATGACAATCATTTAGTTTATTGCCTTATGGGTGATGGTGAGCAGCAAGAGGGGCAGATATGGGAAGCTGCTATGTTTGGTGCAGGCAGGGAAGTTGATAATATTATAGGCATAATTGATTATAATGGGCAACAAATTGACGGGCCATGCTGCGAAGTGATGCCACTTGGTGATCTTCATGCCAAATGGAAAGCATTTGGATGGTCTGTATTGGAAATGAATGGCAATGATATGGAGGATATTGTTAAGATAATACCTAAAGCCATAGAAAAAACCGGTCAAAAAAAACCTGTTGTAATTATTATGAATACTGACATGGGTTATGGAGTCGATTTTATGATGGGCACTCACGAATGGCATGGCAAACCACCAAATGAAGAGCAATTTAATAAAGCTATATCCAATTTTGAAGAAACACTCGGCGATTATTGATTTCAAAATCAAGCATTTTGACTCAAACCAATCAACTGTTGAGTTGAATATATAAATTGTATATGCCCCGATTTAAATGATATAGAAAAATCGCAGCCGGTTTTTAAGTACTGAATTAAATATTCGATTATATGACAATAGAGAATGAAATAAACAATAAACTTAAGATGAAAAAATATTCATATAAAGAAAAGAAAGATACAAGGTCTGGTTTTGGTGAGGGGTTGTTTGAGCTTGGCAATAAAAATTCAAAAATTGTTGCACTATGTTCCGATCTGACCGGTTCATTGAAGATGGACAAGTTTCAAAAACAATTTCCCGAAAGGTTTTATCAAACCGGTATTGCAGAAGCCAACATGATGGGTATAGCTGCAGGTTTAACTATAGGAGGAAAAATTCCATTTACCGGTACATTTGCTAACTTTTCAACAGGTAGGGTTTATGACCAGATACGGCAATCTATAGCATATTCAAATAAAAATGTTAAGATTTGTGCATCTCATGCAGGTATAACTCTTGGAGAAGACGGAGCTACTCACCAAATGCTTGAAGATTTTGGTATGATGAAGATGTTACCCAATATGACAGTAATAAGCCCATGTGATTTTAATCAGACTAAAGCTGCTACTATTGCAATAGCTGATTATAAAGGGCCTGTTTATCTGCGATTTGGCCGACCAAAAGTGCCTAATTTTACCAGTGAAGATCAGGAATTTATTATAGGGAAGGCTGATATACTTAATGAAGGCAAAGATATATCAGTATTTGCTACCGGGCATATGGTCTGGCAAGCCCTGGAGGCAGGAAAAATTCTCTTTGAGAAAGGTATAAGAGCCGAAATAATAAATATTCATACAATTAAACCCCTTGATGTTGATACAATTTTAGGATCAATAAAAAAAACCGGCTGCGGTATTACTGCCGAAGAACATCAGATAAATGGCGGAATGGGTGAAAGCATTGCACAATTATTGACAAAATACTGTGCTAAACCCCTGGAAATGATAGGTATAAAAGATGTTTTTGGAGAAAGCGGTAAACCCGATGAGTTGATGGTTAAATACGGCCTTGATGCCGAAAATATCGTCAAAGCTGCACAAAAAGTCATTTCACGGAAATAAATAATAAGAAAAATGATTTGTTAAATAGAATTATTAAGGTCATATTACCAAATTAATATCTATTTAAGCCTACCCTGCAGTTTAGTTGTTTGAAACCGTTATTCATTTTTTGCTTCAGGTAATTTAGACCATAAATAAAAGATCACAATCATAAAACGAAGTTTATAATTTAAAAGGTTACTAATTGCAGATTGCTGATTACAAGTTGTGGCTTAAATAATAAAAATAATTGTTTTATACTATTACTTTTGACGGCCAAATAATATATGGATCATCTTGATGACAAAGAATTGCTGAAAATGTTTAAGTCCGGTAATCCGGATTATGCATTTAATCTCATTATGCGTAAATACCAACAGAATATTTACTGGCATGTGCGGCGACTTCTAATTGATCATGATGACTCAAACGACGTTGTACAAAATGTGTTCCTTAAAGTTTGGCAAAATATCAGTAAATTCAGGGGAGATTCGAAATTATATACATGGCTCTACAGAATAGCTACTAATGAAGCCCTGTCATTTCTAAAAAAAAAGCAAAAAAGATTTTTTATACCTTTGGTGGATGTTGAAGCTAATTTGTCAGAAAAAATTGAGTCAGACCACTTTTTTAAAGGCGACGAAATTCAGAAAAAATTGCAGAAAGTCATATTAAAATTGCCCGAGAAACAAAGGGTAATTTTTAATTTACGTTATTTTGATGAGATGAAATATGAGGACATGTCACAAATATTAAATACATCAACCGGTGCTTTAAAAGCATCTTATCATATTGCTGCAAAAAAAGTAGAAGAATTTTTGAAAAGCGATTAAACATCTGAGCTTTTTTTTAATCTAATAAAAAAATGTAATAATTAAAATGGAAAAAGAAAAGCCTGACATACTGAAAAAAGAACTTAATGATATAGCTCCCGATATATCAGAAGTTTCAAAAGATAATCCATTCGATGTTCCGGGTAATTATTTTTCCGGTTTGCCTGAGAAAGTACAAAATTTAAAAAATAGTGAGCCGCAAAAAGTTTATGCCGGAGTTTTAAGCATTTCACCCAGGAAACTACTGGCTTATGCATCAGCATTATTAGTGTTGATATCTTTTGGAATATCAATCTTGTTTTTTACAAATAATAACGATATCGATTTATACTCAGAGGCTGATAATGAACTTTTTGAATCATATTTTTCGTATTTTGCAGATTATGATGAAACAGCATATTATGATATTTTGGCGGCTGAAGAGATTGAACATTTAGAATATCCTGAAGGATCGTTTGATTTTTTTACAATGGATGATGAATTGGAAGATGATGCTTATTTCGAATATTTGTTGGATTATATGGATTTATATCAGTATTCGCCTGAAGATATTGCTTATTTTGATTAACTATTAATAAATTACAGAAACATTAATCAGGTTAAATAAATTTTTAGAAGAAATGAAAAATATACAAATAAAAAGGTTAATAGTTTTATTTTGTCTTGTTGTAATAGTTTACCCTTCTATTTCTCAGCCCTGGCGTGGTCAGTTTCGCGATTCTGAGCACCATGAAAATATTCGTTCAATGAAGATTGCTTTTATAACTGATCGGCTTTCATTAACAAGTGAAGAAGCTCAGCAGTTTTGGCCTCTTTATAATAAGTATAATGAGGAGATGCAGGAAATAAGAGAAAAATATGTTTGTGAAATTAAAAATGGTGATAAATCTTTATCAGATGTTTCTGAAGAGAAGGCTGCCGAATATGCTGAATTTGAAATTCGCAGGATTGAAGAGATGGCAAAGCTGAGAAGAGAATACCACGAAAAATATCTTGATGTTTTATCAGTCAAAAAAGTGGCATTGTTATACGAGGCTGAAAAAGACTTCAAACGTCACTTGTTTCGTGAAATGCGCCGCAAGCAAAGGAGAGACAGGCAGCAATAGTTTTATTTAAGTGAAATTTATAAAACTCGTGTGGCCGGCTTATTTATTTTAAATCAAATTAATCAATATATATAGTTTAGTCGACAGTTATTTTAGTAGGTGGTTTAAATTTTATTTTTTGTATCATGAGGTCATAAAATAATTTTTTTGCTTTCGCTTAAGATGGCTAATTTTAGGTGTATATATTTTTTTACCGGTAAAAGGATCAATGCCTGTGTAATATATTGTCGTTGCCAATGTCATTGGAGTGGGCGTAAATTCCTGAACCAGCCGTGAGTCAAGTTTGCAGTCGGCTACAACCTCATTAAGTTTTTTTATTTCATTTTCACTGCTTCCAGGATGTCCTGAGATAAAATAAGGCACCAATTCCTGCCTTAAGTTATTTTCTTTGCATATTTTCCTGAATAAATTATCAAATTCTTTATAATAATCAAAGGAAGGTTTTCTCATTAGTTGCAAAACCTTGGCTGAAATATGCTCCGGTGCTACTTTTAGCCTTCCTGAAACGTGATTATTAATTAATAACCTGGCATATTTGTTCAGGGCAAATTTTTTGTTTTGCTCTTTGTTTTTTTTAACCAACATATCATAACGGATTCCGCTTCCTATTGTAATTTTTTTTATACCTTCTATTAAAGAGGCTTTTTTATATAATTTGATCAAGGTGTTGTGATCAAAATTCAGGTTTGTACAGGTGTCGGGGAATATACAAGATGCTCTTATGCATTTAATGCAGGCTGTTTTATTAAAACCCGACATTTTATACATATTGGCTGTTGGCCCGCCCAGATCTGTTATATGACCTTTAAAGTCTTCCATTTTTGTGATTTTCTCTAATTCGGCTAATATTGATTTTTCAGAGCGGCTGGCGATGAATTTGCCCTGGTGAGCTGATATGGTACAAAAACTACATCCTCCAAAACACCCCCGGTGAAGCGTTACAGAATGCCTGATCATTTCATATGCGGGTATTGGCGATTTGCTTTTGTACCTTGGATGAGGTATTCTTGTGAAAGGCAAATCATAAAATTCATCAATTTCTTTTTCTTTGGCGACAGGGTAGGGGGGATTGACTACAACAAAAGATTCACCTGTTTTTTGGAATAACCTTGGCTGGGTTGCCAGGTTTGACGACTCTTCAATTATTTTAAAGGCATCTGCAAAAGTTTTTTTACTTTTTTTACATAGCTCATAAGAAGGTAGAGTTATGTTGTCAGTATTTTTTAGGGTTTGCAGGTTTTCTTTGTTTTTTACCAGAAAAGAAGTTTGTAAAATATTTTGTAATGATGATAATGGTACTCCGCGATTTAGCAGCTTTATTATTTGCATAAATGGTTGTTCGGCCATGCCGTAAATCAACATGTCTGCACCGCTTTCCGACAATATAGATGGTTTAACAGAATCAGACCAGTAGTCGTAATGAGTTAATCTTCTCATTGAAGCTTCAATACCACCGATTATTACAGGTGTATCGGGGTAGATTTTTTTGAGTATTTTAGTGTATACCGATGTAGCATAATCAGGCCTGAAACCGGCTTTTCCACCGGGGGTATAATTATCGTTTGAGCGAAGCCTCTTAAGAGCAGTATAATGGTTTATCATTGAATCCATATTACCTGCTGTTGCCCCAAAAAAAAGACGTGGCTTACCAAGTTTTTTAAAATCACGTAAATCATCACGCCAATTAGGTTGAGGTAATATAGCCACTTTTAGCCCCATTTTTTCACCTAACCGCCCTAGTATTGCTGAGCCAAATGATGGATGATCAATATAGGCATCGCCACTTACAATTATTATATCGGCCTGTTCCCAATCAAGCTCTTCCATTTCATGCCTTGATGTGGGTAAAAAATTTTTTCCAGGATATTCTATCTTTGAGCTCATATTCTTTTATTATTCCGGCGTATTATTATTTTATACTCTCTGAATAATAAGGGTGTTTTATTCTAAAACCCGCTTTTTATTCATAAAATAAAGAAGTAATATAGTTTACCACACTTGTTGAAGGGGATATATCACCGGAATTACCTCTTCTCAATAGCTTTGTTTTTACACCGGGATGTTTTTGTTTACAATATTCAATCATAACCATAATCGGCCCATAACCGCAAACACTTATATTGTTTTTTCTGATAGTGTCATAAACACCTTTGGCGTCAAGTTTTTCTATTTTTTCATAAACAAGGTTGTCAAGTTTGTATCCTTCACTCGGTTCGACAAAGTGTGAAAAATCATTTGAGGCAATCATAACTATCTTTTTCCCGGTTTCTGATACTGCGATATTGATTTTGCGTGCTATTTCAACAGCAGTTTCATATGATTGGTCAGACATGCTTATTGGCGCTATTTTTTTTGAATCATCCAGGTAATATTGTAAAAATGGCACCATAACTTCGCCTGAATGTTCGTTATCATGCGCGATAGATGAGGCGAGTATATCAAGTGCACGGTAAAATTCATCATCTATTTCTGCATGCCCTAAAGGTGTTGCCCATAAAGAATTTTCATCTAATGCAACTCCGGGGCCTATACCACTATGATTAGGGTTTAAAATAACTACTGTATCAATAGTTTGCCGGGCATTTTGCAAGACTTTAAAAAAATGAACAGCCTGGTATCCGGAATACATATAGCCGGCATGTGGTACAATGCCACCAATAATATTATGCTGTGCAAAAACGGTTTCAAATCTTGATTCTTCCTGACGATCAATTTCCTTAATTAAATTTAATAACTCGTTTTTGCCTGATGGATAAAACATCCCTGATACCGCAGGTTTTCTAATGCTTTTTGACATAAATAATAATTATTTATAAGTTTATAGATTAATAACCAACCGAATATTGACAATTTACAAAATAATAAACCTGAATTCAATATAATTTTCAAATAACTGATAATCTGATTTAATTTCATCAAAACTAATAAATTAACAAATAGCAATTTTATAATCACAATGCACGCAATGACCATTTTTATTTATATTATCAACAAGTGTTTTATAACCGGTTCTTTTTATAACTGTTTCGCTGCATCCCGGGCATGTAGTATCGCTACAGCCATTTAACGGGGGTACGTTACCACAATAGACAAAATTAAGTTTTTCAAGGGCTGTTTCTCTTAGCTCTACAATTGTTTCAAGGGGAGTTGGTTCAATACTCATTTTATATGAAGGATAGTATCTGTTTATATGCAATGGTGTATCTTTACCAAGTTCGTCAGAAATCCAGGTTATCATATCACCGAATGTTTTTGTGTCATCATTTAAACCGGGAATTACCAGGTTGGCAATTTCGAGGTGAATATTTCTTTTGGCTATGGTTTTTAGAGTTTTTTTTACCGGCTCCAATGATGCGCCTGTATATTTTTTGTAAAAATCATCGGTGAACGATTTTAAATCTATATTAAAACCGTCTATAACATCAAGAAGTTTTTCAAGAGGTTTGGGATTAATGTATCCATTTGAAACAATTGCATTTGCATAACCTTCTTCTTTTACCTTAACGGCAATATCTATCATATACTCATACCATACAAAAGGTTCGTTAAAAGTATATGAGATACCACAACTATTTGGCGAATTTATTACCCTGTCAACTACATCATTAACACTTGCATTGCTTGCAGAAATAACACTATAATATGAAGCTTTTGATAAGTGATAGTTTTGACAGAAACTACAATCAAGATTACATCCGTATGAGCCTAGTGAAAAAATTTTGCGGCCGGGATAAAAGTTATATAAGGGTTTTTTTTCAACCGGCTCGCAATGCATACCTGTAGCTTTGCCATAGTTTTCACTATAAAGCTTTCCTGATTTGTTGATACGTACATTGCATTTACCCCGGCGGTTTTCTCCTATTATACAAACATGGGGGCAAAGTTGACATTGTAATTTATTTTCTTCGAGAGAGATATAAAATTGTGCTTCATGCATATATTTATATTTTTCAAATTAAAATTGAGGTTTATCCAGAAAAAACTGATTAAATATTTAGAAATAAATGTTTTGTTTGTTGTCATATATTAAAATAGCTTTAAGTTACATAAAACTCAAAACCTGACCTAAATATACAAAAAATGATTTTTTAATTAATTACAAAATCAGTAAGAATGTAAAAGAGTGTTATTGTAAAATTTTTATAAAACAGCAACAAATATTCTGGTTTATTAGGTGTTATCCCTCTTGATCTACCTGCAGGATTCTTTTATTGTAAAATGCTTTAAATCTTTCCAGAATTTGGTCGCGTATTCGGCGGTATTCTTTTAGTATTTGTTCTTCTGAACCATTATAAGCAGAGGGGTCATCAAAACTAATATGCATTTTGCATGCAACTTTTCCTTTAAAAACCGGGCATGTTTCCTTTGCCTTATCGCATAAGGTAATAACCCAATCGAACGAAGTGTCAGTATATTTGGCTGCATCTACGGGCAGGTGATCACTTATATCGACGCCGGCTTCTTTCATAACCTTAACTGCGTATGGATTAACTTTAGATTCGGGCTTAGTTCCACCTGAATAGACACTTAACATGGGGTCGAAGCTTTTTAAAAAGCCGTGAGCCATTTGGCTTCTGCATGAATTGCCGGTACACAAAATCAGTATTTTCATAACTATATTCGCTTAATTGGGTTTATTCAAAAATAAATAATTTTATTATAAAAATTAAAAAAATAATTTGCTTATTTTTTTAATTTTTTGGCTAATTAACTATAGATTAGCATTTAACAGTTGAAAATATTATTATGTTATGTAAATTATAAAATTGTTAAATAAAGAGATAATGCATTTGTAGCATGCATAAATCATTCTTGTTTCCGAAATTTTTCTTAGTTTGAAGTTGTTTTATTTATAGCTACTTCAGTGAATTGACAGTAGTGAAGAGTAGGTTTTTTATAACTTTTCAGATCCTCTTTTTGCCAATATTAATCTTTATTGTTTTTTTTTAGATTATCATATTTGTAATCTAAGATAAAACGATAGGGCAGGAGGGCATCTTTGCCGGCATAATCAATACCAATTCTTTTGGTTGTAATTATTTTTTCTTCAGGGATTGTTATTTTGCTGTTTTCTATCCAGATTTTATTTTCAGTAAGTGGTGTTTTGTCGTGGGATGTATTGATTCCCAGTGCTTTTGTAACTTTTCCCGGGCCGTTTAGTGAATCTTTGGTTATTTTGTTGTATCCTGTGCGTTGTTTAATTTTATCAAGGCCGTGGGTTGGTATAATACCCCTGACAAGTATGGCATGTGGTTCATTTTTATCGTTGGTTACTATGTTAAATAAGGCATGAATACCATAACAAAGATAAACGTATGCTATGCCACCTTCCATATACATGGTGTTGGTGCGTTTTGTCCGCTTGTTATTGTATGCATGCGAAGCTTTGTCATTGATGCCGGCATAAGCTTCAGTTTCACTGATTAAACCGCCTGTTATTGTATGGGAATCTATGTTTGTAAAAAGGTATTTGCCGAGCATTTTCCTTGCCAGGGTAACTACATCTTCATTTATGTAGAACTGCTGTGATAATTTCATTGTTAGAACAACTCTACAGATATATTTTGTATAAATGCTGTATAAGTATATTTATTGCCTACTTTTACGCCTGATAATGTAAGCAAAACAGGTATTTCTTCTCCGTTATAATCTATAATATTGACCTCTGTTCTATTACCTGTAAGGTTATTGTCAGGTGATTGCAGAAATTTTATTACTTCTCCATTTTTTACTTTATTATGAGGTGGCGGCAGGATTTTTTTTACGTTTTGACCAAGAACATCACTGCGGTTTATTTTCCATAGTTGCTCAGCAGCTTTGTTAAACAACTCTATTTCTTCATTGTGGTTGATTGTTACTATTGCATCAAGAGCACCTTCCAATGTTTTTTCATTTCGTTCTTTAACGGTTTCGATATCTTTGATATGTTTTTCAGTTTGCTTTTTAAACTCTTCATGCTGCTTTTTTATTTGTTCTTGTTGTTTTAACAATTGTTCTTCTTGTTTGCGAAGTTGTTTGGTTTGTTTTATATTCTCAAGCTCCATAAGTTTACGTTCTGTGATATCAGTTGCCAGGTATATTACTTTTGCAACTTCACCATACATGTCTTTAACGGCGGTAAAGTTACCATGAAGCCATTTTTCTTCCCCTGTTTTAGTTTGAAACTTAAGTTGACTTTCAAAAGGGATCCCTTTAAGAATATTGTTCCAGGCAGACTTAATACTTTTTTTATGATCATCTTTTAGAAGATCTAAAATAGTTAAGTCTTTTAAATTTTTAGGATCGAGGTTCAATATATTTATAAATTTTTTGTTGGCACCGGTGAGATAACTTTCAGGATTAAAATTGGCTTTTAAATTTGAGAGGTCAAGAGCATCAATTTGCCCTTCATAGTCAAGGTTTTGTTTCTTTTGTTCGGTTATATCAATACCGAGGAAAAGAATTTTTTCTATGCTTCCGTCGGGATTTCTGACGCAGGTATATGTAGCCATAGACCAGAAATCTCGTCCCTGCTTGGTCACATGCTTCATATCACCTTCAAAGTGTTTGCCGCCTTTAGCTAATCCGTCCCAAATTTTAAAGAACCAGTCTTCGTCTTTTTTGTTGATAAACATAGATATGTGCTTGCCTTCAACTTCTTTATTGCTGCTATACCCAAGCTTGTTTAAAAACCTTGTGTTGGCGTATATTAATTTGCCGCTTGTTTCATATTCAGCTCTTACAAGTGTATGATTAACAGCATTAGTGAAATTACTTAGCATTTCTCCTTGCCTTGCGGCTTCTTCCTTAGCTATATTAAGCTCTTCAAGGTTCTTGCGCATTTCATCTTCCTGCTCCCTAAGCTTTTTTTCTTTTTCCTGGGATTCTTCTAAAAGTTTAGCAGTGTGAATATTTATTTTTGTACTTGAAACTACTGATGCTATTGTTTCGGCAAGTTTTTCAATAAATTCGATTTGATATTTTTCGAATTTATTCAAAGAGGCAAGCTCCATGACCCCATGAATTTCTTCATTTACTTTTAAGGGTACAATTAATAATGCTGTTGGCTTCGTTTCTCCAAGCCCGCTGGTAATGGTAACATGTTCTTCTGGTATATCAAGCAAATATATGGTTTCCTGTTCCAGGGCACATGCACCTACAAGCCCTTCTTCCCACTCAATACGTTTTTCAAGAAATTTTTTTCTGTTGTAAGCATAACATGCAGTAAGCTCAAAATGTTTGTCATTAGGGTTGTCATCATTTATAAGGAATACACCACCCTGTTTGGCGTCCACATAATCAACCAGGCTGGATATTATGTTGTATGACAACTCTTGCAGATCATCGTTATTTTGCCTTACAATATCACTAAATTTTGCTAAACCCTCGTTTATCCAGCTGCGTTGATAATCTTCCTTTTTACGTAACTCCTCTTCTTCTTTGCTTTTCTTAAGATATTCTTGTAATTGAATTAGCGATTGACCTATTTTGTCAACAGATTCCTCTCCGGGGTCTGGCTTATATTCTATATCTACATCACCTTTGGCAAGCTTCTCTGTAAATGAAAGTATTTTCTCGGTTTTCTTCTTTTCCTGACCGGCAACACGCTCTATTTCATGGGATTTACTGGCAAACCTTTTGCCAATAAAATAGCCTGTGGCAGCAATAACAAAAGGGGCAGTGTTTATTATCCATAATACAGGAGTGTTATTATGAGCCCTGGCAATATTACCAAATGTAAAAGCCATATCATTTGTCAATAGATCAATTACTATTGCAATAATTGGAAATATAAGCCCCAAAAAAAAGCCGGTTAAAACGAACTGGCTGATTAGGCTTTTATTGCTGCGATCATTCATAATAATTATTTTTAATTTATCTATGAACTTTTGTTGCTAAAATAATATTTTTTTCTTAGGGATTTCCGCATATATTGGTTTTATTTTACTAAAAAATACCTGCAAAAGAATATCTTGCCTCTATTTGACATTCACATTGAGAATTTTTTCATTTTCAATATATGCTTCCAGTTGGTCGTTTATATGCAGCTCTCCAACACCGGAGGGAGTACCTGTAAAAACCAGGTCTCCTATTTTTAGAGTAACAAATTTTGAAAGGTATGAAATAAGTTGGTCAAAAGTGAATATCATTTGCGATGATGAAGCTTTCTGAACCGTCTTCCCGTTTAAATTCAATGAAAAATTAATGTTATTAAGGTCTTTAAACTTATTTTTATCAACAAAGTTGCTTATTGCGGCCGACCCATCAAATGCCTTGGCAATTTCCCAGGGCAAGCCCTTTTTCTTACAGTTTTCCTGTATATCTCTTGCAGTAAAGTCAAGTCCTATGCCTATTTGATCATAATAAGTGTGAGCAAACTTTTCTGAAATGTGTTTGCCCAATTTACATATTTTGAGCACCAACTCAACTTCATAGTGTATCTTTTCCGAAAACCCGGGATAAAAAAACGGCAAATTATTGCGTATAATAGCAGTTTCTGGCTTCATAAAGAAGACGGGTTCTTTGGGGATCTCGCTTTTAAGCTCTTCGGCATGAGCACGATAGTTTCTGCCAATACATAAAATTTTCATATATACTGTTAATGATTTTTTATTATTTAATGCAAAACATGTTTATGAAATATATAACTTTTCAAATTTATTTAAAAATTACAATATATCACTAATTTTCCCTGCATTTCATGCAGAACTATTGCCATGAAACTTCCGTCAGAGGATTTTTGGCGATAATTAACGTAATTACTTATATAACAAAAACATTTAGTAATGTTGATATTTTTCTGCACAAAAAATGTTGTTTTAACGTTTCTTACATAAAGAAATGGTTGAAAAATTTGCTCAGGGTTTTAGATTTATTTTAAAAACATTAAGGTATTAACTAAAAAGTTTTATGATTACAATGAATTACAACAATTCTTACTAATTTTATGGGCTTTAATAAAATATTAAGGTAAATAATTCAGACTATTAAAAATATTAATTAAATATCATTATAAGAGATGCAAAAAAAAGTTATTTTATCGGTACTGGCAGCTTCTATTCTTTTTTTTCAAGGCTGCGGTCCAAGAGTTGAAAAATCGGATGTTGAAGTACCCGAAGCAAAAAGGGATGAAAAAAAATTAATAATGCATGGTGATACCAGGATTGATCCTTATTATTATATGAATCAGCGTGATAACCCCGATGTAATTTCATATATTGAAAAAGAGAATAAGTATTTAGACAATATGTTAAAACATACAGAATCATTACAGGAAAAGCTCTTTAATGAACTGACCGGGCGAATTAAACAAGATTATAAGTCGGCACCTTATTATGATAACGGATACTATTATTATTACAGGTATGAGGAGGGGGGTGAATATCCTATTTATTGCCGAAAGAAAGGAAGTATGGATTCTGAAGAAGAGGTTATTCTCAATGTTCCTGAAATGGCGAAAGACTATTCTTTTTATAATGTTGCCACTTATGATGTGAGTACTGATAATAAAATGATTGCTTATACTGTTGACACACTTGGGCGTCGCCAATACAGGGTTAAAATTAAAGATTTGGAAACCGGTGAAGTTAATGATACCGGCATAAAATATTGTGGCGGAAGGGTTGTATGGGCAAATGATAATCAAACTATTTTTTACACTTCTTTACACCCTGAAACATTAAGGTATGAGAGTATTTATAAATATGATGTTGCAAATGGAGAATATGAAGAGGTTTATTATGAGGAAGATGAAACCTTCTATCATGTATCTATTGAAAAAACCAAGGATGACCGTTACCTGGTTATTTCATCCAACAGCAGGCTTTCTAATGAAATTCATATTCTGGATGCCGATGACCCTGATGGGGAGTTTGAAATATTTCAGCCCAGGACGGAAGATTTACGATACCGCGTCTGGCATGACAACGGCAGGTTTTATGTGCTCACCAATTGGGATGCTCAAAACTTTAGGTTAATGCAAACCGACGATAAAAATACTACAAAAGAAAATTGGTCAAATGTTATTCCTCATCGCAAAGATGTTTTTATTGAAGATATTGATGTTTTTGACGACCACCTGGTGTTGCAGGAAAGAGTTAAAGGGATGCGAAATATAAAAATAATTGACAAATCAACAAATCAAGAGCATTTTATAGATTTTCCCGAGGAGGCATATTCTGCGCAAATAGGCCGCAATCCTAATATGGATACAAATATTTTGCGCTATACATATACATCTATGACCACTCCACTAACCGTATATGATTATAATATGGAAACCGGTGATAAGGAATTAATTAAACAGCAGGAAGTTATGGGAGAATTTGACCCCGGTAAATACAAAACCCGTCGTTATAATGCAACAGCCCGTGATGGTACAAAAATTCCCATAACACTTGTTTATAAAAATGGCATTGAAAAAGACGGTTCCAATCCAACAAAGCTATACGGGTATGGATCATATGGCGCCAGCCTTAACCCACGCTTTAACAAAAACTATCTGAGCCTTTTAGACAGGGGGTTTGTTGTGGCACTTGCTCATGTAAGGGGAGGACAGGAGATGGGCCGTCAATGGTATGATGATGGCAAACTTTTTAATAAAAAAAATACCTTTTATGATTTTATTGATTGTGCTGAATTTCTTATCAAAGAGAACTATACCAGCCCGGAAAAGTTTTTTGCAAAAGGCATAAGTGCTGGAGGATTGCTTGTTGGTGCAGTGGCAAACAAGCGACCGGATTTATTTGAAGGGATAATTGCAAAAGTACCTTTTGTTGATGTTGTTACTACCATGCTTGATGAGTCTATACCACTAACAACAGCCGAATATGATGAATGGGGCAATCCCAATAAAAAGGATTATTATGGATATATGCTCTCTTATTCGCCTTACGATAATGTTACTGAACAAGATTACCCTAATTTATTGGTTACATCAGGCTTGCACGACTCACAGGTTCAGTATTGGGAGCCGACAAAATGGGTAGCAAAACTTAGAGACTACAACACCTCTGACAATAAAATATTGTTGTATACAAACATGGAAGCAGGGCATGGGGGTTCTCCCGGACGTATTGAGCGACTCAGGGAAGTAGCCATGGAATACGCTTTTTTGATTGATTTGGCTAATGCTGAACCTCAAAACTGAAAATAATCATTAAAGGTTTTACCATTAATTATGACTGATTATTAATCACATATTCCGCCATTTTATCAAGCGGCAAAACTTTTTGTACAGCATTAATTTTAATAGCCTCTTTAGGCATACCAAATACCACACTTGTTTTTTCGTCTTGTGCGACAGTTTTAGCCCCGGCTTCTTTCATTTCCAGGAGTCCTTTTACGCCGTCTGATCCCATACCTGTCATAATTATCCCTATGGCATTTCTTCCGGCGTGTCTGGCTGTAGACCTAAACAATACATCTGCCGAAGGCCTGTGCCTGTTTACCAGCGGTCCGTCTTTTACTTCTATGTAATACCTGGCTCCGCTTCGTTTAACCAGGGTATGTTTGTTTCCGGGAGCAATAAAAACTGCACCTTTTAACACAGTATCCTGGTTAGACGCTTCTTTAACAGTAACCTGGCATATTTCGTTAAGTCTTTTAGCAAACGAGCGTGTAAATATTTCCGGCATGTGTTGCACAACGACCATTCCTGGCGAATCGGCCGGTAAAGCAGTGAGTAATTCCCTTAGAGCTTCTGTACCACCTGTCGAAGCACCGATTACAACAACTTTTTCAGTTGTTTTGATCATGCTCAGCTCTTTTTTAGAATATGGTATTACAGCATCTGCTGAGTATTTTGGGGTAATTTTTATTGGCTCTTTAGGTGGTTTTGTTTGTTTTTTCAGGGTTTTAATTTTTGCGTTAGCAGCAGCTTTAACTACATCGCAAAGGCGTATTTTTGACTCTTCAAAAAACTTTTTAGTATCCAATTGTGGTTTTGTTATTATCTCAACAGCGCCATATTCAAGAGCTCTTAAAGCAGTGTCAGTTCCTTCAGCGGTAAGACTTGAAATAATAACAACAGGTAAAGGATGTTGAGCCATTATTTTTTTTAAAAATGTAAGCCCATCCATCCTGGGCATTTCGATATCTAAAGTTATAACATCAGGTGCTACTTTTTGCATTTTTTGAGCTGCATGGTATGGATCGGCTGCAGTACCAACAATCTCTATTTCTTTGTCAGATTCAAAAATTGAACGTAATGTTTGCCTGATAACTGCAGAGTCATCAACAATAAGCAGTTTTATTTTTTTTCTCATCTGTTTTGCGATATTATCTTAAACCAACTGACTTATCTATTTGCTTTATGCTTTGTTTCTTTATTATTTTTTGAATCACTTCACCGGTATATGTATTATATATGATTTTACGGCCGTATTGCCCCCCTGTACTCTGAGCTTTTATTTTTATATTATGTTCTTTTAGTATTTTCAATGCAATCTCTATGTTTCTTTCGCCAATCAAAAACTGACTTATTTTGGTATCGATAACTTCGCCACCTCCAAACACTTTAGCTATAATTTTATTTTTGTAACATCCATATCCGGTCATTTTTTCAATTAATTTTTCAGTGGCAATATTGCCATATTTGGTTGAAGCAAGGCCCTGGCCATTCCACAGAGGAAGCATAAAGTGATTTATTGCCCCTATTTTCAAAACCGGATCGTATAAACAAACAGCTACACATGAGCCCAGTATTGTGTTGACAATGTATCTGTCACGACTGGCAAACAAAGTAGAAGGATATAAAAAATGAGTTTTTTGTTCCATGTTTTTTTTATTGCAAATAAACCGCCTAAAAACCTTCATGGTTTTGATTAGCCAATAAAACCTTTTAAATCTCTTTAAGGCCAATTAAAGCGGCTGTTTACCTAATTTATTTATTAAAAAACTTCTTTATCATCATCGTTATCATTAAACATAAATTCATTACCGTCTGAAGCAAATCCTTCTATTTCGTCAATCACTTCACCGGGAGGTATTGTTATGCTAAATACTGTTTTTTCTTCCGGTTTGCTTTGCAGATCAATATTTCCGTTAAGCATATCTATAATAGCTTTGTTTATTGAAAGCCCGAGTCCATGCCCGCGATTAATAATATTAATTCCCGTATCTGCTTTTTTAAATCTGTTAAATATGACTTTTTTATTCTCCTCAGAAACCCCGGCACCAAAATCGGTAACCGATAATACAAGACTTTCGTTTTTAAGAAAAGCTTTAACAATAATATCAGCTTTTTCGTAGCTGAACTTTATTGCATTACTTATCAGGTTTGTTAAGATGATATTTAACTTTTCCGGATCAGTCGGGAAATAGAAGCTTTTTTGAACTCCCGGGTATATATCAAAAGAATATTTGATGTTGATTTGCTTTTTTTCTGCTTCATATCTGAAACTTTCAATAACATTTTTGATAAGCTGGTTAATATCTACATTTGTAATTTCTGGTGCCCATTCACCTGCTTCTATTTTTGCGGCTGCAAAGATGTTTTTTAACTGAAAATCAAGGTTAAATGCTTCCGAATGAATCAGTTGTACCATTGATATTATCTTATCCCAATCTTCACCTTCAGATTCAAGTATATTTTTACTAAGTCCTAAAATAGCCGCAAATGGGTTTACTATTTCGTTTGTAATGTTTGAAATGAAATGTGATTTCATTGCTTCGGATTCTTCAAGCTTTTTGTTGACTTCTGTCAGCTCGTTAGTTAGCTTTTTAAGCTTCTGTACCGACTTTTTGCTTTGCCTGAACCTTTTCTCTAGTTCCTGCAGAATTTGATCGTCTGTTAGATTTTGCATAGCGTGTATATTTTATCTAATGGAAAATTGTTTTATAAATGCTCTTAACTCCAACCTTAACCGTAACTTTATCTTAAATCTCAACCTCTCAATCATTCATCTTACGTTTTCATAAACACCGTTGGCTTTAATTGCACCAGCGGCACGTCTAATCCTGTTATTGACTCGCTGTGTCCGAGAAAAAAATAACCTCCCTTTTTAAGCTTTGTGCATAACCTGTTGATTACTTTCTCCTGGGTTGGCCTCTCAAAGTATATTAATACGTTACGGCAAAAAATTATATCAAATGTGTCATTTATTTCATTATATTGTTCTTCTATAAAATTTAGTCTTTTATAAGATGTCTTTTTTCTTAGTTCCGGTACTATTCTCACAGTGGGTTTGGATCTGTCTTTTGATCTGAGCAGGTACTTTTTTTTAAGATCCATTGGGATATTGGCTACTCTTTCTTCCTTATAAACTGCATCAACAGCACCTGCTAATATTCTTGAAGAAACATCAGTTCCTGTGATATGATAATCAAATTTTTTTTCTTTTTCCTGGAATTCGCTGATCACCATTGCCAGTGTATATGGTTCTTCTCCACTGGAGCAACCTGCACTCCAGATTTTTAGTGTATCATTTTTTCTGCTTTTTTGTATAAACTCGGGTAGTACAATTTCCCGTAAAAAGTCGAAATGTGCCGGTTCTCTGAAAAACTCTGTTTTATTGGTAGTAACTACATCTATCATGTGTATTACTTCCATTGCTTCACCTTCTTTACTGAAAACAAAATCACAATACTCATCATAGGAATTCATGTTCAACTCTCTTAACCGTCTTTGCAAACGGCTTTGCAGCATGATTTTTTTTGCTTTTGGCATTTTTATGCCGTATTGTGTGAAGATAAAATGGCTTAATTTGTCAAAAACTTTATCAGGCATCTGCAATTTGTATACTGCCGATACAGTAGCTACATCATTTTTTTTCTTTTCTTCCTGCATTTTTATATATTTGTTATTAGTTGTTTGTAATTAGCAAACCCGCAAAGGGCCTGGATTTAATAATCGTTCAACAGGTAATTAATAATTGTTTGCATTGTTGTTTTTTTGTTTACTGCCAATCATATATTACTCATTATTCGCCTTTTACCTCTCTTTTAACATTTTCAAACTCATTGTTGATTTGTGAAAAGAGCTTATTTATTTTTATAATATTTGGTTCAATGTTATATTCAATTTTTTCGGCTATTTCAGCTAATTGGTAAAAACACATAAACAATGCTGCTCCTTTGAGTTTATGGGCTTTAAGCTCAATGTCATCAAAATCATAATTATTAATGGCAGTTTTCAGATTTAATATATATTCATGAATATGTGGTATAGCCATTGAAATTAATTTTTTGTATTGATCTGTATTGCCATCTAATCTTTTAATTAAGCCTTGTTTGTCAAAATGGTTGGATTCAATTTTTTCTGACTTATACCATTCATTAGCCGGCTTTTTTTTATAAAAATAACTTTTTGAGGATAAATTTTTTATGATTGTGTATTTTAAAAGGTCTTTGTCAATAGGTTTTGCAAGAAAGTCGTTCATTCCTGCATTTAAACATTTTGCTTTTTCTCCTTTTATGTTTATTGCCGTTATGGCAATTACCGGCTTATTATTAAAATTATTTTCTTTTTCATAATTTCTTATCTCTTCTAATACATAGTATCCGTTTTTTTCAGGTAATTGAATATTTAACAAAACTATATCAGGGTTAAATTTTTTGTACTTGTATACACCTTCATCAGCATTTGCAGATTCAATTATTTCAGCACCGGGTATTGTTTTTTTTATAAAAGATTTCAGAAGATACATTATTATTTCCATATCTTCTACGATAAGTATTGCAGGTTGTTTTTTTATATTTCTGTTCTTTTTCATTGTTTTTTGTTATTCATTGGTAATTGGTCATTAGTTGAGTTGTGTTGATTACCGGTTACCTCACAATGCTTAAGGCTTAACATCAATCTTTGCTTCTTTTTTTGCTTAATTGTTTGTTACAGTTCGTTAGTATTCTATCGCTTTCGCTCATTTGCCTCTTACTTTTCGCCTCACCTCCTGTAATTCCTTTTCAATTTCATTATAAATCTCTTTAATCCAATATTTTTCTTTTTCGTTTTTATATTCTATTTTTTCTGCCAATTTCCCCAAACGGTCGAAGCTGATAAACAGAGCAGCTCCTTTTAATTTGTGAGCGGTCTGTGCGATATGTTTTGAGCTGTTTTTTTCTATAGCATTTTTTAAATTTTCAATATACACGGGGATTTTCGATAGTGCCATTCTTAATAATTTCTCCAATTCCGTATGGTCATAATCTAATCTTCTAAGAAGGCTTTCTTTATCAAAGTGTTTAACTTGTTTTTCATTTTGTATATAGTTATTTCCACCGGTATTTTTTTCGCTTTTTGCGATGTTTTTTGTTATATATTTTTCAATAGTATAAGTAAGTTCTTTTTTATCTATGGGTTTTGGCAAATAATCATCCATACCTGCTTTCAAACATTTTTCTTTCTCGCTTTTAATCACTCTTGCTGTAAGAGCAACTATAGGTTTTCGTGGCAGGTTATTTTCTTTTTCAAACCGTCTTATCTCCCGGGCAACCGTGTAGCCATCTTTTAAAGGCATTTGAATGTCAAGTAAAACCATATCAGGATTAGATTCCTTATATTTGATTACACCTTCCACACCATTGGTTGCTTCTACAATTGATACTTTGGGTATGGATTGTTTTAAAATAGATTTTACCAGGCACATAACCATCTCTGTATCTTCAACAAGAAGTATTACGGGTGTATTTTCGGTTATCTTTATATCTTGTTTTTCTTCTTTTTTAGCTTTAACAGGTTCGCTATATTCATAATGTTTTTCAACTGTAAAATAAAATGTGGAGCCTTTACCCGGCCTGCTTTTCATTTGTAGCTCCGAGCCCATTTTCTGGACTATTTTCGATGAAATGATCAGTCCAAGTCCTGTACCGCCATACTTTCTTTTTGTTGAAGTATCGGCTTGTGAAAATGCTTGGAAGAGCTTTTTTTGATTAACTTGAGAAATACCGATTCCGGTATCCCGCACTGAAAAATGGAATTTTCCTTTTTCATATTTCCTGGTATCTTTTGTGAAACTAATAGTAAGCTCTATTTCTCCCTTTTCAGTGAATTTTACCGCATTACCAAGCAAGTTTATAAGCACTTGCCTTAGCCTTAAAGGGTCAATAAAAGCAAATCTCGGTATATTGTCATCAATATTAAGCTTAATATCAATGTTTTTTTCTTCTGCTTTAGATTCAATCACATTTGAAACATCCTTTGCCAGCTCGATAATGTCAGTTTTAATTTCCTCAAGTTCTAGTTTGTTGGATTCAATTATAGAGAAATCAAGAATATCGTTTATTAAGTCCATTAGCAATTTTGCTGAAACATTCGATTTTTTAACATAAGTTTCTTGTTTAGTAGTTAATTCAGTATTTTGCATTAATAGTTCGTTATAACCTATAACACCGTATAGGGGAGTTCTTATCTCGTGGCTCATGTTTGCCAGAAACTCAGATTTTGCTTTATTAGCCTTTTCAGCTAGTTTTTTTGCTTTTATTAATTCATCTTCTGTCTTTTTTTGTTCTGCTACCTGCCATGTCAGGTCTGCAAAGTAGGCTACTATATCTGTATCTTTTTCTTCGTAATTTTCAGGTTTATTTCCAACACCTAGTATAGCAACAATTTTTTCATTTCTAAATATAGGTACAACTAATTGTCGTTTTACAGGAACATGTCCTTCAGGTAATCCTTTTTTATGTGATAATTCATCATAATTGTTATGAATAATTGGTTTTCGTTCTTTGATGCAATCTATCCAAACCCCGGCCTTATCAACAGAATATTGCATTTTTTCACCTTTGATATGGCAATGTTTATGTGTATTTGTTGACCAGGCCTTCAAAGAAAGGGTTTTTTGGTTCTGATCAACAAAATGATAAAAACCGATAGCACTGTGGCTAAGGTTACAAACTAAATCGAGGGTATATTGTAAAACTTCATCTAAAGAATGGGTTGTTGCGTATTCTAATAGTTTAAACCTCATATTTATAAGCTCTTCAGCTTGTTTGCGTTCAGAAATGTCACGAAAAAATCCAAAAACAAATTTTTTGTCGTTTATGTGCATAGCACTTGCAGAAATTTCAACAGGAATAATTGAACCATTATTATGTACTACTTTAAATTCAAATAAAGCTTTTTTGGTAGCGGAAGTGTTTTTAAAAACCTTTTTTGCCGTATTTTCATCTGACCTGGGGTGTAACTCGGATTGATGTATCCCAATTATATTATTTCTTGATCTACCGGTTAGCTTTTCACCACTACTGTTAACATCTATAATTATACCCGTGTCTTTTTCAGCAATAAAAATAGCATCGTTAGCTGTTTCAAACAGGTCTCGGAATTTTTTCTCACTGAGCCGCAATTGTTCTTCGATCTGGTTGCGAAACAATGCCATTCCAATCTTTGAGCATATTTCTTCAAACTGTTCTATTAAATTACGATTAAATGCACCCTTATTTTTCTTATTAAGATGTAGCAAGCCTTTTATTTGATTGTTAGCTTTAATTGGTATAAGTGCCATGGAATTATAGCCATCAAATATGCACTTATTACGTGGGTTTAAACGCGGGTCTTCTCCGGGAGGCAATTCTAAAAGCTTTGCTGAATCATTAGTCCAAAAACTTCCGCTTTTTGTAAAGACCGGCAGTTTTGTGTTGGTATAACCCGATAAAATTAAACCACAGGTGCATTCCAGCCGGTTATTACCTTCTCTGTCTTTTATAATATTTCCGTTTTCATCGGTAGCAATAAGTTCATTTTCATTAATCAAATGTTCCTCAGAAAAACCTTCCTGGACAAAGTAGGGGAAATCACTATTTTTATTAAGCCTTATACCAACAGCATCAAAATCCATAACGTTTTTTACTGAAGAAACTATTTGGCTGAGAGTTTTCGTTAAGTTGTCAGGGTTATTAAGAACAGATAAAATTTCTGTTGAGAGTGTTTTTAATTTCTCATTCATCTTGATTTTATCAAATGCTTTTTTCTGTTCGGTTATATCACGAGCCAAAGCGACAAATAGTTTTTTCTCATTAAGTTCAAGCATCTTCATCCTAACTTCCACAGGGATGTCACCACCTCTTTTTTTTCTGTGCACGGTTTCAATTACTCCAAACCTGGATTTTTTCCTGATAATTTTATCGAATTCGACCTTAAGTGTCTCGGCTGAGTGATATGGCTTAATATCATGTGGTCCCATTGCAAGCAATTCACTGCGCGAATAATTCAAATCTTTGCAGGCAGTTTCATTTACATCAATAAATAGCATTTTGTCCCAATCAATAATAAATATTTGATCTGCGCTGTTATCCAAAGCAGCCCGGAAACGATGCAACTTTTCTTCGGCTTTCTTGCGTTCAGTGATATCCTGGCCAATAGCTAAAAAAATGGGCTTATTGTCAATAGATATCGCAGATACAAATATTTCTACAGGATATTCAGAACCATCTTTCCTGGTATGCTCGGTTAATACTTGTTGATGTCCTGTTTTATCTAATTGCCTCCAAATATTTTCTCTGTAATTTTTAGTAAGTGTATTTTTATCAATATCCGACACATTCATTTTCAGTAACTCGTCGTTCGAATAGCCTGTATATTGTGTTGCACGATTATTAACAAATACAAAATTTCCATCCATATCATGAGTAAAAACAGCATGGGGAATGTTTTCAAGAATAGTTGAAATTGATTTTTCCCTTTTTTCGGCTTTTTCTTTTGCCTGTAATAATTTATCATTGCTATCTTTTAATGCATCTGATGTTACGACAAGCTCTTCGTTTGCTGCACGTAATTCTTCCTCTGTGGCTTGCAAGTCATTATACATTTTCTGTAATTCTTCTTCGCTGTTTTCGGCTTTTTCTTTAGCAATTTTTATATCCTCTTCTGCTTGCCTGTTTTCAATGATTTTTCCAATTCTTTCGGCAATAGCTTTAAGAAGTTTTTTTTCTTCTTCCAAAAACAAGCTTTCGTATTTTTGGGATATGTCTTCAGGATAACCTACTTCAATTTTTCCGGCTTCAGAGCCAAATACGTTTACCGTAGCAGATTGTTTCCATTTGGTATTTTGGAAATTATCAGTACAAAACTCCTTGTTTTTGACAATAAGCCTTGCATAAGCCTTGTCAGGGTATTGCCAACTTTCAGGGAAAGTATCAATAAATTTTTGGCAAATTTCATCAATGCTTAAATCTTTTCTTTCACTTAATTCTGATAGAACATAAAAAGCATTAAGCTCTTTATTGCGTTCCTGTAGTTTTAATTTGTTTAATTTACTCCCGGTAATATCCCTTGCATTAGTAATTATTCCATTAATATCATTGTCATGCAAAAAATTTCTTCCACTTGTTTCTAACCAGATCCAATTATTGTTTGAATCTCTGAATCTAAATTCTATCATTACCGAAGTTTCCGGTGAAGATTTTATTAATTCTTCAAACTTTTCGGATGCCATATTAAAATCGTCGGGATGGATAAAATCAAAGACATTTTGCCCGACACGTTCTCCGGCTTCGTAACCAAAGACAGACTTTGTTGCCTTACTTTCGTAAAGAATAACCCCATTTGAATCAATTATAGTTAACACATCAAAGGAATTTTCGGCTAAAGCTTTAAACTTTTTCAGGTTTTCGTTTTCATTTTTTTGATTATTTCTGTCCATTTTTGTTTATAAGTTTAGCTGCCGTTCACTTTTACCTTTTAATTTATGCTCTAAATCTCTTAGTCTCTACGTTTCACATCATATTGCACTCTTGCAGTTTTAACTTTCTGTTAATCCAAGTTTTATTACAACCTTTTCAAAATCTTCATCTTTTATAGGTTTAATGATATACTCATCCATACCTCTTTGCATATATTTTTCCCTGTCGCCCTCCATTGCATGTGCGCTAAGGCCTATTATAGGAGGAATATCTTTATGTTTTTTCTTAAGTTCTTTTGTTGCTGTTACACCATCCATTACAGGCATTTGAATATCCATAAGTATAATATCATACTTACCCGGGCGGAATTTTTTAATAGCTTCTTCACCATTTTCGGCAAGATCTACATTGTGCCCGTTTGATTTAAGCATCAAATTGGTAACTGTCAGGTTTACTTTTCTGTCATCAACCAGGAGGACATTTAAAGAAGGTATTGTGTTTGTTTTTTTTGATTCTTTTTGCCGATTTTGTTTTATTTGATCTATTTTTGATTTTTCAGCTATTTCGGCTTTAAAAGTAAACCAGAAATTACTTCCTTCTCCCGGTTTACTTTTAACATCTATTTCACCACCTAGCATATTTACTAGTTCTTTGCAAATCGAAAGTCCCAGGCCGGTGCCTTCAATATTGCGTACTTCACTGTTATCAACTTGTGAGAAAGGTTTAAAGAGGTCTTTTATGCCCTCGGGCTTAATACCTATACCGGTGTCTTTAACTTCTATTTTTATTATAACCGAATTATTATCAGATGATTTTTTTAATTGTTCGCCTGTTGTTGCAGGTTTAGCTTTAATAGAGACTTCACCTTTTTCAGTAAATTTTACGGCATTAGAAACCAGGTTTGACAGAACCTGGTAGAGTCGTTGCCTGTCAGTTACTATGTATTCGGGAAGTTTTGAGCTTATAGATGTATTCAGCTTAATATTTTTATGACAAATAGAGTAAAAAAGGCCGGCAAGATTTTCAAAAAGATATTTTAATGAAAATGTTTCATTTTTGAGTGTAATTTTTCCGGATTCTATTTTTGAATAATCAAGAATAAGATTTATTATTTCTTTTAAGTTTTCTCCTGAATGCCTTAAACTGTCAACAAACAATTTTTGATCTTGTTCAAGATTTGTGTCTGCAAGTAAGTCTATAAATCCAAGCATTCCTGAGAGCGGAGTTCTGATTTCGTGACTCATGTTTGCCAGGAATTTTTGCTTGAACTCAGCTGCTTTTTTTGCAACCAGTATTTCTCTTTCTAATTTTTGAGCTTGTTTATGTTTTGTAATATCCCTGATTATTCCTAATACAAACGGCTGTTTTTTTCTTTTAATGATTGTAGTGCTGATTTCAACATCTATAATCCGTCCGGATTTGGTTTTTATATTAGATTCGTAGACATTGGGGATATTTTCCCCTTTTTCTATGCTTGAATATCTGTGCTCTACAAGTTCTTTCGATTCCTCGGTTAGCAGTTGTGAAAAGTCAAAATCATTTGATATAACTTCTTCGTAGGTATAACCGGTTAATCTGCAAAACTGCTTATTTGCATATATGTATTTTCTTCCTTCTAGCAGGTATATTCCGTCGAAAGCATTTTCCAGTAATGTCCGGTATTTTTGCTCACTGCTTCGCAATGCTTCTTCGGCTTTTTTACGTTCAGTGATGTCGGTATCTGAGCCTCTGTGTTTTATTATATTACCTTCATTGTCAAAAACCGGGATTCCGCTGCTTTCTATCCATATAGTTTTGCCTTCTTTTGTTATCATGGGGTTTTCCAGCCCGGATATTTTTTTACTGGTTTTAAAATTTTCAAAAATTTCTTTTTTAAACTTTTCACGCCCCTTTTCAGGATGCAACTCCCATACGGTTTTTTTCCCGATAAGTTCGTCAGGATGATAGCCTAATACTTTTTCAACTACAGGTGTAACAAAAGTGTAAACTCCCTCTGAATTTGTTTCCCATGTGAAAGTGCGGCTTTGCTCAGAAACCTGCTCGTTCAGAATATTACTTTTCATTAAAGCCAGTTCTGCTTCTTTTTTTTCGGTAATATCAAGCATTGCTCCCCACATTTTTACAGGCTTGCCTTTTTTCATTTCAACTTTTACTTCGTCATGTAGCCAGGCATACTTGCCGCTTTTCTTACGAAAGCGGTATTCAAAAATGTGGTCTTCTCCTTTTTGAGTACATTCTGCACAATATTTTACGGCCCACTCACGATCATCCGGATGAAGATGTTTTGTCCAGAATTCCAGGTTTGTCCATTCTTCGGGCTCATAGCCCAAAATTCTTTTTACCTGGGGTGACACGTGGGTCCATTTGTCTGACAGGATATCAAATTCCCATAATATTGTTTCAGTATTTTCGGTTAGCTTGCGGTATTTTTTTTCACTTTCTGCTAATAATTTTTTTTTGTTTTCTTCTGCTTCTTTTTTTGCATCAAACAGTTTTAAAGCCATTTTAATGGAAGCATCAATGACTGCAATGCCTGCATTTTTAATAATATATCCATAAGCTGAAATTTTTTCGGCTTTTTCAACCATTTCACCGGAAGTATGGCCTGAAAGAAATACAATCGGGATATCTGTTTTTTTCAGTATCTGTTTTGCAACATCAGTACCATATACACCATCACCTAAATCAATATCTATTAAAATAAGGTCAAGTGAAGCCCTGTTTTTTAAAGTAAACTCGATGGCTTCTTCACCTGTTAAAAAATGCTTGACAGTATAACCTTTTTTTTCTAACTGCTTTGATTGCATATGAGCAGTTATTTCTTCGTCTTCAACCAGGAGTATGGTAGTATTTTTTTTCATATAGTTGAGCTTTTGCTGGTTACTGGTTATTGTTTACTGGTTGCCGGTAACTGGCAAACTTTTCAAAAGTCGTACCTCATAGTTAATAATGTTCGTATATTGCCTACTTCATTTGTTTCTTCAAACCTAAATTTATTATCAGGCTCACCATAAGCCGCTACATCATATATAACTTCAAGGTTCAGGCTGAAGTTATCGTGTATCCATCTTGCACGGGGCGCAACTCTATAGACATATTCAATATCGGTTCCCCGTCCCCAGTCATCGCCGGTTATTTCTTTTTCAGAGCCTAAGTTTTCGGTGTATCCACCAAATAAACCAAATCGCCAATTATCACCGGTGGTTTCAACATCCGTCCAGAGCGACATAGTACGAATTCCTGAATATCCTCTTATTTGCCTGCTTTCATCTATATAGTCCGTTTCGCCATATCCGCCAAGCATAACAAGATGTGTCATGTTTTCTCCATAAATACCCTGGGTTTTGATGCTTACTGATGATAAATCAAGTTTTAAAAACAAGTTACCCATCAGGCTGCCAATTGTTTCATCAGTTTTATAACCACTTGGGGTTTCTGTTCTGGGCATTAAAGTCATATAGCCAATTGAAGTACCTGTAGTCAGGGTGTTGCCTGTATAAATTGTCTGAAAAAATGATTCAGGAACACCGCTGTTACGGGTGTATTTTGTGCCCGGCCCATCAGGCCCTGTTGCAGCAAAATCACTATGAGTTAAAACGGTGCCAATAAAACTAAGACCTTCGTAGTTATAGTTGAAACGCAACTGCGGGGCACGATTCAATACATGTACAGGTACCGAAGCACCAAAGTTAATAACCCCCGGAAAACAATCAGTTATAAATAAAGGATGCCAAAATTGCCCTGCTAGAATTTCCGAATTTTCCCAGTTTAACCTAATAAAAGCATGACGCAACCTAATATGATGAAATATATCAGGAGCTGTTCCCATAAAATCGCCTTCTATATGAGCATAAGACTTTGCACCAAGTATTTCCGGTCCATGAATGCTTGTCCACAACCTGGTTGACATGGCAAAATAAGTCAGGTCGGGATTGTCATTAATATCATTACCGTCAGGATCAAAATTTTCAGGAGCCGGATACAAAAGTATATTTCCCTGTCTGCCTGCTACGACCTGTCGTGTATCATAACTCACCTCAGAATTAACAAACCCATGAAATCCAAGTTTAAACATCGAATCATCATTATCATCATTTGCAAATACTACTATTGGAGTAAAGCAAAATATGATTGCTGAGAGTATAATACTAAATATAAGTTTTTCTTTATTGTAGAATTGCTCCATCTGTGAATGAGTTATTAAAAGTTTTAATCTATAATTATTGGGTAACGGGTAACGAGTAACGGGTAAAGACTCGTCACTCGTTACCCGTCACTTGTCACCTATTTAAAATTTCTCATAATCCTCATCCTTCGCCTTACCCATATCAAGGTTTACACCTTTATTTTCGTCTGCTTTTTTGTTTTCAGCAGGTTGTGCAGGTTTAGGTGCCGCCTGATTTTGGGCGGGAGCTTGTTGCTTTTGCTGTTGCTGTTGTCCGCCATCACCATCTCCGGTTTTATGTTGTTGTGCTATTTTTTTGGTAGTGTTATCCTTATCAGATGATTTTCTCATTGATTTGGCTTTGCCTTCGTCAATTTTAAAATACTCTACTAATTCCAGGAGTTGATCAGCCTGGCTTGCAAGCTCTTCGCTTGAAGTAGCCATTTCCTCGCTGGCAGCGGCATTTTGCTGCGTAACCTGGTTTAGTTGTTGTATAGCTGAGTTCACCTGGTCGGCGCCTGAGTTTTGTTCAATGCTGGCAGCAGCTACTTCCTGTACAAGTTTTGTGGTTTTTTCTACTTCAGGTACCAGGTTTTGCATAAGGCTACCGGCTTTTTCTGTAACATCTACACTTTGCGTTGCCAGGTCATTGATCTCGTCGGCAGCTACTTTGCTGTTTTCGGCTAATTTGCGTACTTCAGCTGCTACTACGGCAAATCCTTTACCATGCTCGCCTGCACGTGCTGCTTCAACAGCGGCGTTAAGAGCAAGAATATTAGTTTGCCTTGATATCTCACCGATAATAGATATTTTATCAGCAATAGTTTTTATGGATTCCAGGCTTTGATTAGCAGCAGTGCTGACTTCTTCTATGCCATCAGAAACTTTCTTGGATATGTTTTCTGTTTCTTTAGCATTATCAGTGTTTTGCTGGATGTTAGCTGCCATTTCTTCCATTGATGAGCTGGCTTCCTCTGCTGAAGATGCCTGCTCAGTACTTCCTTGTGACATTTCCTGGGAAGTTGAAGACATTTGCTGACTGGCTGAAGCAATATTATTTGAGCCTGTGATAACGTTGCCTATAACTTCGCGGAATTTTGAAACCATTGTTTGTGCAGCATTAGCCAATTGTCCAATTTCTTCCTTCAATGCAAGGTCTTCTTTAGGTACATCTTTACTAAGATCCCCGTCTGCTACTAATTCAAAAAAGCTTACTGCCCTGTTTATTCCTGATGTAACAATTCTTGTGATAAAAATCCCTAGTGTAATAGCTATAATCACTCCTAAAATAATTCCTGTAATAACCATTACATTACTTTGGGCTATGGTATTATCTCCTGCTTGTACTTCTCCGTCAGCAACATCTACATTTATTTCCTGCAAATCATCTATCAAGCTCATAGTAGCCTGATGAGCTTCAAGGGACTCATTATGAATAACATCGCTCATTTGATTAAATTGATCTATCGCCTGGCCTGTTTCCTGGCCTAAAAGACTAAAATAGCTAAATACATTTTCCTGTGCCGGCATCATATTTTCAATATAATGATCCATTGCTGCATCCTGATTTCCTGCCTGTATATGTTGTTGTATTATGCCAACTGCTTCGTGAAATTCATGGTGGTCCTGATCCATATCGTTAGCCAACCTGTTAAATTCCCGGTTGTCTGTTTCATATTCAGGTAACCACTGCCCGAAATTGCAGCGTGTATGATCATCTCCTCCTTCAAACGGTTCCATGTTTAATATTGCGTTCAAAGTTTGAACTTGCAGTTCATAATGATCTTTCATAAACATTTCCATGTTTCTGTCAAGTTCCATTGGGTGCAAGATATCAAGATCTAATAATCTATCATGCTCCTGGTCAACATTTTGCATGTTTATATCAGCCCAATCTTCCAGTTCCTGAATCATATTTTCATATACTCTTGCTTCTTCTTCTGTTTGATCTAAAGGCATAAACAGCTCATGGTAATGTTGATATTGACTTCTGTAATCTTCAATATCGTTAATGATTTGCTCTCTTTCTTCACGGGTTAAATTGTCATCAAGCAACTGAACATATCCCCTCTGAAGCGCCTCCAGGTTGCTTCTCATTTGGCCAAGGTACTCAACACTTGGCAGTCTGACATGAGATACCTCATGAAAAGAGTTGCCCACGTTTCTAAGGCCTAATAGCCCTATAACGCCAATAACTACGGCTATCAATACAACCAGCAAAAAGCCGGTTAGTATTTTTGTTCCTGTTTTTAAGTTTTTAAAATTCATATTTTTATCCTGTTTTAATTAATAAATGTTATTTTTTTGCCTTTTCAGTTTTTTTAGTTTCGGTTTTCTCTTTTTCTGCTTTTTTCTCCTCAATTTTTTCTTCCCTGTTTTTTTGTTCTGCAGCTTCTTTAGCAACTGCCAGCTCATCTGTTGAGAAAACCTTATCAACGTCAAGGATCATGATAAATGTATCTTCTCTTTTTACCATTCCATGAATATATTCGGGGTTAAAAGTATTTCCCAGTGATGGTGGCGGTTCTATATCTTTTTTGCCAAGTTCAAGTACTTCTTCAACAGAATCAACCACAGCACCCAGGTGCAATGATTCTCCATCCATATTCACATCCAGAACGATGATGCAAGTATCAACATCATCTTCGGTTTTAGGCAACCCGAACTTTATGCGGGTATCGAGGACAGGCAAAACCTTTCCCCTGAGGTTTATCACTCCACGCATATACGAGGGTGACTTTGGAACTTTTGTAATAGGGCATAGCTCAAGTATTTCCAATACTTTGCCAACATCGGCAGCAAACATTTCTTCGCCCATTTTGAACGAAAGATATGATGTCAATGTGCCCGTTGTTTGCTCTTCACTCATATTCATATTACATTTTTAGTTTATAAATCGGTTTAAAAAGTGATGTTCATTGTTGCTGGTTGCTGGTTGCTGGTTGCTGGTTACTGGTAACTGGTAACTAGTGACTGATTACTTTTAACTTTTAGTTTTTAGTTTTTAATTTTTAGTTTTTAACTTTTTTCTAAGTTCTCTCTGTCAATTTTTGCTTTAAGCACTTCCTCTCTTTTCTTTATTGTTTCCCTGTCAAATGTGTTTGTAATTTTGCCTGAATCCAGTACCAGGGCGATTGTTCCATCTCCCAGTATCGTTGCTCCCGAAACTATCTCCAGGTCTTTGAACATTTGTCCCAACGGTTTTAAAACAGCCTGGTATTCTCCAATTATATTATCTACTGATAGTGCTACATTTTGATCTTCATGCTTTACTCTTATTACTTGTTGAACATCAGGCATATTATCTTGTATATCAAACTCTTTACGCAGATTTATATATGGTACCAGGTTTTCATCCAGCTTTATTTTATTATTGAAGTTGTTTTGAAGTTTTTCGGTTTTAACTTCATAGCATTTATCAACAGCGGTCATGGGAAGCACAAAATAAGTTTCATTGATTTTTACCAGCAGGCCGTCAATGATTGACATTGTCAGCGGCAGCTTAATTGTAATAGTGGTGCCTACCCCTAATTGCGATTCAATTTCGACTTCACCACGTATATCAGATATTTTTTTCACTACCACATCCAATCCCACTCCTCTGCCTGACAATTCTGTAACTTTTGCAGCTGTTGAAAAGCCCGGCAGAAAAACCAGGTTTAACAGCTCTTTATATGACAAATTTGCATCGGGCGATATAAACCCCCTGTTGATAGCTTTTTTTCTTATTTTTTCGGCATCCAGCCCTCTTCCATCGTCTTTAATTTGCAGATATACGTTTGTGCCTGAATAGAAAGCACTCAGGGTTATTTTCCCTTGTTTTGGCTTTCCTTTTTTCAATCTCTCATCAGCACTTTCAATTCCATGGTCTATGGCATTTCGAAATATGTGCATTATAGGTTCGGTAAGGCCTTCTATAATACTTTTGTCCAATTCAGTTTCTGTACCCTCGGCAGTAAATTGAATTTCTTTTTCCAGTTCTTGCGACAAATCCCTGACCAGCCTCTTAAATCTTATTAAAATTGTGTCTATGGGTATTAAACATATTTCAAAAGTATTATCGCGAAGTTGCCGGGAAATTTTTTCTATATTTTCGGCAATACTTGTTAGCTCTGTATTTTCATTATTTTCGGCATACAGGCTCAGGCTGGCTTGTGTGGTAATAAGCTCGCTTACAAGATTCATAAGGTTATCAAGCTTGTCTGATGCAACCCTGATGTTGTTAATAGCTGTTTTTTTAGCAAGAGAAGTTACATTTTTTGCTTTGGTAAGCTCAAGCTCATCATCTGGTTTTTCTTTTTCAACAACTGTCTTTGCCAGCTCCTTTAGCTTGTATGTATCGCAAAAATCATCATCGCGCATTAAGTTATCCAGGTCTTTTACAAATAAGGATTTAGCAGGCAAGTTTATATCAGCTATTTTAGATATTTTTATTTCACACGAATCTTCGACAAAAATAAATACATCTTTTATGTCATCGGTTGATTTGTCAGTAGCTAAAAACACCTCCCATGAAACATAACACAGCTCTGGGTTTATTTTATCAAACAGGGGGATTTTACCTGTTTTTGCATATACTTTGCAGTGCCCCATGGAGCTTAGTTCATCAATAAAAAGTAAAGGATTGGTTCCGTTTTTAAATATTTTTTCAAAAGGCTTTATAATAATGTGATAGGTAGGAATTTCATCAACTGCCGGTAAATTATCACTTGCCGGTTTGTTTTGTTCGTTTGTTTTCGCCTCAGCTTTAGCTGGAGGTTCGTTACTGCTTTGCTGTATATTTTGGGTTATCTTATTTATTTTACCGGATAACTCGTTATGTGTTTTTTCATCACTTTTACTTAGCTCATCACCGTTTTCCAACAATATTTTGAGGTGGTCAACAGCTTCCAGTGTAATATCGAGAATTTCCCTGCTTAGCTTTAGTTTATTGTTTCTGATAAGGTCATATATGTTTTCCAGGTTATGAGTGAAGCTATCCATTTTGTGAAATCCAAACATACTGCTTCCCCCTTTCAGAGAGTGCATAATACGAAAGACTTCCTCATTGACAGACTTATCATCCATATTTTCTTCCAGGACCAGCAATGCTTTTTCAAGGCCAGCAATTAGGTCAGCTGCTTCTTCCAGAAATTTCTTTTTAAACTGTTCCATTACCTGATAACTTTGTTCATAGCTGCAAGGAGCTTTTCAGGTACAAAAGGTTTAACTATCCAGCCTGTTGCACCGGCCTCTTTGGCTTCCATTTTTTTATTTTGTTGTGATTCTGTGCTTAAAAATATTATTGGCACAAACTTGTAGTCATCTTTTTTCCTGATCTGCTTTATTAATTCTATTCCATCCATTTTAGGCATATACAAGTCAGTAACAACTAAGTCGATCTTGCTGCCGTCAAAATATTTTAGAGCATCTTTACCGTCAACAGCAACTTTTACTTTGTTGCCGGCATTGGTTAGGGTGAATTCAACCACTTCCCGGATGCTTTCTGAATCGTCGACTATTACGATGTTTTTTTCCATAGTGACTTTTATTTATTGTTGAATCGTTGAAACTTTTAATGGTTTATTGTTTATTTTTAAGTAACTTATTATTTTTACAAACCGGTTAATGGTAACTACCTATTTCAGTATTTTTGAAATTGCTGCAAGTAGTTTTTCAGGCATAAATGGTTTAACGATCCAGCCTGTTGCACCAGCTTCTTTTGCTTCTTTTTTTTTACTTTGTTGCGATTCTGTTGTCAGGTAAAGTATAGGAGTATATTTATACTTTTCTATTTTTCTTACTTCTTTGATAAATTCAATCCCGTTTATATTTGGCATGTATAAATCTGTGATTATCAAATCCAGTTCCCTGCCGTCAAGATATTTCATTGCATCTTTTCCATCAACAGCTGTCAAAACCTCATGCCCGTCTTTTTCAAGGGTAAATAATACAACTTCACGTATACTTTCCGAGTCATCCAGTATTAAAATTTTCTTTTTCATATTATCCGCATATTTTTAATTAGTAGTAATTAGTTACTATTTACTGGTTTCTGATAACTGATTGTTGAATACCATTTTTTTACAGTCTCATCCTATTATTGCTCAGTGCAATCATTACACTTGTTGCTTCCCTGTTTTTGCTTCAAATCCGGCATTTGTCAATAAATTCTTAACATCATAAGGATACTCTGTTTCAATTGTCAATTTTTGTCCATGGCTTTTAAATTGCTTTTTTAAAGCTTCAATAATCTGAATAAATGTTATATCGGTCTGGTCAACATTTTTAATAATTATTTTTGCACTATCGAGGCCTGATATATTCTTTTGAATCAGCTTTTTAAGCTCACCGGCATTTTGTAAAATAAGCTCTCCTTCAATTGTTATTTCAGCATGATTTTTATTTTTTTCAGGGACATTTTTAGTTACTTTTATATTATTCATCATATTCTATTTTACTGTCTGTATTATTTTTAAAATTTATGTTTATTTATTCCCTGTTTTTATCACCTGGTTTTTTTGGTTTTTATAATTTTTTGTTTAATGATTCAATACAACCGTTGTCTGATTTTTTTGAAAAGCCGTGGTTTAGTTATTTAAAAAAACTCTACATCATTACCATGGTCTTCATTGCTTATTTTTTCCGAAGCTTGATCTTGATTTTTCATCAAATCAGATAAAGTCTGATTGTGAATTATCCTTTCGGTTTTCATGGTGTAGTATTCTTCCAGTTGTTTCAGGTCTTTTTCGTCGCTTTCTGTTTTTATTTCGGCCAGTTTTCCACTTTTAACAATGTTGCTTATTTTGTTGAATTTTTTAATTATCTCATCAATTGATTCCTCAAAATAGGCGTAATATCTCGCCTCTTTAACAGCGTTTTTGTTTTGCCGAATAATTTCATTACTGTTCTTTTCGACCAGGTCTTTATTTTCATTTAAATAATTAAAGAATTCTTTGATATTCAATATTTTTTCATTAGCCTTATCAGCAATATTTTGCAAAGAGCTTAACCCTTGTTTTTTTCCGGTAAGAGAGGAGTTATTATTATTTACTGTGTTTAGGTGTATTAAAGTTTGAGCAAACAGATCTTTAAGTTTATTTTTTTCATAACGGTTATCGGCATATAGTTTAATTATTTGTTGTGATTGAGAGGCAGTTTTTTTACTTGAGCTTTTAAGATAATTACCGGCATTTATTTTTTCTATAGCCATTTGTTCTATTGAATTATCACTAAAGTCTATATTAACAAAATACTCTTTCATTTTAAGTACGGCATTATTAACATCAGCAGCTTCTTTATTAAGTTGTTCAACAATATTGTTTTTTCTGCTGCATTTTAGAAGTATATTATTAAAAGCCTCATCAATATTGTCAATACTTATTTCTTCACCTATATCTTTAAAAATAGCCAGTGATTTATATATTTTTGCAGCCTGGCTCATATTCTGGCCTATTTCATTCATCTTGCCGGTAATCAGGTCGATTGCATCCTGAAACTCTTTATTGGCATGGAGCAATTGAGCAGTTTGAATTTCCGAGATTTGGGGTATCTGTATTACATAAGAAAATATTTTTGAAGCTTCTTTTTTTTCTTCTTCGTTAGTTTTGTTCAGGCTGTTTAATTCATCAATAATGAGTTGATGGGTTTTTTGAATATGTTCCATTTTTTGCCTGATAATGTCATGATATTGCAAATTAGTAATAATGCTTTCCACATTAGCAGAACATTGCTTTGATAATTCATTTAATTGTTCGCTGCTTTTTATAGCATTTTTGTTATGCTTTTCTATAACATTCAAATCGTTTTGTGCTTTTTCTATATTTTGAATAAGATTACCCAGAAAATCCTTTTTTATGGCTGATAATTTATTATATAATGATTTTATGCTTGACTGAACTGTTGAATTTTTTTCTTCCAGGGGTTGGCAGTTTTCTTTTATATTTTTTATAGTTGTTTCAATTTTTTGGTTTTCTGCTTTGCTGAAATTTTTATCCGTGTTATCATAAAATGAATTAGTGAGTTTTATATTTGAGAACAAAAGTTTCAGAACAGATAAGTTTTGCATGAAATTATTTAACGGAACCGGCATCATGCTGAGCTTAGCCAGCATTATGTCAAGATGATCAAGTGAATTGTCAATTTTTTTTTCAAGATTTTTTATTTGCTTAATTAGTTTTGAAAAATCTTGTTTTACAAGTTTTAAAGTATTTATATTGCCTGATTTTCCTATTTTGTTGAAGGTGTTGGTAGTTATATCTGTAATAAGTTTAGCTTTTTTATAATTATCTTTTAAAGCACTGTTTAATGCCAAAAAATCATCAGAGGAACATTTATGCAGGTCAATAATTTTTAAGTCGATTTGTGAGAAAATGTCAAGTATCTCTGCCAGTGATGCTTTTTTGCTTTCGCCCGAATTGGTTTTGTTTATTTGCATAATGTTATATTTATAAGTGTAATGCCCTGTTATTCTTGTTTCTTTTTTTATTGTGCTCAGTAGTTGTAAAAAATGTTAAAACAAAGAAAAGCCTATTCAAAAAATAATAAGTCAGTTTATTTGCCATATCCATATAGGCATTTTTACCTGTTTTATTTAGGTTTTTTCTATTATATCGAATTGTTTGAGAGTAATATAGGGTTGGTTATTATATAAGCAAACCGGGTGTTTGCAGATATAAAGTAATGTTTTAAGATAAGAGCATAAAGTTGAAGGCTAAAAACGGTTAATTGCTTTTATGATTTATTTTTATGATAAAAAAATCATATATTGACGATATTATTGTTTATCGCAAAACTTACAAGTGCTGTAGTATTATTAAAACCGGTTTTTTTTATCATGTTATTTCTGTGCCCGTCAATGGTTCTGGGGCTTACGTTGAGTGTGTCAGCTATGTCTTTGGTTGATAAACCTTTGCATATTAGTTCAAGAACTTCTAATTCACGTTTTGATAGCTTTTTAATTATTTTTTGTTTTTCATTGTCTTCTTTAATTTTTTTTACTTTTTTTGTTGCAACCATAATCATATTATCACAAAAATAACCTCTGCCTTCTTTTATATTATTGATTGCATTTTCCAGGTCGGCTTTACCTATATTTTTTAACATATATCCCACAGCTCCTGCATCAAGAATTTCTTCGAGGTATTCGTAATCATTAAACATGCTTAATGCAATTATATTAATTGATGGGTATATGTTTAAAGCCTTTTTTGTGGCTTCGATACCATTCATTAAAGGCATTTTGATATCCATAAAAACAATTGAGGGAATATTATTTTTAATTTTTTCAATAAACTCTTTGCCATTTGAAGCTTCTCCTATTATTTCAACACCGGGGATCTCTTTTAACAAAAGCTTTAGTCCGTTCCTGAAAATTTTGTGGTCATCTACAATAAATGTTTTTGCCATCATTTGTGAGAGTTTACTTAATCTGTTTTAAAAATTTATTATAAAGCAGTAATGTTTTGTTCACAGTTAGAAAGTTGAATCCTGCAAATATTGCAAATTAATTATCAAATTGATACTTAAATTATCTTATAATATGAATTGAAATGATTTATAGTTTAAAAAAAGTAACAAATGGTTAAGCAATAATTTATTTTTATTATAAAAGTAATAACAAACATATAAAAATACAAATAATTAATTGTTTTTATGCTTCGGAAGGTTGATTTTTTTAGAGTAAAAATCCTGGAGTTTTGGTGTTAGTTTTGTTAAACGGGTTGTTTGCCTTATATGATTAACAGTATTATTTAAGATGGTATAATAATTTCTGTTGAAAAACCTTGCTGGTTGTTATCTGCAAAATTTATAGTACCATTAATGGATTTTACGCGGCTGATAAGATTTTTTATTCCCAGTCCGGCATGTTTACGTGTTTGGTGGATTTTTTTCAATGAAATTCCTTTCCCGTCATCTGAATAATTAACAACTATGAAATTCTCTTTTTTGGTTATATCAATTATTATATTTTTCGCATTGGAGTGTTTTAAAGTATTGTTTATAAGCTCAGTAATGCCACGGTACAATATAATGCCGGCTTCATGTTGAATGTCATCTGTTTCAATTTCGTCTCCTGAAAGTTTAATATTAATACTTTTAAGATGATTGATCTTGCCTATAAAAGAATTTAATGATTTTGCAAGGCCATGTTTGCCAAGAAGCCTGGGCATAAGGTCATTAGAGATAATTCTGATTTGGCTTATAGAATCGTTGACAAGTTCATTGCAATACTTTAACAACTTTTGGTTTTCAGTAGAAATTATTTCCTGTGATTTAATTTTTTCTATATACATGTTTATTCCCGACAGTAATGGCCCTATACCGTCGTGTAGTTCTTCTGCAAAACGCTTCCTTTCTTTTTCTTCTGTATTAATGATTGTTCGCATCAATATTTTTTGGCTCTTTCGTAAATCGGTTACATTTCGTGCTATTCCAAATATTTCATAAATTCTGTTTTCTTTGTATTTTATATTTAACCTAACCTCGCAAGTGAATATTTTGCCTTTTATTGTTATGATATCAACATCAAAAGAGTCTTGCCTGGATTTGTTTTTGAGGTTTATTATCATTTTTTGTTTTATTGCGAATGCGCTTTCCGGCAATAAGATGGAGAAAACATTTAATTTGGGCTGAGCTTTAAATCCAAACTGTTTTTCAAATTCTGAGTTAATATTTAAAATGTTTCCATATTGATCGGATGTAAAAACAATATCATTTACATTATTAAATAATTCGACAAATTTCCGGTAGTAGAGTTGCTCTTTTTCAATGGCTTCATTTTTTTGGATGTAGTTATTAAGTATATCAGCTACAGTTTTAAGTAATTTATATTTTTCATTAAAGAAGGGTTTCGAGTTTTCCCCGGGTTGAAAATCTGCATATACTTTTATATTAATATTTCCGTTTGTTTCGGTTTTGAATGTTTGGGATATTTCAAATTCCGTTTTTTTGAAATTTTTTGTTTGCCTGGATATTTTGTTGTTGCTTATTTTAACGAAGGTTCTTGCAGGATTTTGAAATGCATGTGGCATTAAACTTGTAATATGTTTAAATATCCGGGAAACTTCTGCTTCTGAGTCGTAAACGGTTTTTGATAAATTATTTAAAAAGGTAAGCTCTTTTAATCTTTCTACTAATAATGTATTAAATATATCTTTTTCCTTTTCGAGCATTATGGTTCTTGTATTATCACGGGCAACGCCAATCAATATATTTTCGCTTGTATAGGGTATGAAGTCCCATAAGAACCATTTTTCTGTTTCGTCAGCGCATATAAACCTGCTTTCAAAATAAAGTATTTTAGAACCTTTACATGCGCTATTGAAAGTATTAATGGTTGGGTTTTTATCGTCGTGATGAATAAATTTCAGGAACGGTTTTGACATTAATTCTTTCTTGCTCCATCCTGTATTTTTATGCCATGAGGGATTAATATCTTTAAAGTAGCCGTCGAAACCAATAATAGCAAGCATATCATTGGTATTAAAAAATATTTTTTCATAAGTTTTTAAGGTTTCTTCTGCTTTTTTGGTTTCTGTAATATCTTTTATATAATGCATGTACAAATCATCAGATAGTGGAGCCCAATGACCTTCATACCATCTTCCCCTGTATTCTACTTCAATGTTTTGTGTTTCACCGGTTTTCCACATTTCGTCAGCCAGACAAAAAGGGCAAGGATCATTACGCATAGCACTGGTACCAAAGCAAGTTTTGCCGGGTACAGCTCCAACACTTATGGCTGCCTTGTTTGAGGCTACTATCTCACGAATGTCTTTTTTTAGAACTAAAGCCAGGTAGCCGGGTATGTGGTCGAGTAATTGCTTACGTAATATTGATTCTTTCTTAAACTCTTTCTCCGCACCAAGCTTTTGTAAGAACATACCAAACTGCTGAGCAAAAATTTCCCATAACGATTCGTTTTTTAATGTTTCGCCTTCATGCATTATAACGGTAAAATCCCCTAAAAACCGTTCTTCTTTCATTATTTTTATAACCGCTATTTCACCGGCTTTAAAAAAATTCTCAATCAGGGTAATGGTTTTTTTTGGGAAAATATCACCTGTTAAATCACTGATTCTTTTAAACCTTGTAATTTGTTTGTTTTTAATTTTTTCTGCTCTTACCGGGTCGTACTTCCATTTTTTCCCGGCAATCTCAAATCCAAGAAGCTCAGATACTTTTTTGATATGTTTGTCAATACCGGATATTGCAACAGTTGTAAAGTCTTTACCGTTGTCATCAAGAATATTTAATGCAATATATTTAGCATTTGTTATAGCCAGTAGGTCATTACAAATTTTTTGATAATCAGGCTCTTTTTCCGGATTTTGTAAAAAATATTTTGATGTTTCGGCTATAAGTTTTTCTTGTGTAATATCAGTAAAGATAGTAGAAAAATAGTGCTTCTCGGTAGAGTATGCATTAACCCTGTACCATTTTTTTAGTGGCCCGGAATACTGTTCAAATTCTTTTTCACCGCCATTAACAGCTATTTCTCCGTAATAACCAATCCAGTCAAAATCTCCTTCTTTAGCCATTCCGGGTATAGCTTCTGTAACTTTACGGTTAATAATAGTTTCTGCTTTTAATTCTGTAAGCTTTTCAAAAGCAGGGTTAACATCTATAAAGATATAATCAACAGGCTTACCGTTATCGTCGAGAATAATTTTATGATATGCATATCCGAAAGGGGCGTTTTTGATTGCTTTGCTATGATGGGCTTGAGTCATATGAGTTTGGTGTTAATTTGTAAATGTGGTAATGTTGTTTTTTGTTAGTTTGTTTAATTTTTCAATTTTCACACCAACGCAAAATCTAAATCATATCCAGTTTTTTCAACAATTTTATAAAATCTTCTTCTTTCACGGGTTTTGTAAGATATTCATCCAATCCTTTAGCCATGTATTTTTCACGGTCACCTTCAAAGGCGTTTGCGCTAAGTCCTACAATGGGAGGGAGGTCTTTGTATTTCTTTTTTAATTTCCCGGTTGCTGTGATTCCATCCATTAACGGCATTTGGATATCCATTAAAATTATGTCGAATACGCCCGGTTTATAAAGGTCAATTGCTTGTTGGCCGTTTTTTGCAATAGTAACCTGGTGACCCATTGAGTTAAGCATTAGCTGAACCACTTTCTGATTTGTAAGTTTGTCTTCGGCAAAAAGTATATTTAAATTGCCCCGCCTGGAGGACTCTTTTTTATATTCTTTTGTTTCAGTTATACTTGTTGCTTTTTGAGCAATAAAAGTAAACCAGAAGGAGCTTCCCTTATTTGGTTTACTTTTCATATTTATTTTGCCTCCATGCAATTCTGCTAATTCCTTACAAATTGAAAGTCCTAAGCCGGTTCCTTCATAGAGCCGTGTGTCGTGCTTATCAATTTGTGAAAAAGGAGCGAAAAGATTTTTATGTTTATCAGCCGGAATACCAATGCCTGTATCACTTAATATAACTTTTATAACCAAACTGTCAGTTTCTTTTAAATAAGAATCCAGTTCAACCTTCAATACAATTTTTCCTTTATTGGTGAATTTTATGGCGTTAGAAACCAGGTTATTTATAATTTGTGTGATGCGTTTGTCATCAGCTTTGATAAATTCAGGCAAATTTTTATCTCTGATTGTATGAAACTCTATATCTTTTTTATCGCATAAAGTATTAAATAAAACTTTTGCATTTTCAAGCAAGCTATCAAGTTGGAAAGGCTTTAATTTTAATTTAACTTTTCCGGCTTCAATTTTAGAAAAATCTAATACCTGGTCAATAATTTCATTAAGGTTTTCGCTGGAGGTTTTAAGTATTTTTATATATTCCTGCAATTGTGAGTTTAGGCTGGTCTTTTCAATTATCTCTATTAGGCCTATAATTCCGGTAAGAGGAGTACGTATTTCGTGGCTCATGTTTGCCAGGAAATTTTGTTTAAATTTTGCTGATTCTTTTGCTATTGCTACTTGTTTTTCCAGGCTTTCTTTTTTTATTTGATCGCTGCGGTCTTCTACAAGTCCAATTCCGCCTTCCACTTTTTTATTTTTGTTTATTAACGGCGAAAACAAAACCCTGACCGGGGTGGTTTTATCGGCAGTTACTGAGCTGTAATTTCCCTCAAATGTGGCGGCATGGCCTTTAATAACTTTATTAACTGCATATGTAATTCTTTTATCCGGCAATTTTGTCAAATCTTTTCCAAGTAATACATCTCTTGAAGAACCGATAATCTTAACAAAATTATCATTACATTCGGTTATATGCCCATTGTTGTTAAAATGTAAAATACCCAGTGGTGATTTTTCAAAAAATAACCGGTATTTCTTTTCGCTTTTAATTAAAGCATCTTCGGCTTTGATTCGGTCTGTGATATCTCTTGCCGCAGCATAAATTAAAATTCCCTTAGGCTTGGATCGCCATTCAATAAATCGATAAGAACCATCCTTGGCTTTAAAGCGGTTAACAAAATTTATGATCTCTTTTTGGTCACTCAACTGTTTCATTGCTTGCAATGTGGCGCTCATGTCATCAGGATGAATAAATTCAAGATATTTTCTTTTTTGAAGCTCCTTTACCGAATAACCAAGAATATTTTCCCATTCTTTGTTTACTTTAATGAAATTACCTTCTATATCAGCAATACATAAAAGGTCAAGGTTTACCGAAAAAAAGTTTTCAATCTCTGAAGTGCTGGCTTTTTCCTTGGTTATATCAGTGAAAATAGTTGAGAAATAATACTTTTCGTGTGAGTAAACATGAACTTTATACCATCTTTTAAATGATGCCGAATATTGCTCAAATTCTTTTTCACCTCCCTGTAAAGCTATTTCTCCATAACATTTTATCCAGTTAAAATCATCTTTTGTAATCTCAGGAAGCACATGAGTAATAGTTTTATTTATAATTTTTGAAGCATTTAGTCCTGTATGTGCTTCAAATGATCTGTTTACTTCAATGAATTCATAATCTACAGGCGCCAGGTTATCATCAACTATTATTTTGTGATAAGCGTAAGCAAAAGGAGCCGCTTCTAATATTTTTTTGTAATGTTTATCGTTCATTACCCTATTTTAGAATTAAATGCTTAATACAAAAATATTATTTTAATGATCTTATAACCTAATTTACAAACTTTATTGGCAAACCAAAAAACTCTTTATGATTTAAACTCAAACAGTATTTAAATATTAATTATAGTAAATTTACAGGTGTTTTTTAACAGATTTTTAAATTTATCAATAAAAAAATATTTGTAACAAATTTATTCACAAAATTTTTAATATGCTTATAAAATTTTATTTTGTTAAACATTTTAATTTTACCCCTGTTTTTATTTTTAACGGTTTGTGTTTTCGTGAAATAATTATTAATTAATTAATATAGTATGAGATTTTTGATAGCAGATGATATGTACACCAATCGTTTGAGGATAATTACTTTACTCAAAAGCATGGGTTTTACTTGTGATGAGGCTGTTGACGGCCAGGATGCAATAGATAAGATAATTGCCAGTGAGTATGATATTGTTCTTTTGGATATTGAGATGCCTGTGATGAATGGCTTTGAGACTGTACGGTACATAAGGGAAAACCTTGAAGGAAATAAGAAGAGAATACCGGTTATCATTATATCATCTCATTGTTCATTAAATTATTTTAAAGGACATGACAGCTATGATTATAACGGTATATTGACTAAGCCGTTTACAAAGCAAAAGTTGGAAACAACATTAAAAAAAGTAATGGGTACAATCTGATCATTATTTTACCAGTATATTTTTAATAAACGCTTATAAATTTATTAATTAACCGGATTTTATTATTAATTAATAAGTTATTATTATCGTAACCGGTATTAATAAGGTATCATCCTGGTTTCTCCGAAGAAGTAGCTAAGCTTAAATGATCCCAAAAAATAAGCATCATTACCATCACTATAAGGCCTTGAAAAACCATCAAGGTAATCGGTAAAAGTAATTCTGTGACCTATATCGAAACCAAATCTAAAATTATCGTTGATGGTATATATAACACCAACACCCATTGGTATAGCAGGTTGAATGTTGCTGTATGATTCTTCTGTATGATTGGAAGGAGGAGGGTCAGGAACATGCAGATCAGGATCGTGATAAAAAACAGCAACCCCTAAATAACCATAAATATCCCAGGGATAGTTTCGAAGCAATTCCGGTATAAAAAATTCGCCTTTCAGGTTTAATTCAAAAATTTGATTGCTGAAATAAAATCCGCGGGAATATCTGCCCGATCCTTCGCCGGAAAGGCTGTCGGCCGAATGAATACGAGCATAATGAAAAGCTGAATTTATAGCCCAGTTATCATGAAAATGATACCGGGCAAAAAGCCCTGCATTAAGATCGGTTGTTTCCCAATGAGTACCCATAAAAGAGGGCCTGCCTGTTCCTATATTAGTTAGCGAATGAGATGTGCCTGCTATTATTCCTAATTCAAAATCTTGTTTTTGCATCATGGAGCGAAGTGATTCCCTTAAAGGCCCGCGGGGCTGACCAAAAGGAGGTGTTGACCGGCTTTCTGCCCTAATACTACTGCTGCTTTTACCCATCGGTGGTTGTGAATTGTTTGAATAAGCTTCAAAACCTGGATTAAAAGTAGATGGGAGCCATGTCAACAAAATTATGAGTAAAAAAATCTTGATTAATATCATGTTTTGTTGATTTTAATGTGTCTTGTAACTTTATTTTTTCTATGAATTCCTGTTTTGTTTGACTTTAATTAACTTATAAATGGTAAAAATATAATTTTTTTAAAAAATCTAAAAATTTTACCAAATATTTTTTTTAAATAAACATTATATTCAGAATTGTTTGTGTTTTGAATAACAGCTTGTTAGTGTTTTTTGACAACATTTGTCGGTTTTATATTTTACGGTAGTGTTCAGGCAAAAATAATTTTATTATACGAAAGGTTTTAAAATTTTAACCAGATATCATTGATTTTTTTATATGATCCGATTTCACTGTTTTTTGTTAAATTATTTTTTTTATATCAATAAAATCAAGGCTTAAGACTAGAAAAAAACATTAATTTTGTCTTATGAACCTTGTAAAATATAGTAAATTAATTAATTACAAATAACAACACTAACAATACTAACAACACTAACAAATATTAAAAAATAATTTCATAGTCTAGAGTCAAATCAAAACATAATTATACCTAAATTTCTAAATTGAATTTTTATTTCAAAAAAATTGAATTTGTTTACATGTTTAAAAAGAAAAAACTGAAATTTTTACCTGTTTTTCCTTACTAATTCTACTTTTTTATAT
>PUKZ01000122.1 GCA_003550725.1 Bacteroidales bacterium | reverse complement strand
CCTGACGGGGATCCGGCAGATGTGCTGGCTACCGTAGATACGTCAAATGTTTGAAGCACATCACCGGTTGCTATTTCAACCTGTTTAAGGATGTTATCATCGGGTGACGGGTGTGCATAAATCCATAAGTATGGGCCGTCGCCATCACTATAATTATCCCAGCCCAGGCCTGTGAGGCTTCCAATGGCAGGGTTCAGCTGATCCAATTGATCACCGTCGCGGTCAATTAATGTTAGCGGCGGATTAAAGCCGTCGGTAGTCCAGAATCCGTCTTCCTGCGGGTCATAAGCTATACCCCGGATACTGGAAACAGCTGTGGTAGTAAATGTACTTATTAACTCTTCATTTTCGAAGCACATCTCGTAAACGGTGCTACTGTTATCCGAGCCATAAAAATATGTACCGTCGTATGTAAGGTCTCTCATATTGGTTGCTCCTGCTATAGTAAATGACTCAACGAAATCACCATCCATTTCATACCTTTGGAAGGTAACATCATTCCAGTGGGCTGTATAAATGTAATCACCGTCGGTAATAACTGAATATTCGCCATCAGCAAGATGAGGCGGGAATTCAAACAGCAAATCAAACATGTCTCTGGCCGGCGAAGGTTCAAGAGATATTGGTGACCTGTCAGGATCACTGTCCATCTTGCTGCTGTTAACCGGGCCTTGCGATTGGTTAGCCGCTTTGTTGTTTGCCGGGTTAGTAAACTTCGGGCTTTCTTTTCTTTGCGGAATTACGGTGATTTGTGCATCTTCAACAGGATCATCGAACTGGTCGGTAACGGTAAATGTTACAGTATAGAAATCAGCCGGATCAAAGTTTGCAGTGAGCTCAACATCATCAGCAGGCATTGTAACGATTGTTTCTGCTGATTGAGGATCATCTACATATTGAGTGTCACCTGTCCAGTCTACAAACTCCCAGCCCAGTGCCGGTTCAGCTGATATTGCTACTTCATCACCTTCTGTGAAGTTTTCGCCTCCACCTTGAACTGATCCGCCTTCTTCGGGCTCTGCATGGAGTGTGAGGCTGTATAACTCTTGATCTGACTCTTCAAGCACGATGTCGTCAAAGTTCCACCAATCTATATCCCAGCTATCGCCATCAAATACCCATGCGAGTTGTATAAAATCAGCTTCGAGGCCATGATCAGGTGTTAGGGTGAATTCGAGCAGTTCGGCAGGCATATCACCGTCAGGTTCTACTTCCCAAACTACGTACTCTTCACCGTCGGCCAGTACAACAACACTAAGAGTATAACCACCATCCCAGTCTGCAACATAATTTCTGAATGAAAGGTCCAGTATGTTATATTGATCAGTCTGTATTGTAGGTGTTGTCAGATAGAATCTTCCCTCATTTCCGGGGCTAAAGTAGAATTCCATTTCCGGTGCTTCACCACCGGCGTTGTTATTGTCGGATACACCAAAGTTTTCGACATCTCTTGTCCAGTCTTGGGGAATATCACCTTCGTCTACACCGGCAAAATCTTCTTCAAACGGGATTTCATATATTGCTTCCAGTGCTATGTCGTCAAAGCTCCACCAGTTAATATCCCAGGTGTCACCATCAAATACCCATGCAAGCTGGAAGTCACTGGCGCCTACTCCATGATCATCTTCCGTAAGCAGAAATTCTAATTTTTCAGCCGGCATGTCACCTGTCGGGTTTTCTTCCCATACTACGTGCTCTTCACCATCGACGATTGAGACGACCCTGAGAGTATAACCACCGCCGCTAAAGTCGTTGAGGTAGTTTCTGAATGAAAACTTCAAAGCTTCATACCCTTCAGTGTTAATATCATGTGTAGTCAGATAAAACTCACCTACTTGACTAGGGCTAAAATAGAATTCCATTTCCGGGGGTTCGCCACCGGCGTTGTCATTGTCAACTACACCATAGTTATCAATATCTCTTGTCCATCCTGCCGGTATATCTCCTAATTCTACACCGGTAAAATCTTCATAATATGGGGGTGTAGGTATTTCACCCAGTGTTGCTGTATTTGATTGTGCGGTTCCTCCTTCTCCAACATCATTACTTGCGGTTACTGTGTAATAATAGGTGCCCATTTCCGGAATATCGGTATCTAGATATGAGGTGGCTGTAATGTCGGTAGCTACTTCTACTTCATCAGGGAATCTTACAACAGTATAGGTAACATTATCGCCTGTGAAGTATCCTCCGTGATATCCTTCTGTAGGTGCGTCCCATGTAATTTCACCATCTACGCCAACTGCTTGCAGGGTTACATCTTCGGGAGCTGCGGGTACATCTTCACCAATCCATACATTTTTGCTTGCAGGTATACCTTCACCGGCATCATTTTCTCCAACTACCACATAATTATATAATCCTGCTTCGGTAATATCATCATCATGGTATGTTTCGGCTCCGCCAATTGTTGGGTCATCGATTGTGTGAATAAGATCATCATTCCGGTATATATGTATATGGTCAAGATCAGTAAGGGGTTCTCCGATAACTGTTTCGTCGGGGTTCGTCCAGCTAAGGTCGGCATGCAGTGCACCGGCGGTACCAGCTGTAACAGTAAAATCTGTTGGCATAGCAGGTGAATCTTCAGGTGCTGCATCAGTCAGTTCAAGGCACCAGATCATATCATTTTGTGCAGCTCCCAGAAATGCCCATTTGCCGGGTACTGCCAGGTCGGTTATTGTCAACCCGCCTGACGGGGCATCAGGATCTAACGAGGCTACATCCATGACATTATACGTTTGAAGTACATTACCTGTAGATATTTCTACCTGTTTCAGGATATTTCTATCAGGAGCAAATCCGGGATGTGCATAAACCCATAAGTATGGGCCGTCGCCATCACTATAATTATCCCAGCCCAGGCCTGTGAGGCTTCCAATGTTGGGGTTAATTTGATCCATTTGATCACCGTTGCGGTCAATTAATGTTAACGGCGGATTAAAGCCGTCGGTTGTCCAGAATCCGTCTTCATCAGGGTCATAAGCTATACCCCTGATATTGGAAACAGCTGTAGTAGTAAATGAACTTATTAACTCTTCATTTTCAAAGCACATCTCGTAAACGGTGTTACTGTTATTCGAGCCATAAAAATAGGTTCCGTCGTAAGTAAGGTCTCTCATATTGGTTGCACCAGCTATAGTAAATGACTCAACGAACGTACCATCCATGTCATACCTTTGGAAGGTAACGTCGTTCCAGTGAGCTGTATAAATATATTCACCGTCTGTTTCAACGGGATATTCACCATCGGCCAGATGATGAGGGAATTCGAAAAGTAAATCGAACATTTCCCTGCCCGGTATGAGAGTTGGTGTTGAAGGACTCGGGTCAATTTCATTAAACGGGTACTGCTGTCGATACTCTCTTACTTCACGTTCCAGTTCTCTTTGTTGATCAATTGCCTGATCCTGCCCAAAAACAAGCATCACAGAAAAAACTGTTAAAAATAATACTGTAATTTTTTTCATACTCTTAAAAATTTTAGTGAAACAATAAATTTAATTCATAAGTTTTGTAAAATAACGGGTGTGTAATTTTCTTGAAATACCACCCGGCGCAATTTTTGAAGAATTCTAATTAATAGTTAGTTCATAAATAAAAATTTAATTACTAATAGTTTAATTACTTGATGTTTTTGTATTAACTACTAATCTTTCTTAAAAGAATTTAGCATTTCAAATTTAAATAAAAAAAATGTAAAAACAAATAAAAAAAATCAAAAATTTCTGTCGAATATAAGTATATAAGATATTATAACATTTTTTAAGATCATTTTAAGTTGTTGCCAGCCTGCAAAAAATTTACAATAGCTGTTATGTTCTTATTGTTTTTTAGTAAAACAAGTTTTTTCTGCGGGAAATAATAATTGTATTATATGCTTGTTTTATTGGCGAGTAATAATTGGATAAAAAAAGGGGAGGCGTTTTCGCCTACCCCTTTTTTGTTTTTAAAAATGTTATAAAGCACTGAAGTTTGTTAACTTCTGTGGTTAGTGTTAACGTGTTATTTGGACACGTTCAGTTATTATAGTCGTGGAAGTATGGATTTGCATGAAATAAACACCCGGTTTCAGGTTGTTTACGTTTATTTCAATTTCATAGTCATCCACGGTGCGATTTATAACTTCTTGTCCGCTAACGTCTATCATCCTGATCTGGTTGATCATTTGGTTTGATTTAACGTTAAACTTATCACGTGTTGGGTTCGGATACACTGACAACTCTGCTATACCGGGATCGTAAGTCGCAGTATGATCTTCAAAGTTGGCTGTAAGTTCTACATCAGCTGCCGGCATAGTTACAGTTGTTGAGGCTGCTTCGGGGTCATCGACATAATCTGTATCACCCGACCAGTTGAGGAATTCCCAGTTTTCTTCAGGGATAGCTGAGATATCTACTGTTTCGCCAAAGTAGTATTCGCCTTCACCTTCGACACTTCCGCCTTCTTCTGGATCTGCGATTAGTGTGAGGATGTAAGTGGCTTCTACAAAGTTGGCTGTAAGTTCGATATCTTCATCAGGCATATATACTATTGTTGTTGCTGATTCAGGATCATCAACATGATCTATATCGCCTGTCCATTCTTCAAATATCCACCCTTCGTTTGCTTCTGCAACAATATCTACTTCCTGCCCGTAATAGTATTCACCTTCTCCTTCTACAGTACCTCCTTCTTCAGGTTCTGCATTGAGAGTCAGGTAGTGAGAATCTACGTCTTTAAGAAATGTTACTTCGATATCTTTATCTTCATCTTCTACGGTAAAGCTATCCTCATAGGTTATATAACCTTCTTTTTCTATAATGAAGCTATAATCACCGCTTGATGTTTCAAAGGATGCAATACCGTCTTCATCTGTATGAAGTACAATATCAGCTCCGCCGGCGAGGTATACAATAGTGTTTGCGTAAAGTGTTGTCCCATCGCCGGTGTAATTAAGGGAACCGCCGGCCATTGTCAGTAGTTGAATTCCAATTATCGGTTTATCATCTTTTTCTGCAATGGCATGCCATCCGTCGTCCCAGTCGGCCAGTAACGTAGCATCGACAAGCCCCGGGTGATTCATAAACATTGAAGAAGCAGTGCCAACGTTATCTACGTCAGTAAATATTGGATGATCATCTTCAATTATTACCAAATTCACAGATTTGGTTCCATCACCGGTTGCTTGTTGCCATGGTGAATAGTTTTCATTAAAGTATTTGCCTCCTATTTCCCATCCGAAAAAGTCCATCACAAAGTTACCTTCAATAAAAGCTCCTCCCTGGTCAATATACTCAGCAAGTACATCACCCACATGGTTGGGGTCGGCATTTGCTGCACCAGCACTCCATTGATGGTTGTTATAAGTAATTAAGACATCGTAGACTAGAAGGTCATCAACATCCATGTCAGCTATTAAGCCTTGTGGGAAAAGGGATGCATTAATAAAATCATAAGCATCCAACTCATTAATGAATGCATCATGAGGATCATCATCCGGAGTAAGAATAGCAACCTCAATGTCACTTCTTACCGGAACCAGTCCTTTTGAATAATTTGTATTCAGATCTACCTTTGAACTTACATTAGTACATCTGACCAATTCCTGTGATCTATGCGGCAGGTCGAAGATCTCATACATGTTGCCTTCATTACTCTGCTTCATAGAGCTTTGCGATTCATTAATGTTTTCTGCACTTGCATTGTTGGTATGTATTCTATCCATACCCATTACGCTTCTGTTCTTTGATTCGTGGAATATGCTGATTTCTGCATTTTCGACCGGTTCTTCAAACTGGTTTGTAACCATAAAGGTAACAGTATAAAGATCTTCTTCTTCAAAGTTGGCCGTTAGTTCTATATCTTCAGCAGGCATGGTTACCGTGGTTGAAGCTGACTGTGGGTCATCAACATATTCTGTGTCACCTGTCCATTCAACAAAGGCCCAGTTTGTTTCCGGGCTTGCAGAGATATCTACTTCTTCGTCTTCCTGGTACATACCTTCGCCCGATACAGTACCTCCTTCTTCGGGTTCGGCGTTAAGAGTGAGGCTGTAAAGATCCGGTGCTTCGTCCAGTGAAATGTCATCTATATTCCAATGGTTCATTTCATAAGTGTCGCCATCGAATACCCATGCTAAGTGGAACTCGTCGGCGCCCACTCCATGATCATCGGCTGTTAGAACTTTTTCTATATTGGTAGCGGGGATATCACCCGGAGCGACCCATTCTTCTATCAGGTATTCATCATCACCAACTATGGAAACTACTCTGAGAGTATATGGCCCGGGGCTGCCAAAGTTATTTAGATGCATCTTAAATGAGAATGACAATGCATCTTCTCCTTCGGTATTTATTGGTGGCGTTGTGAGATAAAATTCACCTTCTACGCTCGGGCTCCAACTCATACGCATCTCGGGTGCTTCACCGCCGGCTTCGTTGGAGTCGTTGGCACCCCAGTTATCGACATCTCTGTCCCAGTTAGCCGGTATTTCGCCAATTGGCACTCCTGTGAAACACTCGAAGTATGGCAGTTCAATTGCTTCAAATAAATCGAAATGAGCTTTTACAGTATGGTCTTGATCCATTAGAATTGTCGTAACCGGGCTGTTTGGGTCTTCTACATCACCTGTCCAATAATCAAATTCCCAGCCAAAATCAGGTGAGGCAGTAAGAGTTACTATATCGTTTTCCATGAAAAGATGATCTCCCGGTGATGGGTCAACTGTGCCTTCTCCTTCCGGTTCTTCCATGGTTAATGTAAATGTATCCCAGTCGCCTACGGCAACGTCATCAACATATATCCAGGCAAAAGTGGCGTTTTCTTCATCTCTGATCCAGTAGTTGAAAGCAAGGTGTTGAGCGCCGCTATAGTCTGTCAAGTCAATGACATATTGCTCCCAGTCTTGTGTAAAGTATAATGAATCTAAAAGAATAGCGTTGGCATGCAGGTCTTCAACATTATCATACACTTCATCCATAATGAGGACGCGCATTTTTTCTCTTACCCCATCAGGTGCTTGAGATATATAGCCATAAAATGTCATCATAGTAGCTTCGGGATTGTCAAAATCCAAAGCCGGTGTAATGAGCCATTCATCGGCAACATTATCCGAGCCGGCTCCCTGGTATGATCTTGCTGAATAATCTCCTGAATATGAGTGTACACTGGATTGCTCCCAGTAAGCACCTTCTTCGCCATTGACTACAGTCCATGATTCAGGTGCTTCAGGATCACCTACCCAGGGGTCTAAAAAGTCTTCTTCCCAGGGGAAATCGCTGATAACATGGTCTTCTCCAAGTGTTACTTCTATATCCTTATCCTCACCATCAACGGTAAAATCACCCTGGTAAGTGGCATATCCTTCTTTTTCTACAGTGAAGTCATAATCACCGTCGATTGCATCAAAGGAAGCCTCGCCATTTGCATCGGTATAAAGGATAACACCAGCATCTGTCAGTTCAAGGCACCATATTACGTCATTTTGAGCTGCGCCCAAAAATGTCCATTTACCCGGGTAAGCCAGGTCGGTTATTTGCAAACCTCCCGACGGGGAATCGTCTATAGTTACTACCGTAGATACATCAAAAGACTGAAGCAGGTCACCGGTTGAGATTTCAATTTGTTTAAGTATAGCATCATCTGCACCCGGATGTGCATGAACCCACAAGTAAGGGCCATTTTCGTCGCTATAAT
>PUKZ01000041.1 GCA_003550725.1 Bacteroidales bacterium | reverse complement strand
TGGGATGGGTAAATACTCCAAATGGACGGTTTGTAATGTTTGAAAATAATGAAGCAACCAATGAAATACACCTCCATGATCATCTTGGCAATACGCGTGTGGTCTTGATTAAGGACGGAAGAAATTATAATGCCATACAAGACAACACACAATAATTGTTTTCGTTGTAATTACATTTTTAAATGAGGAGTGGTGAATAACCTTGCTTCATTTAAATTATAGTAATGAACCAAGCAAATTTTGCAATAACAAATTATTATAAATGGTTTTTTTACTATTTTTAGTACCTAATTATTTAATCAAAAATATAATTTACTATGGGTGATAAAGCAAAAGACACAGGTCCATCAGGTGCTATATATGGTTTAGGATTTATTGGCGCCGCAATTTATTTTATTTCACAGGCAACCACATTCTGGTCGGGAGTGCTGGGCTTTATTAAGGCAATTGTATGGCCGGCATTTTTGGTTTATGATGCTTTTAAATTTTTGGGGTAAAAATATATTTCCAAAAATTTAGTGTCTCGTCCTGAAATAAATTTACTTTTTTTATTCATAATTACACTTTTTTGTGTAAACCTATTTTAGGACGAGACAGATAAAATATTCTACAGAGAACTCTATAAAGATTTTGTTGGTATGGGAAGTCAAACAAAAGAAATACTGCTTTCGGGTTACGAAACAGAACTAAAACTAAGTTATGATTTTCACGATGTTGCAGATCACTTAATTATAAAAAATAAAAGAGGAAAAGAGTTGTTTTCAAAAAAAAATAATGAAACCAATGGAAAAATGACAAAAGAAATACCTCTAAGAGGCATAACTAACTTGATATTTATAGTAAAAAGCAATCAGAAAAATTCAAAATGGGAAATTAAAGCGGAAATCAAATAAAAATATCACTTAAATAATATCTTTATTTTATATTTTGAAAAAGATTTATACTGCAAAGATGATATATGAAATGATAATGTTAGAAATGGGAACATAGAGCAATTAAGAAAATGAAGAATTATTAGAAGAAACTAATGAAGAAAATAATTAAATTTAAATTAATTTGTTTTCTAACTATTCTGCATTTAATAACTAGTTGCAGAATACAAGATTATACGACTTTTGAAGAGTTAGATAAGCATGAGCCAATATTAATAGTTATTGGTGAAATTAGTATTGAAGAACCTGTTATACTTTTTATTTCAAAAGGAAGAACCGTTTTAGAATTAATAACAACAAGGAATAACGCAAAGTTATATGCAAATAATGATATAGACATTGAAGCACTAATGTTTAAAAAAAATGTTTATCTGCGAGGAAGTAATGCATTGATATTTGATAAAAAACACTTTATTGAATATTCTAATTTAGGAGATATCTTTACTTCAAATCAAGAAAAACTTCGAGATGATGTTTTTATAACAAATTTTTCAACAGAATGTTTTCTTTTTACTATTATGGATTATAGATATTATATCAGGACCCAAACCCATCATGATAGTTACTCATTAAACGTAACGCCTGAGTGGGCAATGGTAAAAGTGGCTTTCCCTAAAGCTTGCGAAGATTAAAATAATTTTATTTAATGCTATGTTTACATCTCTTTTATTAGTGTAAGGCAGATTTACAATTGTGTGAATTTTATTTCAATCACCCAACATAAATAAAACAGTGAGCCAATTAAAGCACCGCCACATTCTTCTGAAAGAACTCCTTAAACTTCCTTTTGGTAAGCATTGTATCAATGATATTAAAGACGGTGTTGCGGTCTTTGTTGTTGAGTTATTGGATTAATTTTACTCGTGATACCGGTTCTTTTCTTATTACAAAATCCATTTAAGCATCTTACCAATCGAGCCGTGCCACAAAGCACATCTCTACAAACCCCCGCAGTACTCTGAAAGCAGCGTTACGTCGGCCTGCCTAAACGTCGAGATGTGCCGGCATAATTGCCTTAAGGTTTTGGAGATAGATTTATAGTAAATTGGTTTTAAAAATCTTAATAAGTTTGATTTTTTATACCAAAGTTGGTTAAAACCGTCCTCCGGCCTTTGGTGAAGACACCTACAAAACAAGCGAAAAAAGCGTTAAAAAATATTTGAAGTCGCTCCGTAAAGTTGTCGGAATGGATTTAAAATATAATACAGATTAAAACACTTACAAAAACAGATCAAAGCCAAAAGTGACATTGCAAATATTTTAGCCCTTGATGCGTATTTTTGTGGTGGCGGAACCACAGCCTTGAATTTTTGTAACTTTTTTTTCAAGAAAAAAGTTTAAAAATCAAATAATGAGAAAGAGTTTCTGTTTGGCAGGGTATATCAAGAAGCGGAGTAAATTGAAGAAAATGGAGACGTGCCGAAAGGCTCTGTACAATGCTATACGGATTTAGCAAAGTGAGACGTGCCGGAGAGGCACGTCTCTACCGGGTCGTATCATCGACAACATTATAGCAGAAAACTAACAGCTACAAGTCGCATAGCTACATAGCTACGACAATATGGTAGAAAACTAAAAATGGAAAAACGATTGGAAAAACAAAAGATGTTATATTTTTGCTGACTGATAAATAATATTACAGTTATTCCAAAAACATCACTCGTTAAGGAGGTTGGTATAATAATCAATTAATATTGATCAGGAAATAAGACCATAAGTAGTGTATAATAAAACTGATTTATCGAAGTAGATTTTAAGAAAATTAAATGAGCAAACTGTTTGAAATTGATATAATCATTCTCCGTCTGATTCAGAATAACAGAATCGAACTATTTGATTCTGTTTTATTTTGGATTTCGGAATCAGCGTATTTCATAGCAACAGGTATTATTCTTTATTTAGGATTTCTTGTCTTTATTAAGAAATCAGAAAGTATAAAAGCGATTTTTTTGAGACTGGTCTTTATGTTTTTTATGGTAACGCTAATTGTAATTTCATTAAAATATGGTGTATTACGATCAAGGCCTTTTGTATTATATCAGGATATAATAAATCTTACTGAAGCGACCACTCCATCTTTTCCTTCAGGACATACTGCCATTGTATTCACTTTAGCACTGGGTTTAGCATTTTTAGGTATAAAAAAGCTTTACTATTTACCGGTTTTAGTTTGGGCAATAATCGTAGCATATTCGAGAATGGCTTTGGGAGTTCATTTTCCATCCGATGTTTTTGCTTCAATGGTTTTAGCATTTGTTATTGTTTTAACCATTAAAAACTTACCAATAAACAAATGGAGGTTAAAACAAAATAAGGCTTAAAAGATTGATATTTTACGTCTTAGAAATTGTGCATTTATTGCAACGACAACGGTACTGGCACTCATAAGTATTGCTCCGAGTGCGGGGCTGATAAGTATTCCTGCCGTATATAAAACTCCTGCAGCCAAAGGTATAGCCACTACATTATAACCTGTTGCCCAGGCAAAATTTTGAATCATTTTTCTGTATGTAGCTTTGCCAAAGAGGATCAGTGAGGCGATATCTTTGGGGTTGCTGTTCACCAGGATGATATCTGCTGTTTCGGCTGCCACATCTGTACCTGATCCCACGGCAATACCGACATCGGCAGCTGCCAGGGCAGGGGCATCGTTGATGCCATCGCCGGTCATGGCTACAAACTCGCCCTTTTGCTGAAATTCTCTTAGCTTATCCAGTTTTTGATCAGGAAGCACACCGGAAAAATAACCATCCAGTCCCAGCTCTTCACTTACGCTTTTAGCAACCTTTTCATTATCGCCTGTTAGCATGTACAATTTCAAACCGCTTTGCTTCAATGTTTTTATTGCCTCGAATGATTCTTCTCGGATTTCATCGGCCATTGCAATGAAGCCGGTTAGCTTGTCATCCACCATCACAAAAACTACAGATTCAGCCTCGTTCCTGTGAGCTTTACCCGGTATGTCAAATCCTTTCTCTTTTACGAAATCGGGGCTTACTACCCTGACTTCGCGGCCTTCTACAACTGCTTCGACCCCTTTGCCCTTTATGGCATTGAAGTTATTTGCTTCGGGCGTCTTGATCTTTTTATCTTTAACCTTTTGCATGATGCCTGCAGCCAGTGGATGTTCCGATTTTTTTTCGAGAGCGCCTGCAAGACGCAGGATCTGATTGTCGTCAAAATTATCATTTAGTGAACCATAGCGGGTAACAGCGAAATTACCTTTGGTGAGAGTGCCTGTTTTGTCAAACAACATCATAGATATTTTTCTTGCATTCTCAAAGGCTGTGCGGTTACGAATCAGCAATCCGTACCTGGCTGCTATTGAGGTGGATATTGCCACTACCAGGGGCACGGCTAGTCCTAAAGCATGAGGGCATGTGATGACCATTACTGTTGCCATGCGTTCGAGTGCGAAAACAAAAGGCTGACCTATGATTAGCCATGCTGTTAATGTGCCAAAACCGACGGTTAGAGCAATAATGGTCAGCCAAAAAGCTATGCGGTCAGCCAGGTGTTGGGTTTTGGATTTCTTTGCCTGTGCCTCGTGTACCATGTTGATGACCTTGCTTAAATAGGCATCTTGCCCAACTTCCTGCACGCTTACCTGCAAAGAGCCATTACCATTAATAGTACCTCCTATAACTTTGTCTCCTTTTGCTTTTTTGACAGGTATGGACTCCCCTGTAACCATAGATTGGTCAATATTGCTGCTGCCTTCAGCAACCAAACCGTCAACCGGTATTTTTTCACCCGGACGAACCACAACCATATCATCCTTTTTAAGTTCATCAACTTTTATATCATGTATTTCTCCGTCTTTCAACAGATGTGCCTCCGAAGGCATCATTTCAACCAGTTTCTTCAATGAACGGGAAGCTCCCAGTACCGATTTCATTTCGATCCAGTGGCCTAGCAACATAATGTCAACCAGGGTAGCCAATTCCCAGAAAAAGGTGGCTCCTTCAACACCCATAGTAACAGCAGTACTGTAGCCCCATGCAACTGTTATAGCAACAGCAATCAGTGTCATCATACCGGGCCGCTTCTGTTTCAACTCACCAGCCAGTCCGCTCAAAAAAGGCCACCCACCATAGAAATAAACTATGCTTGATAAGACAAATAAGATGTATTTGTCATGGCCTGGAAACAATGTAAATTCAAACCCCAGCAGGTTCTGAAGCATTGGTGACAAAAGCAAAACAGGTATGGTTATTATCACGGAAATGATAAACCGCTTACGGAAATCCCTGATCATCATTTCATGATGCTCCGAATGATCATGACTCCCATGACCATGACCGCCACTTCCTTTGTGCTCGTGGTGACCATGGCTGTCATGTCTCTTTTTATCTTTTTGATGATTATGATCATGATGGTGCTTATGACCTTCATGATGGCTGTGATCATGATGACCATTTTGGTATTTATGGTCATTGCTGTGATTATTCATATTTAAACGCTTTGGTTAAGTTTAACATTTTTGATCCTGAAATGTTTGACAATATCGAACCAAATGTTCTTCTCTTCTATATTTTCACATTTAAATCCTGCTTTGAGTAAGTTAAAATAGGTGCGGCGATTCAAATTATCTCCTAAGATGCACTTAGGTACAGGGTTTAAAAAATACATAATCTTTCCCTTCACCCTATGTTCACTTCTGACATGTTCCATCATTATAATTTTCCCACCATTTCTGCAAACACGCCTGATCTCTTTCAGACCGCCTACAGGATCTGAAACAGAGCAAAATACAAAGAAACTGACGATGGTATCAAAAGAATTATCTGCAAATTGCATGTTTTGAGCATCCATAACTTTAAGGTGGGTTTGGATAGAGCTTTTCCGGGCTTTTTTTCCGGCTTTTTTAAGCATATTTTCACTGAAATCTATGCCTGTCAGCACCGTGCCTTTAGGATAATAAAGGATGTTCTTTCCCGTACCGATGCCAACCTCAAGTGTTTCACCTGATGCTTCCTTTAGTAAATTCTTCCTCCATTTGGTGAAAACGCTTTCTAACGGCAATTCAAAGTAATCATAAATACCTGATAACCTGTCGTAACTTTTCTTTGTCCGGTTCATAGTGTTCTATTAATAACTCAGCTAAGCAAATAAAATAAAATAAAAATTTCAGTAATAAAGTTTTTAGTTTATGGTTTTAAGAGGCAAAAAACCTTCAGAATATATACAAGGTAACTATAATAAAATATTTCCGGTTCAGCGTGCAATTTGAACATTAAGTGTTTTCAAAGTCTCTTTTAAATAAATTTGCATAATGTAGGCACCCGGAGGAATATTATGCACGTCTAATTCCTTATATGATTCATTTATTTGAGTATTTTTCACTATCTGACCTGTTTTATTTATCAGCCTGATTTTTTTGACCGGTTTATTTGATTTAATGATAAACCTGTTGCTTGCCGGGTTTGGGAATATCATTATATTAGGTTCTGTTATATGCTCTGTATACATGGTATTTTTAAAATTTGCAGTGAGTTCTGTGTTATTGGCAGGCATGGTAACGTTTGCAGTAGCTTGTTCGGGGTTGTCGATATGTTGCGTATCGCCTGCCCATTCAACGAACTTCCAGTTTTCAGCGGGCTGGGCGACGATTTCTACCTCTTCGCCTTCTTTATACTCACCTTCACCTATTGTATTACCTCCTTCTGTGGGGTCTGCTAAAAGAGTTAGCATGTAGAGGTCGGTTGATAATAGTTCAAAACAGGCTGTGAGAGTGATGTCTTCAGCAGGCATGGTAACGTTTGCAGTAGCTTGTTTGGGGTTATCGACATGTTCCGTATCGCCTGTCCATTCAACGAACTTCCAGTTTTCAGCGGCTTGTGCGACTATTTCCACCTCTTCGCCTTCTTTATACTCACCTTCACCTATTGTATTACCTCCTTCTGTGGGCTCTGCTAAAAGCGTTAGCATGTACAGGTCGGTTGATAATAGTTCAAAACAGGCTGTGAGAGTAATGTCTTCAGCAGGCATGGTAACGTTTGCAGTTGCTTGTTCGGGGTTGTCGACATGTTCCGTATCGCCTGTCCATTCAACAAACCTCCAGTCTTCAGCGGGCTGGGCGTTTATTTCCACTTCTTCACCTTCTTCATAGTAACCTTCTCCATAAACATCTCCACCTTCTTTTGGATTGGCTATAAGATTGAGATGATGTTTTTCATAGGGGAAATTATGACTTCCGGGTTCTTCCTGCCATATTAAATAGGGATAAGTTACTTCTTCAATGATGCTCCAGGTGTTGTCGAAATCCCACTCTGAAAAAGTTTCCTGCAATATCATTTCTTCGGTGGTCTTACCGGTTCCGCCACTGCTGGATGTCTGGCCTGATGTTTCTGTATTCCAAAAGCTGTGTGAAACTGTACCTCCAAAGTTATATCCTATAAGGCCTCCGGCATCCATAGAACCGCTGACGCCACCGATAGCGTAGGTATTATCTATCGTTGTTTGCCAAACGTATCCCACAAGCCCGCCAACAGAAAACCCGCCACTTGCATCACCTGTAGCATAATTATCAAAAATCAAACCACCTTCACTGTCACCCACAAGTCCACCAATACAGTTGCTACCATCCACAGCACCCGTGGCATAAGAGTTTTTGACTGTTCCGTTATAGTTTCTTCCAACAAGCCCACCAACATACCAACCCCCTGTAACATCTCCAGCAGCAAATGAATCATATACCGTGCCCTGAACATTAAACCCTACTAATCCACCTATTCTTCCGTCATTTGCAATTACATCAACTGTGGCACCTGAATTTTCTACCGTTCCGGGATTATTTTCACCAACTAACCCTCCAGCCCTGTAACCACCGCTTACAGAGCCTGTAGCATAAGCATCCGATATTATACCAAGATTATATCCCGTGAGGGTTCCGACACCGTAAGCACCCCCACTGACGTCTGTATCCTCCAGTTTTATGCTGTAAACCTTGCCTTCATTACCTATATATGACCACAACCCAACATTGTTAGTACCCTGTCGGTTAATATATAAACCTTCTATACTATACCCACCGCCATCATAATTACCCATGAAATGGCTAGACTGACTGCCTATAGGCAACCATCCGGAGCCCTCATTCCACGGATATATGTCAAGATTTATGTTGTTAACCTGTTCAAAATGTTTGTCCTCGTGAGATGCTCCAAGATAATTGCGAACATTGTTAAGATGTTCGGGCGTTGATATTAACCAGGGATCATCAGAAGTCCCTGAACCACCGGCAAATTCATCCTCCCCTGTTGTATAATCATCATTAGCACCTCCAAAAAATCTATCAGATGCATTCAAAGCATTTTCCGAATACAAAAACGCGGTTTTGTTGCCCGGTAAGCCGATTTGCGTATTTCCTTCACCAACAAATGAATAAAACTGAGTATTTATATTATTGCATCCTGATGAATTTTTTACGGGAGTTTGTGTAAATAGAGTTATTGCCGAAAAAACAAAAAGTATAGTATAATTTATCTTCATTAGCCCTGGATTTTTACAAAAATTAGTTATCTAAAATAACAATTTATTTTAATACAATGTTGTTTTGTTAACCTGAAATTTATAACCGGTTATATACAACTTCGTTTTTTTATATGAGCTTTCTGACTAAAAGAGTTGTAAAAAAATACAGATTTATTGTGTGCTCTTACAGTTTCTTTGTTTGGGTAAAGCTTCATGTTTTTACAACAGGCAAAATAGATTTTTAAATCCGGGTTACTAAAACCTGTATTTTTGTTGTTAAAAAAATCATTACTTTTAATTCTTAAGCATAAAAAGAATTTATATATTTCATTATAAAGTTGAAAAATTCTATAATTGATATTGTTGAAGTAATTACAATTTCAATACGTTTTATCATTAAAGTATGAAGCAATATTAAAATTTATGAGTCAATTCAGCCTGAAAGTTTTATTAACTTTTATTATGTTAACACTGATTGTTTTTTCTTCCGTTGGCCGGGAAAAACGTTTTACTTTGTTACATACCAGTGATGAGCATTCCAATCTTCTTCCGTTGCCTTTTGTTGATTATCATCCGGATAAGCCTGACGGTTCTTTGGGAGGGTTTGCCAGGCTTTCAACATTGGTAAAGCAGGTGCGTGATGAGAAGCAAGATGAGCCTGTTTTATTGTTTTCGTCCGGTGATTTTATTGGGGGTTCTCCTTTTGCCTGGCTGGTTCCACTGGGGCACTCTGCTGAATTGGAGATTATGAAAGAAGTCGGGTATGATGCCATAGCTATTGGTAATCATGAGTTTGATTATGGGCCCGAGATACTGGCAGATTATTTTGAAAGAGCAGGATATCCTGACTATCATGAGCATCTCCCTTTGCTGGGAAGCAATTTGGATATTCCATCTGATATTAAATTAAAAGATATATTAATACCCGACAACCATCTGTTTAGCTTAAGTAATGGACTTGTTGTTGGTGTTTTTTCTTTACTGGGAGAGGGAGCCTATTCGGTGGCACCGTCAGCCTGGCCTGTTGGCATTCATCCTTCCACAGAAACAGCCCGGAAACAGGCCGGGTTGTTGCGTGAAGAAGGAGCCGATGTTATTATTGCTTTAACACATTCGGGCATTGTGCATGACCGTTTATTAGCTTCAAAAATTCAGGGAATAGATGTTATCCTGGGTGGCCATGATCATTATAAAACACCTAGGCCTGAGATTGTTAATAATACCATTATTTTACATAGCGGATATTTTCTAGAGTATGTGGGCAAACTGGAATTAGCTGTTGATGTTTCTACTGGTAGTTTAAGAATTTTAAATGATGAAAAAGATAATCCTTATTTAATTAAACTTGATAGCAGAATAGAAGAAGATCCTGTAATTACTTCTATAATAGATAGGTATGGCATGTATTTAAATGAATTTGTTAAAACTTTTACCGGGGGGCTGGTGGGTGATTATGGTGAAACTGTTTTGTATTCAGATTTTTCATTGATAAAAGAGTCAAAAATGGAAGAAACTACAACAGGTAATTTTATAACTGATGCCATGCGATTTATGGGGGAAAGATATACCGGTGAAAATGTAGATATTGCATTCCAGGCAAATGGTAATATACGTCATGATATTATTCCGGGCACTACTGAATGGTCAAAAGGGGAGGTGTCTTTTTTAGATCTGGCTTCTATTTCCGGAATTGGCATGGGAGAGGATATGAACCCTGGTTACCCTTTGGTTTCATTTTATATGACAGGGGAGGATGTGTTAACTTTGCTTGAAATAGCTTCATTAATGCCGCAGGTAATGGGAGATGCCTTTTTTTTGCAATTTTCAGGATTAAAGTATAGTTATGACCCCGGAAAAGCTTTATGGCTCACAATACCCATACTTGATATTCCGGTTCCTGCTTACCGTTCTGTGATCAATGCCGGGATTTATGAAGGAGAAAATATTCCGGCAAATGATAATTTCGAAAAGATTAAAGATAGTAGTGAAGAGCTTTATCATTTGGTATCGGATTATCATCTTGCATCTTTTCTCCCCATAATTAGTAAAGTGTCGGATAGGTTACATATAGTTTTGAGAAACGCAGAAGGTAAGCCGGTTGAAGATATCCGGCAAACCATAATAAAACATGATGAACGTGAATTTAAAGTATGGGAAGCAATAATCAGGTATGCTGCCACTTTCGAAAAAAATGAGTATGGAGTACCTGAAATACCTCATCTATATAAAGATATTCAGCAGCGCATTGTGAAAAAAGAAGGAATACCCTTGTATGTATGGTCTTACAGCACTATTTTACTGTTTTTTGCCGGAGTTTTTGTATTAGCCGGATATTTGATGATTAAAGTTAAAAAACGGCTATTTGATAATAGATGACCTGGTATTAAAAATAAACATCAACAACTTACCAATATTCACTAAAAGCTCTTATCAGTGGTGTTTTGTCAGCTCACTGATGATAATATATTTTATTGTGTAAATATTATCAATAAACAAATCTCATTGTTGCAATGGTACGGTCACCCCTGGCCATCATATATTCCGGACGGTTTTTATTTTCTATAAAATCAGGCATGCCGTAGTCCTGATCAGTTATATTTAGTTTGATCTCCTCTTTCGGATCGGCATATATTGTAAGCTTTATTCCATTTTCAGGCATGGCAAAATATCTTAATATGTGCCAATTGGTTTTACCGGGGCTTCTAAGTTTGTGTTTATTAAGATCATTTATACGGATAGAGACATCTGACCGGCCTGCTTTGATAAATGTTGTCATTTTAGCTGCATTTCTTTTTGAATTTATATGCAGGGTTAATACACGTTTGCCGTCTACTATGCTATCTGAAACCTGTTTTGCTGTTGGTACAGGTAATGGCGGTTGAGTTGTTTGATTATAAAGGTAGGAGTCACCGGTTACGGGAAAAGAAACTCCTATGGGTCTAAAACTATTTTTTATGGGGAAAAAATCAGTCAGTGTTGTAGTGTCGGGGCTGCTAGTCAGGAACTGTTCTGTGTATTGGTCGGTTTTTTCGTCTCCTGTAACCCAAAAAGTTTTACCTGTGAGGCCATTGGTAGCATAAGTTATGTTGTTTTTCTTTCTGTGGCGCTCATCGTATTCAAGGTTAATTGATCCTGATAAAATAAAAATAAGGCCCAAAACAAAAGCCAATGCAGGCACTAACCAGGGTTTTTGCCTGGTTATGATGTTAATATGGGGTATCAGCAAGCCCATCATCAACCCTATAATAATCATAGTAATTCCGGCTGCATAAAGCCCCATTGAAACCGAAAAGAGATGAGTAATAACCGGATACCAGCTTAGCACCGGAATAGCAAAAATAAATAGCAGTGAGCTGTTTAATAATATGGTGTAATATTTTTTTTGTTTCATAAAAAAAATAATACCTACAGGTATAAAACTGAACAATAATGGCCATTTAAATAAGTAGCTGCCTCCCGGCACACTAAAGCTGACAATCAGCATAACAACAGTCCATAATAAAAAAGAGCCAGTTGTTAAATTCCAAACCGATACGGGCTTTCGAAAAATAAAATAGATTAAGGTTGTAACTATTATAAATAAAATAATATTAAAAAGACTTGCCTGGCTGCTCAATATCATTAAAGAAATAATTATAACAAACAGGGTTGCTAGATGCCATAATTTAATTCCTTCAGTTAAAAGCCGGAAATACACCAATGAAAATGCAATTGATATTCCCGTAAATCCAAGCATAAGCTTTTGCTGATTGTATTGTAATAATCGAAAATCGCTACCTGTATAATAATTGGAAATGATATTATAAATATAATTTATACCGATGTATATTATGAACAGAAAAACAGCGAAACCAATTGAGCCATATAAAAACTGTTTTAGGCTTAAAAACCTGTTTTTAAATCCCGCGATAATTATTGCAGAAAAAGCCAGCAGGGTAATAATTGCAATTGGTATTACCCAGTTATAAGGATAGTATGCCAGGCCATAACCAAAAGTATTAAAAAATACTGCATTTTGTTTTGCTGAAATATCAAATGATTTATTTCCCAAATGCATTGCAAGTGAGCTGATATATGATCCATGATGTTGAATAGATGCTAAATCTGTATTTTCGATATTGTCACCTTTGGTATGATAGTCGAATGCATTTTCAATGTATGCGAAGTTAAGTCCCTGGTAACCACTTTGTTTAAACGGGGTGAAGTCAGTAACATTGGGCAGCATATTATAAATCTCGTAGCTTAGTGAATTAGTTGCAGGGTAGGGGACAGCCTTGGCAAACTCTTTAATTAGTTCCAGGTTATTATATCCTGTTTCGAACATTATGCTTTGCCCTTTAGTACCGCGGGCTTCAAGGTTTATGACTACATCAGCATCTTCAGCCCATGAGTGTTCTTTAATAAAAGCTTTGGCTCCCAGTAATCCTACTTCTTCTCCGTCGGGAAACAGGAAAATCAGGTCATTTTTAAGCGGGGGATGGTAGTCAAGTAGTCTGAGCAGCTCCAGCATAGCTGCTATTGCTGCTCCATTGTCGGAAGCTCCATAGGCGTCTTCAACAGTGTCGTAATGCCCCATAAACAATATTGCCTGCCCATCACCTGTACCCGGGATGCGAGCTATGATGTTACCCAATGTTGCTGCCCTTTGTAAAACCGGGTCATAAAATTCGGTTAGCTGTAGGTGGTTTTTAATGTTCATCTGATCTAATTGATCTGTAATGTAATGGCGGACATTTTCATTGGCTTCGCTGCCTATAGGATTCTTTTCTGAAGCTATATGATATAAATGCCGGGATGCCCTTTCTGCTGAAAACAAACTGTCGGGTGCATCAACTTTAACAACCTCAGGTGGAGTGCTGAGGCGAAAAGAAACCGCCACAACAATAAGCATTGCAAGCAAAATGATTATACCTTGAATAAGAGGGAAAGAAGTGCTAAATTTCATAAAAAAGTTGTTTTAAGGATGCTTTAATCATAAAATAATTTATGACAAAATAAAATATTTTATTGTCAAAAAGCAACTCTTTCTATACCAGAAAATAATGTTACTATATGTTGTTTGTTAATAATATTGTTAATAACTAAAACAAAAATAATATTTATAAATCTTGATAATATTTATTTTTACAAACGAAACATTAGGTCATAGTATTTGGCAGGTTTAAAGGGTTCGTAGTATTTTCCATGTTGCCAATAAATTTTACCATAATAGGTGATTTTATAAAATGCATGGATTATTTAAAGTCGAAACTAAATCTGCCATGTTTGTTTCGGGAATCTTTTTAATTGCTTTACATTTTTGTTAACTTTGCAATGAAAAGATTTGGCAATTAATTTTGTTGTAATTGCGCAATTTGACCAACGAATAAAACAAATTATTCTATTAAAAGCTGCCGGATAAAATATTATGAATTTAAATATTTTTGATAAGCAAAACAGACCACCTTGGCAGGTGTTAAAGTTTGAAGAACTATTAGGAAAGCAAAAGCCCATATATTTTGATGTTGATGATTTTGAAGAAATTATTGACTATTATTTTCTCAAGGGTCAAATAAAAAAGACTCTTAGAGTTGTCAACTATGCTACTTCAATGCATAAATCTTCTTCAGGTTTGATGTTAAAGCGTGCACAGGTTCTTGCTGCATCGGAAAAAGAAAATAAAGCCCTAGATATTTTGACCAGGCTGGAATCTTTGGAGCCTTCAAATCCCGACATATCTTTAATAAAAGGGGCAATATACTCTCAAATGAAGCAATACAAAAAAGCGATAAATGAATATAATAAAGCTGTTGATTTTACTGAAGATCCTGATTATGTTTATTGCAATATTGCTTTCGAATACGAAAATATGGGCGATTATGACAAAACATTGGAGTATCTTGGAAAAGCCCTTGAGATCAACCCTGATAATGATTTAGCTATTTATGAAGCAGCATATTGTTTTGATCTTTTAAATCTTAATGAAGAGAGTATCTCATTTTTCAAAAACCTTATAAACAGGCATCCTTATTCTATTGAAGCATGGTTTAACCTGGGTATATCATATATTAATACCGGTCTTTACGAAAAATCTCTTGAAGCTTTTGATTATTCGCTTGCCATTGATGATAAACATTTTGCATCGTGGTATCATAAGGGTTATGTATACAGTTTGATGGCTGATTATCCCAAGGCTATAAGTAGTTATTTGCAATCTATTGAAGAGGATGAGCAAGATGTTATGAAGTTTTATAACATAGGTGAGTGTTATGAAAAAATGGAAAATTATAATCAATCAGCCCGGTATTACAGAATATGTTTAGACAAAGACGATTCATTTACCGAAGCCTGGATGGGCTTGGGAATATGTGATGCTGAAACAGGTAATTTTAAATCGGCTTTAAAAAACTTTAAAAAAGGTTTGTCGATAGAACCTGATAATACTACCTGTCTTTGTCTTATAGCAGATACTTATATGAGCTGTAATATGTTTTCAAAGGCTAAGGATAATTTTGAAAAAGCACTGGAAATAAATCCCGGCGATAAAAATATATGGCTTGATTATGCTTATGCCTGTTATACTGAAGGACTTATTAATAAAGCCGTATCATTACTTTTTGATGCCAATAAACAGTATCCTGATGTTCCCGAGATATTATATAAACTATCATTTTACTTATTTACTGAAGGAAAAAATAAAGAGGCATCATATTATCTTGAAGAAGCTCTTTTAATAGATTATGAGGGGCACAAAAAGATCATAAAAGACAATCCTGAAATTATTAATAATTCAACTTTTATTGACTTAATAGAGTTATATAAACCAGTAAAATAGTTCAAAAATTTTTTTTTAAAAAAGTATAGTCATGGAGTTATCTTATTTGCCTGTGCGTGAGGACAAACCCAGGTCGACAGGAATTACAATGATGATGGACAAAGGCCTTAGTTTGGGGCAGGTTAGGGAGCTTATTTCAGTAGCCGGCCATCTTATTGATTATGCCAAATTAGGGTTTGGCACCTCCTTTGTTTGTAAATATTCAAAAGAAAAAGTGAAATTATACCAGGATAATGGTATAAAAGTATTTTTGGGTGGCACCTTATTTGAAGCTTATTCTGTAAGAAACATGATAGAGGGGTATAAAAAATTCATTGATGACCTTAAAGTTGATGCTATTGAAATATCTGATGGTTCTATCAAAATGGACCATGAAAAAAAGTGTGAATACATTAGGGCCTTTGCCAAAGATTATATAGTTCTTAGCGAAGTAGGTGCTAAAGAAGATGAAATATTTACTGATCCTGAGAAATGGGCTGAATACATGCAAAGTGAACTGGATGCAGGCAGCAGGTATGTTATAGCTGAAGCACGAGAAAGCGGAACAGTAGGTATATACAATAAAGATGGAACGGTTGATATATACCTTATTAATGATATATTAAAAAAAATTCCATCCAAGCAGATAATATGGGAGGCTCCGTTAAAGCAACAGCAAGCATGGTTTATAAAACTTATAGGTGCAAAAGCTAACCTTGGCAATATTAATCCCTACGATGTTATACCTCTTGAAACCTTGAGACTGGGTTTAAGGGGCGATACTTTTTTCGAATTTTTACCGGAAGAATACCAAAAATTCAAACTCAAAAAGAAGAAATAACCTGCCACAATAGTGTTAATTATTTTAATTGGTAATTAACTCTTAGTAACAATTAAAAAACATAACCGTTATTGTATCTGTTATTTTGCTATTATGAAGGAAAAATTTAGTTCAGCCTTATTGATGTTTTTGAGAGGCATGGGTATGGGTGTTGCCGATCTTATTCCCGGGGTATCGGGTGGTACAATAGCATTAATTACAGGTATTTACAAAAAATTTGTTGACAGCATTAAGTCTATAAATCGCCATTTTTTTCGACTTATATTTCGAAAACAATTTGTTAGTGCATGGAAACATATTAATGGCAACTTTCTTTTGGCTGTTTTTTCGGGCATACTGGTAAGTGTATTTTTTTTGGCGAGGCTATTATCATGGTTGCTGGATAATAGCCGGATGTTTGTATGGGCTTTCTTCTTTGGTCTTATTATAGCATCAGCTATATATATTGGTCGTAAAATTGAGAAATGGGATTTTTCAACTTTACTTTTCTTTTTTTTCGGTATATTAGGTTCGTTTTATATAACATTGGCAACGCCTGCTACTGCTCCCGAAACATTATGGTACGTTTTTTTCAGTGGTTGTATTGCTATTTGTGCAATGGTTTTACCCGGTATTTCGGGAAGTTTTATACTTATACTTATAGGTAACTATGCTTTTATTTTGCAGGCTGTGACAGATCTTAATGTTAAAATATTAGCCGTATTTGCTGCAGGTTGTATTGTGGGGATTATACTTTTTTCCAATATTATATCCTGGCTTTTTAAAAGATATGCTTATAACACTATGGCTGTACTTACCGGTTTAATGGTGGGTTCATTAAACAAATTATGGCCATGGAAAAAAGTACTCAAAGCCCGGCATATAGGAGGTGAAGAAGTGCCGGTTGTTGAAAGAAGCATTACACCGGCGCAATTTCAACAAATTGAAGGCACCGACCCCATGATTTTCCAAATATTGGCCTTAATGTTTACCGGTTTTATATTAATATTTTTAATTAATTACCTGGCCAACATTAAAAGAAATTAAACGGCCTACCTTTTTATTCGTGTAATATAAGCATATACAATTACAAAAGTAAAGATTAAGCCACTTATGATTCCCGCCATAGGATTAACATCCTCCACTTCTGTGAAAAATAACTGGTAAACGCCAAATCCTATTGCATAAAAGCCTACCAAAATCATAAACAAGAAAAGGATATTATCCAATATTTTTTCATGTTTATAATTACCGGAAGATGAACTAGTTGATCTGGAAGCGTAAAAAGGCCTCCCGGCATAACTACCATAATATGGTGTTCTTACTTTGTTATAATTCATCTTTTGTTTAATATAACTTTGTTTGAGCCTGTGGTCGTATAAGCGTCTTTTTTGTTCATCTTTCAACACCTGGTAAGCTTCATTTATGAGCTGGAATTGCTCCTTTGATATTTTTGCAGAGCTAATATCAGGATGGTATGTTTTAGCTTTATTACGGTAAGCACGTTTTATAGCTTCGGAATTAGCCGATTGAGAAACACCCAGTATTTTGTAATAATTTTTCAAAACTTTGATCAATTTACATAGCTAATATAAGAATAAAATAGTAAAAAGCTATAATATAACTTGCCTTTTTAGAATAGCTTATTCAAAGACCTATAGCTAAAATGCAAAAAAAATTTCTGCTATTTTGTTTTGTTTTTACCGGATTCGGATAAGACATACTTGTCGGTCAGGTTTAAGTTAAGCTCCGAGGGATATTGGTATATTTTAAGATCGAAAAATGGTATTACTGAAAAAATGTGATCAAAAATATCGGCTTGAATTTTTTCATAATCAGTCCATTTAACAGTATTGGCAAAGCAATAAATTTCCAGTGGCAATCCTTTTTCATTGGGTTGTAATTGCCTAACCATGTATAATAGATCCTTCTTTACCAATGGGTGATTTTTCAGATAATTTGTTACATATGCTCTGAATGTTCCCAGGTTTGTCATATGCCTCCCATTCACAGGTACAGAATCATCAAAGTTGTGCTTTTTATTATATTCATCAATTTCTTTCCTTTTAGTTTTTATATAGTCTTTTAGATAATAAACTTTTTCAAATCTATTAAGCATCTCTTCATCACAGAATCGTATACTTTTCATGTCTATATAAACTGATCTCATTATTCTTCTGCCACCTGATTTAATCATTCCTCTCCAGTTTTTAAACCCTTCGGAAACAAGTGCATATGTTGGAATAACTGAAATTGTCCTGTCCCAGTTTTGTACAAGTACCGTATGCAATGTAATATCAATAACATCACCATCAGCGCCATATTTGGGCATTTCAATCCAGTCACCTATCTGTACAAGATCATTTGCAGTTACCTGTACACCGCCAACAAAACCAAGTATGGTGTCACGAAAAACAAGCAGCAATACGGCTGTCATGGCACCCAAACCGGTTAGAAAGATAACAGGTGATCTGTCAAGTATAGCTGAAAGTATTAATATTCCGGCAACTATTCCAATAATTATCTTTAATATCTGTATATAACCTTTTATAGGCCTTGATTTTGAAATTTCGTAAGTATCATATACAGCTGCAACTGAATTTATAAAAGCGTTAAACACCAGCCAGCCTACAATGATAATGTAAATATGCGTGGCTAAATAGGTGAGATTGGCAATAGAGGGATATTCAACTAATATTTCCGGGCCTAATACATAAATAATTATTACAGGTGCCAGGTGTGACAAACGCCTGAAAACCTTCTTTTCAACCAAAAATCTAGCCCACTCACTTTTGCTTTTGGAAACAAATTTCCAAACCAAAACCAAAATAATGTTTTTAGCGATCCAATTGGCCAGGAATGAAAATAAAACCAAAATCAGTATAGCAATAACTGCTTTTGAATAAAATATAGCATCAGCAGAAAAACCACAGTATTCAAGCATTTCCGCAATCCAGTTATCAATTTCGAGCAAAGACAACAGATTTTTCATGATAATTAAATTAAAAAATTATTTACTAAAATGGTATTGACAATAGTTTAATTGTCGCAGAAATATTAATTCATTAAGCAAACATAAATAAAAATTACAATTATACAGCTATAAAATATTTGATTTTAAAATAATGAGCCGGAATAAAGCCTTGTTTTTTGCAATTTGCTTATAAATCATTCATTCGTATTAATGCCATTAATATGGAAGCTGCAGCCGAAGCATTTAAAGAGTCGGGTTTTTTAAATTGCTCTTTTTCATAAGCCGGAATGGTTACTTTAGTTGTTATGAACTTTTCATTTTCGGGAGATATTCCCTTTGACTCGTTACCAATAACCAGTATACCATTTTTTTCAAAATTTAAATTAAAACAATTTTGTCCATGCAGGTACGATCCATATACGGGGATTTTATCAATGCAATTTTTAAGATAATCAGTCAGATTTGTATAATAGGTTTCAACTCTGCAAAATGAACCCATAGTTGCCTGAATTACTTTGGGGTTGTATATGTCGACTGTATCCTCTGAGCAAATAATATTTTTTATTCCGAACCATTCGGCTGTTCTTATTATAGTGCCAAGATTACCCGGGTCCTGCAGGTTATCGATCAGAAGTGTAAGTTGGTTTTCGGGAGAGTGAAGCTCTTTTTTTCCGGGAATTTTCACAACGGCAAGTACCTGGTTTGGAGTTACCTGATGACTTATACTTCTTAATTCTTCTAATGATAATTTGACAGGTTTTAAATATCCGGGTAGTATATTACAGTTTTTTTTAATCCAGGCCGATGTAGCATATAGCTGGGTGATTTGATAATCGCTGAAAATCAATTCTTTTACGATTTTATCACCTTCGGCAATAAATTCATGGTACCTCAACCGATACTTTTTTATCTTGAGGTTCCGTATTTTTTTTGCATTATTTTTTGTTAGCGTTGGCATGTTTGGCAAGGGATACGGAATGTATTAAAACTACAGTTATAAATAATTAACTACAATAATATTGAATATATTAAGATATAGTTTTAACACATGCCGTACCCTGGTTAAAAACAATGATTTATTCGGAGAAAACTTCAAATTTCACATCAATTCGAATGTCTTTGTGAAGGTTTATTTTAGCTTTATATTCACCGACTTCTTTTATGGAGCTTCCTTCTATCAATATTTTCTTGCGATCAATATCCACATCATATTGTTTTTTTAAAGCTTCAGCAATTTGCAGTGGGTTTACCGAACCGAAAATTTTTCCTGAGGTTCCGGCTTTAGCCCCGATTTTAAGATGAACATCCTGTAATTTTTCAGCAATTTTTTCAGCTTCTTTTTTAGCTTTTTCTTCCTTAAAAGCCCTTTGTTTGAGTGTTTCTGCCAACATTTTTCTTTCAGCTCCTATAGCCATTACGGCAAGCCCCTTGGGTATAAGGTAATTTCTGGCATAACCGTCTTTCACGGTAACAATATCATCTTTAAATCCAAGGTTTGGTATATCTTTTTTTAGTATAATCTCCATGATTTCTCCTCCTTATTTTAATAGGTCTGTTACATACGGTAGCAATGCAAGGTGTCTTGCACGTTTGATAGCCTTAGAGACTTTCTTTTGATATTTTACTGATGTCCCCGTAACACGGCGAGGAAGAATTTTGCCCTGCTCATTGACAAATTTCATAAGAAAATTAGCGTCTTTATAGTCAATGTATTTTATACCCGACTTTTTAAAACGGCAATATTTCTTCTTTTTAACATCAACAGCTATTGGGGCTAAATATCTTATTTCTGAGTTTTGTTGTTGTGCCATTTTTTAAATTATTTTGAAATTCATTAATTTGTTTTATCTTGCCCGGTTTCTTTCGTCTCAGATTCTTTCGTCTCGGGTTCTTTAGCTTCGGGTTCTTTTGTTTCGGGTTCTTTTGTTTCGGTTTCTTTTGGCTCGGTTTGCTCTTCACTCTTTGTTGCTTCCTTTTCAGTACGCTTTTTTTTGTTATAAGCAATGGCATGCTTGTCAAGAGCTACCGTAAGGAACCGAATTACTCTTTCATCACGTTTAAACTCAAGCTCTAGTCTATCAATTAAACCGGGATCTGATTTAAACTCAATTAAATGGTAAAACCCGGTTGATTTTTTTTGTATTGGATAAGCCAGCTTGCGAAGACCCCAATGATTTTCAAAAATGATTTCGGCACCATTTTCTTTTAAAAAGTTCAGGAATTTACTTACCGCTTCCTTCATCTGTTCTTCAGATAAAACGGGAGTCATAATGAAAGCGGTTTCGTATTGTTTTTGCATCTTTTTTTATTTAATTATTTAACAAATGATTAATTTAATTTTGATCTTTTTCTTAAAAGTTAAACGAGCGGCAAAGATAGTAAAAAAATTAATTAAACGCAGTCTTGCATAAAAGAAATTTTTTTAATTTTGTACAACTTTTTGCCCAGGTGGTGGAATTGGTAGACACGCTACCTTGAGGGGGTAGTGGCCGTAAGGCCGTGCAAGTTCGACTCTTGTCCTGGGCACTGTCAAAAGGAATTCTGTTACGGATTCCTTTTTTTATCAAAACATACCGCCCGGATGGCGGAATTGGTAGACGCGCTAGTTTCAGGGACTAGTGTTGGCAACAACGTGCAGGTTCGACTCCTGTTCCGGGCACTAATTAAATGACATGGTTAAGGTTAATATGGTTTTAACCGGGCCGCGAAAATAAACCAGGATTAGCATAGCAATAACTGCTTTAAAGCCTTTTCCCCCCGATGTTTTCCTTATTCATAATTATTTTCCGGATTTACCCTATCAATTAATGATTATCGCGGAATCTCACTGCTTCGTCAACAGACATAACCAAAGGATGACATATATCAGTAAAACATTTCAGTGTAACTATACATCTTTGAACACATTTGGTTACGTTGCCGGGTTTATGGTACAGATAGTAATGGTTGCAATGTCCGGGGATTATTGATTGACCTCTGCATAATAACATATCCACTGTTGGTCCTTCTATGTCGGAGCCATCGTAGTGTCCATCGGCAATCCTGTTGAGGTATCCGAGCATTTGACCGAGGGTTTTTTGAAGCGGCACGCCCGGTATATTAAAATTATTAAAAACCTTTTCACCAACAGCCCCGACCGATATAACAGAAGCCAGTGTGGAATGTGCTTCACGATCACCCGGTCCGTTACGGGCAATATTAACCAGCTCGCCATAAGTTTTATGTGCAACACCCAGCTTGTTGGCATAATCTTTGGCATCTTTGAGAGGCTTTGCCAGCTCGCCTGCGAATTTTTCAGCCAGATCCGTTATAATGATTTCCAGTGCATCTTCAAGTTCAATATTGAAAGTGAGGCTGTTTTCTCCTTCGATGCAGGTCATAATGTGTGTTGTTTCATTGCGGTTGTCACCTCCTTTGCCGGTTCTTATAACTGCAATGGTAAGATCTTCAAACATCCAGTGTATCGGATAGAAATCTTCATCAAACATAATAACCACAGGTGCTTCTTCATCATGTTGGACGTTCATGTGCGTAACATCGAGCAGTTCCGGAGAATAGGACCCATAATAATAAGCGTTAACATCGCTTATATCTTCAACGTAAAATATCAATCCCTGGTCTCTGTCGGGCGGTATCATGATGCGTGATTCCTTATCCGGGTCACCATTATCATTGGGATCATCAACATCTTTCATGCAACGAACGGACAATCCGGCTCTTTTAGCAACGTTATGCCCGGCTCCTATCATATCTCCGCGTTTGTATTCGGTGTAAAGCCGCCTGGCTTGTGTAGCAGTGGCCTCTGTTGAAGTCCAAAAGCGTACATGCTCTCCGGCATTTTCTACGCTGAAGTTGCCGTTAGATGTTCGAGTGGCTGCCGGAAGCGCTGAAAACCCGAATAGATCAGTACCATGATGTGTGTCGTGAAAGTCCCACCTGGGATGCCTGTCTGTATTACAATCTCCGCTCAGAGGTGAACCGTCCTGCCGGCACGACTTTAAAGCATTTCCTGCTCCATCAGCACTGTTGGTATTCTCAATACCATACTTATCTTTTATGTAATCCAATAGCTTATTCCAATCATTCAGCGAGGGCACTCTCCAGCCTTCAGGGCATAGACAACGGTTGTCGACAACAGCATGCCAGTTGTATAATTTCCCAAAAGCCGTAACCATCGCTGACTCACTATCAATACCATCAACATCATCATGAGGATAAACGGCATATGCACCTTCATTTGTACTTGCCCATTCAGAATTAGATAAACCGGCCTGTATAGATGTTCCATCATCATACCTGGTGGTGCGAAGGTTTGCAGCCATCCACTCCTGATCACCAATGACAACCGTGTTATAACGGTTACCGTCAATATCAATTAAACCTTCAAATGGCTTAACTTTATCATCATCACGGCAACTTGCGATATATAACGTAATGGCTGCAAAAACAGCTGCCAAAAAAACCAAAGTCCTTTTTTTCATGATTATTTTGTTTTTTATTTATAACTAGGTTACTTTATGTGGAATTTATCTGAGAAATCGAAGCATCATTCTGAAATATTTTTGGCAAAATAATGACCTTTCGATTGTTAATGTTTTGATCAAATACAATAAATCCTTATTATTGACACAACATATACCTGACCGGACAAAACTCTAAATATTTTATTCTAAAGTTAAGCATTTATCTTTAAAAAGCAAAAAAAATAAAGAATTAACATTATTTAACATTTATAGGATAAATTCATAAATTTTTGATAATATCAATATATTTTTAATGTTTTTTTGATTTAAGCCGGTGTATTTTAATATAGTTTCCGTGCAAGGGGTTTAACATTTTCCGGCAATTTTCACAACGGCAAGTACAGGGTTTGGAGTTACCTGATGACTTATACTACCTTATACCTCTAATTATAATTTGACAGGTTTTAAATACCCGGGTAGTATATTACAGTTTTTTTTAATCCGGGCTGATGTAGCATATAGCCGGGTGATTTGATAATCGCTGAAAATCAATTCTTTTACGATTTTATCACCTTCGGACACAATTGATACACTTTCTTTTGTATGGACAAACAATTTATCTGTTTTTTTGTTAATTTTACCTAAAACATTTATCATGAAAACGAAAACCGTCCTTTTTCTGGTTGCTTCATTTATTCTGTTAATCTTATCAAAGGGTCTGTCAGCCGGGGATTATTCTATCGGACACATTCAGAAAACTTTCATTGACCCTGAGCGGGATGATCGTGAGATTTTGACCGAAATTTACTATCCTTCTGTTGATGGAGGCGATAATTCAGTGATGGCAGAAGAGGCTTTTCCCCTTCTCATTTTTGGGCATGGTTTTGTGATGACCTGGAGTGCTTACGAAAATCTATGGACTCACTTTGTTCCCCGGGGATACATCATGGCCTTTCCACGTACCGAAGGAGGGTTTAGTCCCAGCCATCAAGACTTTGGTTTAGATATGGCATTTTTGGCAGACACCATTCAGGCCCTCGGACAAGAGGCAGGTTCTTTTTTTTATCAAAATCTGAGCGGGCTTACAGCGGTGATGGGACATTCCATGGGAGGGGGAGCTGCCGTACTGGCCGCGAGCTACAACCAAAACATTAATGCGTTGCTGGCACTGGCGCCGGCCGAAACCAGTCCTTCTGCCATTGAGGCAGCCCAGTTGGTCAACCGCCCGTCTTTGATCTTTTCGGGAAGCTCCGATGATGTGACACCCGCCTCTGAGCATCAAATTCCCATTTATGAGAACCTGGGAGCATCCTCCAGAACTTTTGTGAGCATCACCGGGGGAGGGCATTGTTATTTTGCCAATTTTAATTTCAACTGCAACCTTGGTGAGCTACCCACTTCGGGAAATATTACCCTTACACGGGAAGAGCAGCAGCAGATCACTGCCGACTTTGCCACCCCCTGGCTGGATTATTTTCTCAATGACGATTGCGACCAATGGGAGCCCTTTACCGACTCGCTGAAAACCTCTCCGCGTATTACATTTATGCAGGATTGTATTATAGAAACTCCCGGGATTTTCTTATCGGGCGACACCCTTTATAGCACTCCTGCTACCACCTATCAGTGGCTTTTGAACGAAGAATCTATTGCCGGAGCTACCGACAGCATTTACCTGCCGGCTGAAAGCGGCAATTACCGGGTAGCCGTAACCTATTTAACCCAGTGTGCATGGGTTTCGGAACCTCTGAATTATTTGGTAGAATACAGCGTAAACCTTTCTGCAAAACCCGAAGAAGGAGGAGATGCTATGATGCTTTCCTATCCCCCGTTTTATGAGGGAGATACGGTTAAGATCAGGGCTATTCCCTCCGAAAATTTTGAATTCCTGCACTGGGAGGAACAAGGGGGAATTATTTCAGACTCGGCTGATTATTCCTTCGTTATCGAAAGCGACCGTAACCTGATTGCCCGCTTTAAAGAAACCCCTACCTATATTGAAGGGATCGCCGAAGAAGAAGTACGGGTTTTTCCCATTCCTGCCGGGGAAGAACTGCATATTAAGTTACCTGAAAACCATCATTATACCGGGATTTTTTTGATATCAGTTGAAGGAAAGGTTTTGATCCGGAAAAAAGCCGGGCCATCGCAATCATACCGTTTAATTACAGAAGGACTCCCTTCCGGGATTTATCATCTGTTACTTCAGGGCAATGAAGAGACCCGATCCGTCAGAGTTGTTGTGAAATGATCCAAATCAGGTATTATTAGCCGGCAAGCTAATGAAGTGTGCAGGTTCGACCCCAATTCCGGGCACTCATAAAGTAACATGGTTAAGGTTAGCAGTTATAAAAAGATAATCATAATGGTTTTTATTACCTGAGCATATCAATAGTATTCTCGAGCTTTCCGTCAACCTCAACAGGTTCAAGTCCCAGTATATGGGCTATCAAAGGATAAAGGTCTAAAACACTAAATGGAGGATGAACGTGTTCTCGTTTAAATGCCGGGCCCATGGCATAAAAGATAGTGTGCATGTCTTTTTTCGCATGATCCCAACCATGCATACCACCGGTATAATATGATCCTGTGGGTTCACCCCAACCAATACTCCATGTTGAATCAGCCAAAACAACCATATCCATAACTCTTGGATTGTTTCCAAAATTAAGTCTCGCAGGTATTTCCTCTCTTTTCCAGATATTGATATTATTTACGGTTTGAAGAATATTATATACAGTGTCGGCATATTGGTCTTTTGGTTGAATATTTAAAAAAGGGTTGCCTCCATGAATTCTTTCAAACCAATCACGATCAACATATTCTGCCAAATCAACGTATCTTTCGGGAGTAACTTCACTCATTCCGTGATCGGAAGTAAATATAAGGTTGATATTATATTTTGGCGGAAATTCATCAAGTTTGTCAATTAAGTCTCCCAAAAGGCTGTCAATGTATTTAACAGTTTTATCTATTTCAGGATGGTCGGGGCCATATTCATGACCACTCTTGTCAGGCTCATCAAAATACAATTTGATTAACCGGGGTCGTTTTTTTTCAGGAAGTTCAAGCCATGAGATTACTTTATCAATACGTTCTTCAAATGGTACCGAACCATCATATTCTTTCCAGTATGTGGGCTGAATTCCTTTGATAGCAGCTTCAGAACCAACCCAGTAATAGGATGCCGATGTTAGGTTTTGCTTCTCAGCTGTGACCCATATAGGCTCCCCATCATAAAAATCAGGATTTGTCATTGATGCTTCATCACCTATCCTAAAGGCGGCACCAATCTCACTACAATAAAAATTGTTGTCAATTATACCATGGTTGTCAGGATAAAGACCGGTAGCCATTGTGTAATGAATAGGAAATGTTTTGGATGGAAAAACCGGTATCAGGTATTCTGCTTTAACGCCTTTGTTTGTCATTTTGTCAATGTTTGGTGTTTCAACCCTGTCAGCATAGTCCCACCTGAAACCGTCAGCGGATAATATTATTAAGTAGTCGTTTTTTGATAACTCTTTATCATCATTTCTGCTGTATATGGTTGAACTAACAATAATGAAGCACAGCATCAGTATTAAATTAATTTTTTTTACCATAATAACAGTGTGTTTAGGATTTTATGAATATTGTTTTTGAATATTTTTATACTTCTTAGATTTTCACGGTAAATGCAACTTAAAGGGATTTAATTAAAATAGATATTTTCAAGAATGGGAAGAGGTAAAACCTCCTCCCATCTCTTGAAGGTTTTCATTAATTTTACCCCCT
>PUKZ01000035.1 GCA_003550725.1 Bacteroidales bacterium | reverse complement strand
CAAAAACAGATCAAAGCCAAAAGCGACATTGCAAATATTTTAGCCCTTGATGCGTAGTTTTGTGGTGGCGGAACCACAGCCTTGAATTTTTGTAACTTTTTTTTCAAGAAAAAAGTTTAAAGGCCATTTAAACATTTGAAATTAACCTGCCACTTTCAGGGCGAAAATGATTGTCTGTAAATCATCGGCAACTAATCGGTATGTCTATACAGCCTGATTTAATTTGATAATTTAGTGGTTTAATTATAAGGGGCAACGGAATTTTTTCGTATTTTTGGCTACAAAATCTATTAAAAAACAAAAATCATATCATAATATGCTCAGGAAACTATCTGATTTACATTCTATGGCAAAGCAAAACAAGACCAAAAATCTTGTATTGGCAGCCGCACATGATGTAAACGCACTGGAAGCTGCATTGAGTGCCAGGAAAGAAGGGATAATCGAATTAATTCTTGTTGGCGATGAACAAAAAATCAATGAAATTGCTTCTCAAAACAATTTTAATATTAGCGGCATACGCATAATTAATGAAACTGATTCTGATTCAGCTGCAGCCACTTCTGTAAAAATGGTCAGTAACAAAGAAGCCGACATTGTTATGAAGGGTAATATTGGTACTGCCGGCCTTTTGCGTGCAGTACTAAATAAAGAATGGGGGTTACGGACAGGAGAATTATTGTCTCATCTTGCCATTTTTGAAATCCCCACATATCACAAAATTATTGGACTAACCGACGCAGCGATGAATATAGCACCAGATCTTAATGGCAAGATCTCGCTTATTCGTAATTCAGTAAACTATTTTCGTTCACTTGGTATAGAAACCCCAAAAATTGCTATTCTAAGTGCTGTTGAAACTGTAAACCAGGATATGAAGTCTTCGGTAGAAGCTGCTATACTGGCAAAAATGGCTCATCGCGGGCAAATTAAAAACTGCATCCTCGATGGTCCGTTGGCTTTTGACAATGCAGTAAGCAAAACAAGTGCGGAAATAAAAGGAATTTCCAGCCCCGTTGCCGGCGATGCTGATATTCTTTTGGGCGACGACATTGATATATCAAACGGGCTATACAAATCGTTTATATACTTTGCCGGAGCAAAATGCGCAGCTGTTATTGTTGGTGCAAAAGCCCCTATAGTATTAACTTCACGGGCTGATAATGATGAAACTAAATTAAACAGCATAGCCCTGGCAGCTGCCATTAATTAATCAAAATTTTAACAAATAATCAAAAAATGGAAGACAAACTAATACTGGCTATAAATCCGGGATCCACATCCACAAAAATCGCACTTTTTAGCGGTACAAAAGAGATCTTTCTCAAAAACATCAAGCACTCTATCGAAAAACTCAACCAGTTTGAAAAAATTACCGACCAATATGAGTTTAGAAAGCAGGTAATAATAGATGAACTAGAAAACTCCAGTTTTGATATAAATGACATTGGGGCGATTGTTGGTCGCGGCGGACTTGTAAAGCCTATAAAATCGGGTGTTTATGCCGTTAATGAGCCTTTGCTGAAAGACCTTAAAAGGGGGGTTTTGGGTCAGCATGCCAGTAACCTTGGCGGGCTCATAGCACACGACATATCTAAAAGCATAAAAGGTACCAAGGCTTTCATTGCCGATCCTGTGGTTGTTGACGAGCTTGACGATATAGCGCGTATATCCGGACATCCTGAGTTTGAAAGAATTTCTATTTTTCATGCATTAAATCAAAAGGCCATTGCACGTCAACATGCAAAATCATTATCAAAAAAATATGAAGAGCTTAACCTTATTGTTGCCCACCTGGGAGGTGGTATATCTGTGGGCGCTCATTACAAAGGCAAGGTAATTGATGTAAACCAGGCATTAGACGGCGAGGGCCCCTTTTCGCCCGAAAGAAGCGGATCGCTCCCTGTTGGAGCTTTAGTTAAATACTGCTTCAGCGGTGAAGCAACATATGAAGAATTAAAGAAAATGATAACCGGTCAGAGTGGTTACGTGGCTTACCTGGGTACCAACGATGCCTATGAAGTCGAAATACGTACAAAAAAAGGTGACGAAAAAGCCTTACTCATACAAAATGCTATGGCTTACCAGGTGGCTAAAGAAATCGGTGCCATGTCTACAGTATTAAAAGGTAATGTAGATGCAATCCTGCTTACAGGCGGTATAGCATACGGAAAACCTTTTGTTGATCATGTTACGGAAAGGATTAACCATATTGCCTCGGTTTATGTCTACCCCGGAGAAGACGAAATGCGTGCACTTGCAATGAACGGATTAATGGTACTTCAAGGAGAAGCTGATATCCTTGAATATAAATAAACTTTTGATTTTGATTAATCCCAACAATAATTAATACTTTTTTGACCGCAATTGATAGTTTGTAATAACAATTTGCCTGAAGGTAATTTATGTTATAAGCATAAGGTTTTCTTTTGCAAAAGATTTGTTATTCAATTAATGGAAGCCTCACAATAAATGTGGATCCTGAATTAAGTTGAGATTCAAATGTTATTGTTCCGTCAAAACCCTCTATTATCTTTTTTACCATAGCTAAGCCCAAACCCAGGCCACCGGTTTTGGTGGTAAAATAAGGATCAAAAATCTTATCCTTTTTACTTTCAGCTATTCCACATCCCTTATCTTTAAATTTTATAACAGCCTCATCGCCTTCTTTGGTACATTCTATTTCCAAATGAACAAATTCATCTTTTTTATAAGACTGTATGGCATTATTTATCAAATTATTAAATATCCGCAGCAGTTGCTTCGAATCGGCATGAACAACCATTTTATCTTTATCTATATGAAGATTTATCTCTATATGATCAAAATCTTTATATAGCTCTAATGCTTCACTGACAAAATTATTTAAAACGACTCTGCTGTTATTGTTGCCCGGTAATTTGGCAAAATCTGAAAATTCTGTTGCAATAAGCGAAAGCGAGTCAATTTGTTCAACCATTGTTTTCGTAAATCCTTCCAGGCGTGCTTCCCAATCTTCTGACCTGTTCTTCCAGGCTTTATGCAAATATTGCACACTAAGTTTCATAGGGGTAAGCGGATTTTTTATCTCATGGGCTACCTGCTTTGCCATCTCTCTCCAGGCCGACTCCCGTTCATTTTTAGCTAAAAGACCGGCACTCACCTCAAGCTCATCAATCATACGGTTATACTCTCTAACAAGGCTCCCTATTTCATCATTACGATACCAGCTGATCTTCCTGTTAGTTTTACCAAGCTGCAGTTTCGACAGGCTTTCTCTTATCAACTGTAAAGGCCTTGTAACATAATTGGATATGAAAAAAGCGAAAACAACAGCCATCACCAATAACAATAAATTAATATTTATGAATGTAACCAAAAAAGTTGAAGCCTCATACTGCAATTCACTTTCCCTGGCAAAATAAGGCAGGTTAATATAAGCCAGCAATTGATTATTTTGATTTTTTAGCGGAACATAAGCCGAAAGATATTCCATTTTTCCAATCTGTTCATTATGAACAAAGAAACTTTTGCTTCGGTCTTTCATCTTTAAAAAAGCCTCCGGATTCATAAAACCGGAAACCAATCCCTCCTCAAATACCCTCGAACGAGAAGATGCCAGCAGCTTACCATGTGGATCAAAAAGATTAATATCGGTAAAAAACACTTTGGAAAGATTCATAAGCCTGTCAGAAAGATAGGAAGAGTAGGTATAATCAAGATATTGCTCGCCACCCAAGTCATTTTCAAGCTCCAACAAAACACTATGAGCTTTTTCACTAATAGTATTATGGCTTTTGTCCTCATGTATATCAAATAAAAACCACACAGAAACCCACCCGATAGATAACACTGATAAAATTACAATAACCACCATGGAAAATTGTACCCTGCGCTTGAAGTTAAGTTTAAAAGAAGATCTGTTAACTTTATGAATATTTAAAAACAACCATAAAATAACCAGCATCAAAAAAAACATAACAAACAAATAGGAGAATGGAGCTATAATTTCAAAAATACCATCCTTTTCGCGACTTATAAGTATATTAGTGTCTTTATCTTTCTGATAATTTAAATGATTGTAATTACCGGTTTCAAAAAATTCAAACTCCTTCTCAAAATCACCGTAAGCCGATAAATTATTATGAAAAAAATATTTGCCCGAACGGTGAGTCAATTCACCGTACTTATAAAACGCGACCGAATAATTTAAAAGATCCTTTTTGGTATCGATTGATTCGTCGGCCAATAATTCAGGGAAGCCAATATCGCGAGGTATATACCGCGAATCAAACTCAATATTAATGTAATAATCAGGAGTTTCTTCCGGATAAAGACTTAACAATTCATCATCATTAAATACAGGAATCCGGGCTATGTAGCTATCTCTGCCGGTATTGTTGTCGAGATAAAACAAATAATCTGACATAGTAGATTTTCCAAAATAGTTTATATAACTACTAAAAAAATACCCGCACTCTTCTTCAATATTTTCGGGCTTAATTAATAGTAATTCATCAGGATAACATACTGTAACCTGCATATCGTAATTATGCCAGTAATCATAGAAATAATTATATGTCAGGTAATTATTTATAACATGTTCATTATAAGGGTCTTGTAAAACAATACTGTGAAGTTCACTGTCAGTTACCAAATCTTTTTCGATTTCCAAAAAAAGATATTCGGCAATAGGGTCCTGTTCGGATGAAAGTTTTAAAGCCAGTGATTCGCGTTCATCCTGTTCCTTAACCTGGTTAAATCTATATAACGCTGCAGTGGTTATTATGGAAAAAACAAAAATGCTGATCATCAAGTTCCTGTAATTCAACAACTTGTTTTCTTCTCTTTTTTCGTTTATTACCAAAAAGGAAATAATTAGTACTAAAACAGCCAACAATATAGGATAGGAAAAATTTAACAGATTAACGACTATAAAGAAGATAACAAAAGAAGGTATAACAACTGCATATATTTGTTTTTTTGGTTTAATAAGCGAGTTTAAATACGTGAATATTGCACCGGCAAAAAAGTAGAATGAAAAAAGAATTGAGGCAATAATCAGAAAACCTATAATTGAATAAGAATCCAGGCTAAGCATAAAGTTAACATTAAGATTTAGCCTGGAGTTAATAACCAATCCTTCAATTATATAATAAGCAAGATAACCGGCAAAGCCTGTTATAACAGTTGCAATAAACCCGACCAGGCTTTTTTGCCATAAAGCTTGAATCTGCTTTATATTTTTGTTTTGAATTTTGTTATAAACCACCCATGTTAGCCACAAGATAAGAATAACATTAAAAAACAAATCTCCCAAAGTAGGCAGGTAATAAGATGTAGCATATAATGCAGGCGAAAAAAGGTCACTCTCAGCCAGTGGAGCTGCTACACCGACAAAATAAAACAAAATGCGGGCTGCTGCAACCAATAAAATAAATAATAAAACTTTTGCAAAATCATTGATTTTATAATTTAAAGACACGAAAACCAAATAATATAAACCATAAAAAATCAAAATCAATGACAATACCGAAATAATATTAGCACTGTAAAAATATGGTTTGGATTTAATTAAAACTTCTGATTGGTCGCCCGGGCATAAATAAAATAAAACATTTTCTTCTTGCTTATCAAAAATACTTAAATTTGTACGCTCTAAAGTTGGTGATACCGACTCCAGGCTTATATCATAGGTGTCATGATAAGTGTTTCTCAAAAATTTATTTTGATAATTATAATTGCTTTTCAAAAGCATTAATACCCGGAAATCATAATTATCCCTGCTTTGCCTGATTAAGTAGTAATAACCGTTGTGTAATTCCAGAAGGCATTGATCTGATTGAATGGATTTAATTCTGCTATAAGCAGGGCTGTTGTTTGACCAAAAGATAAGATTTTCTTTATCACTTACCATAAAAGAAAAACCATATTTATCATATTTTTCGGCAAAAATCTCAAAGATTTCAAAGTCGGTAATTTCATTATTTTCGTTGATCTTTTTTTTATCTATGAGCAGATCAAGAGAATTTTGAGCACGTTCTTTGTTTTGGAGAAATGACTCACGAAATTCATAAGCCACTTGTTGAAGGTCAACTTTTGACTTTGTTTTATCATGAAGTATGCCGGCAGTAATAAATAAAACGCCTCCGGTTAGAATTATAAAAAGAGAAATAAACAGCTTTCTATGTGTTTTAAACATCAGATTTGCTATAAAATTGGATAAATATTTTAACCATAACCTATATTATTTGATATAGCAGTTTTGCTTTTGTATACATTGCAAATTTTATTCCATAATAATACAACGATACAAACCAATTATTGTTTCACGTGAAACGACGGTAACAACAAGGAGTTTCCATCCTCCGCAGGAGATGGAAACCTCCGGGCTTGGTAAAAGGAGGATGGAAGCTCCTCATTCTTCAAAAACTTCCATCTCCGGGCAACAAGGAGTTTCCATCCTCCGCAGGAGATGGAAACCTCCGGGTTTGTGTAACAGGAGGATGGAAGCTCCTCATTCTTCGGAGGCTTCCATCTCCGGGGTAATAGTTTCCTGTTTTTTCAAAAAATAAACCATGCTGGAATATGGTTTAAATCCCATTAATCCGTAAAGGTTGGATATCAACCCGATCAACATGGCCCGTGCAATAAATATGGGGTTTTTCTTATATTTTTCGCTTAGCAATGAAACAAAATAGCTGTCAAAAACCAAAGGCCTGGCTTTCAACAAAACATAACCATACTTCTTGGCTAAAACTTTAATTGCATTAAAGTTAAAATGGTATAAATGCCTGGGCACATCATAACCTCCCCACAACTCCTTATAATAAGATGCATCAAATGATTCATAATTAGGCAGAGCAAGCACCAGCATGCCTTTATCTCTCAATATTCTATTAAATCTTTTCATTGCAGGATCCAAATCATATATATGTTCTAAAACATGCCATAAAGTGACCATGTCAAACTTTTCAAGTTGCTGATTATCAATATCTTGAAGGCTAAGCATAACATCAGAACCGATTTTTTCACGGGCAATATTACCGGCCCGGTCATCAGGTTCATAACCAAAAGCATTGAAATTATTTTTAATGCATCGGGCCAAAAAAACACCGGTACCACTCCCATAATCCAATATTCGTTTTGAATCACCTAAATGAGGTTTTATAAATCTGATTTTCTTTTTTATCATGATTTTCCTGATAAAAAAGTAGATCCTCTGAAAAAAATTCCCGGGCTTTTCAGAATGCGACACATACCCTGAAAAACGATAAAATTCCCCTATTTTATCTTTTGATGGTAACGGCGAAGTATATATCAGCTCACAGCCCGGACAAATTAAAAGATCAAATTTTTTACCGGTACAAAAATGATCTGTAACTTTCCTATCTGTACCGGCAAGCTTCTCGCAACATAAAATACATTTACTTATTTTTTTCACAACCCAATAGTTTAAATTAATTTAATGTTTCACGTGAAACATTGAGAAATTAATATCATTAGTGTTCGATTAAAATTATTATTACTGCTTATTTCCCTTTAATACAAACCATTGCAAAAGAATTTACAGTTTGTTGATTTAAACCTGAATTAATAATGCCTTTAAGCGTTTAACACTGTTGAAAATTTGTTCTCTTTATCAATCCGGTCAGCAAACAATTTATCCAACCGGGCAGGAACTCTAAGCTTGTATTGAGCGAAATGAAATAACACGAAAATATAAATTTTTGAACGTCACTCTTCAAATTATGTGTTTTTGTGTTTCGCGGACCGGCTCAATGCATGCCCGGTGGAGAAATTAATTTTATTTAGAAACCTGCAAGTTAATATATTGTATTTAGGTTTAAAACTAGAAAAAACATTAATTTTGTCTTATAAGCCCGGTAAAATATAGTAAATTAAGTTTATTTCCCGTTTCAACAATAACAACAACAACCCTAACAACATTAACAACCCTAACAACCCTAACAACTCAAACAACAATAACAAATATTAAAAAATTATTTCATAGTCCAGAGCCTTAATTTATAGTTTTATTTTTCAAACTAAAATTGCAACTCCAGGTTACATATACCTTCAAAAAACTTATCTTTTAAGCATAATCAATAAAACCGATATATCAGCAGGTGATATTCCACTAATACGGCTGGCCATTCCAATATTCCCGGGTTTAATTTCCTGCAATTTTTGCCGGGCTTCCAAAGACAACCCGCTTAATTTCATATAATCAATATCGGGCTTTAACGGTAAATTATCAAGTTTTTGGATTTTTTCGGCAATTTCATTTTCTTTATTGATATAGTCTTTATACTTAATTAAAATTTCAACTTCTTCCAAAGTTTCGGTTTTAAAAAACCCTAATTTCAAATCATCAATAAATTCAGAAAATTGACTTACCGAATCAATTAAATAAAAAATATTGATTTGTGGCCTTTTAAGCAACTGGCTAAGCTCGGTTTTAAATTTCAATGGAGAGGTACCTACATTTTCCAGTTTGCTGTTAATCTCACCGGGTTCAATTTTATGATTATTCAAAAAATCAATAATGCTCTCTATGGCATTTGATTTCGTATTAACGATGGCGATCCTTTCTTCGTCGCATAAACCCATTTCATATGCTTTAGGAGTAAGGCGTATATCAGCATTATTTTGTCTAAGCAGTGTCCGGTATTCGGCCCTGCTGGTAAACATTCTATAAGGCTCGCTGGTTCCTTTTGTTACAAGGTCATCAATAAGCACACCGATATAAGCTTCTGACCTGCTTAAAACAAAAGGATCCCGGCCTTTTATTGCAAGGGTGGCATTGATGCCGGCCATCAATCCCTGGCATGCAGCCTCTTCATAACCTGTAGTACCATTAACCTGTCCGGCAAAATATAAGCCGCCCACGATCTTTGATTCTAAAGTTGAATCAATTTGGGTAGGCGGAAAATAATCATATTCAATACCATACCCGGGTTTTAATATTCGTGCATTTTTCAGTCCGACAATATATTTTAAAGCCTCAAACTGTATATCTTCGGGCAGGCTTGATGAAAACCCGTTAATATAGTATTCATGGGTATTCCATCCTTCGGGTTCTAAAAAAAGCTGATGCCTGTCTTTTTCCTGAAACCTGACCAGCTTATCTTCGATAGCCGGACAATATCTTGGCCCAGATCCTTCGATACGGCCCTGGAACAAAGGTGAATCATCAAAGCCCTTTCTGAGAATATCATGCACTTTAGGGTTAGTATATGTCAAATAACAACTTTTTTGTCTTTCTGGCCTGGGTGTATCGGTAAATGAGAATCTGCCACAATTCTCATCCCCTTTTTGTTCAATAAGATCGGAGAAATCAATACTCCTGCCATCCAACCGCACACTTGTACCGGTTTTAAGCTTACCTGATTCTATTCCGAGTTTATTTAAAGATGAAGTAATTCCTTCAGATGATGATTCGCCCAGCCTTCCTCCCCTGAAACTTTTTTTACCGATAAACATCCTTCCGTTTAAAAAGGTGCCGCTGGTTATTATACATGAGGCAGCAAATATTTCAATACCTAAATAAGTCATGACAGAAAGAAAACGGCCATTTTTTGTATTGATTCCAATAACATTATCCTGCCATAAATGAATATTTTCGAAAGATTCAATAACTTCGCGCCACTTTATGGAAAAAGCAACACGGTCGATTTGTGCACGCGGACTCCACATAGCAGGGCCCTTACTCCTGTTGAGCATCCTGAATTGAATAGTAGTCATATCCGAAACAATGCCGGACATACCACCTAAGGCATCGACTTCACGTAAAATTTGCCCTTTGGCAATACCGCCCATGGCAGGATTACACGACATATAACCAATGGTGCCAAGGTTCATAGTTATCAATAATACTTTAGCACCAAGTTTTGCCCCGGCAACAGCAGCCTCACAACCGGCATGGCCTCCGCCTATAACAATTATATCATATTTCCCAAACATAATAACTACAAAAAAGTTGAATGTTTCACGTGAAACATTTTATAAAACTATATAAATTTAACCTGTATTGTTAAATTCAGATAAAATACAAACACAAAAAAAAGCCGTTAATAAATTATTTACTTCAAATTTTCGCAGATCCAATTTAAGAAGTTATTTCATCAAAATATTATACATACTTCACGCTGTTAAATACTTAAATTTGATTTAATCTACAAAATTAACATGAAATTAAATTATCTGAAAAAAAAGGAAATAAAAAACGGTTTGAGTCAAACTACAAAATTGTAATCAATAAAAATGTTCTAAAATTTGTCAAGATACATATTCTCCTTCTCCTTCATAATTTTCTTCTCTTCAACGGTTGAATCGCCATATCCTAAAAGATGTAATACTCCGTGAGCGATCACCCTGCGCAGTTCGAAATCGAAATTTTGACGATAAATTTCACTATTCTCCCGCACTCTTTCAATGCTGATAAATACATCACCGCTTAATTCTTGATCATTTTGTTTTGTATAATCAAATGCTATAACATCTGTATAATAATCGTGCCCTAAATAATTTTTATTAATCTTTAACAAATACTCATCAGAGGTAAAAATAAAATTTAAAAAACCGGGAGAGAATCCTTCAGATCCGATGATCTCAAAAATCCACTCCCGGTATAAAACTTCTTTTATAAAAAATTTTTTTATATCCTCGAAATAAAAATTAATACAATCCGCGTTCAAGTTATTCAACCTTTTTGGTAATATATATCTTATTAAAATACTCCTGCAAAAGCCTTTCACGCTCTATGGTTTTATCATAATTTATACTGGAAATATAAAAAACAATTGAACACGATTTACCGTCATCTGATATATTTATCTCATCTCCAAGATATTTAATTATCAAATAATGTTTTTGAATATCATTATCACTATCATTAACCTCCTCATCCAAAAACTTCCGTGCAAAAATTCCCACGCCTGTCTTAACCGTAAAAGTCAAACCATTCCGGCCAGAGCTGAAATAAATATTTATATGACCAACATCCTCCCCCGTCTTAGAAACAAAATCATTGACGATTTCAACAGATTCTACTAAGGAAGTAATAATATTTGCGAAATAGTGATTAAAAATGTTATACTGATCACATATTTCTTCAACAAAGGTTTCAATTTTGTAAATTTCGCCTTTTCCTGCACAGATTGAAATCTCCTTTTTTTTCTCTACCATATTTTTTTTTATCTAAACTTAATAAAATATTTATCTACTAATTCTTTGTAAAAACGATTTAATTTAATTTCTTTCCTTTTCAGCATTTCAACTTCCTGATCTCTTAACTTATTATACTCAAAAATTTCTTCAGGGTTACTTAATTCATAAAATTCCGGTACCTCTCCGACACGATCTTCTTCATAGTCACGTTCAATTAACGCATCGCGATGTTCAAGCAACCGTGAAAGAATTCGGTCTTGCCGAATTGTAGTCCGTTCGGAAATATTATCTGTTACGATATCTTTCTCGGTTTGTTCCATTTTTTGTTGCAATTCTTCAAGTTCTCCGGTTCCGACCTGGTGGTCTTTTTTAAGTTCTTCTGTAAGTTTTCGCAACTCATTACGGATAGCTTCCTGTTGTGCGCTCATTCGTGAAAGTTGTTCACTTAGTGACATTTCTTCACCGGTTTCACCTTCCATAGGTTGATGGCCTTCGCGCATTTGTTCCAACATCTGATTAGCCGCCTCCTGCATATCAATAATATCCTGGAATGAGGGAACACCCTGGCCACCGGCCTGGGGATCACCGAAACCTTCCTGCATGCCCATCTGCATTTGAATATCCTGCAAGCTTTCATTCAACATCAGGGCTAAATTATTCACATGCATCATAACGTACTGTTGCCTGCTCCGTGCATTGTGCCGCCGTCTTTCAATAAGATCATTTATGGCCTTTTCAACGTTCATATTCACCTGTGCAACTTCCCTGTTGATATATGACTGAACAGAAGCCTGCCGCTTGCTTAAAGCTATCAGTGAATCTTCAACAACACGCATATCATCGGAAATTCTTCGTTGATCACGTATAAGCTGCAAATAACGGGGATCATTAATGTTAATACTACCTACTTCAGCCATCAAATCTTCCTGGTTGAACGAAGTCCGTAATAAATTCTGTAAAATTTGCCTGATGACACGGGCGTCTTCAGCCAAGTCGTCACTAAATAATGACTGCTGGAAACCGGTGAGCATATCCGATAACTGATCCATCCCACGTAATGATTCCTGTTGATGATTCATTGTACCATCCATGTTTTGCTGCATCATCTGCTCAAGAGCTTTTTGAAGGTCATAGTCTATATTATGTTGGACATCACGGGTATCGGGCATATTTTGTGGCCGCTGAAGTTCCTGGGTCTTTAAATTTAAATCTTCAAGTTGTTCAGATAAATTATCGAAGCGATCTTTTATGTCTTCCTGTCGTTCAAAATTATCCTCAGCATCGGGATCCTGCAGGCTCATATCATCCATTAAACCTTTCTGGTCATCACTCAACCTCTCCAAACTCTCAAGTGTTTCATTCAACATAGTTTCGAATTGAAGCATTTTATACAACTCAAGGGCACGATTTATCTGCATTTCAAATTGGCTCAACTCAAAATCCAAATCTTCGAGAGACTTATACATCTCATCACGACCCAACTTTTCGAGTTCCTCCCTAATTCGATTCATTAATTCATGCATTTCGTCAGAGGCAACCTCATCAAAAATTTTTTGCAGCTCCTCCTGTTTCTTCTTAATCCTTTTGTCCTGCTCCTTAAACTGTTCATATCTCTCTTCACTCTCACGCTTTTTCCTTGATAACTCTTCGAAACGGTCTTTTACTATTTCATGTTTATCTAAGATATCCTCAAATGATTCTTTTTCCTCCCATCCAATGTTATCTTTCTCTAAAAGCTGACGGCGCAATTTATCGATTTCGTCGCGGCCTTCAGAAACTTCTAAAATGCTGGTACTCATCTCCTCACTGATCTCTTCAAAAGTTTTTCGGGAAGATTCAGCTATTTCATCATGATCGGGGACCCTGTATGAAAAATTCTGACTGCGCGCCTTTTTGGGTCCGTTAATTCTATCATTATCCCATACGGCGAAATGATATTCCAAATGCTCGCCGGGTTCAATACCAATCTTATTCAAATTAAAATGATAAGTAAAAATCTGATTGGTCGACTCATTATCAATATCAATGGGTTTATTCTTATAATCAGTTTCGTCGTCAATATCAAAGCCTGAAGATATTCGATATTTAAACTTTAACCTGTCAAAACCATAATCATCCCTGATATTACCTGTAAAAAACCTGTGTGCCAACAAAACGCTGTCTTCATGTTGATTGACAATTATTTCGGGATATTGATCGGGTATTATATCGATTTTATAACTTAATGAATCACCATGATCGGTATGTTCATTACTTGTAAAAACTTTGCAATTGAAACTTTCAAACGCATCGATCTTATACTGATAAACCCCTTTTTCAACCTGCTCGAGATTTACGGTTTCGTCGTCAATTTTAAGTTTCATTTCATCAGTATAACGGGTGTTGAATCTCATATTAACCTCAGACCCTTCGGCGACACGTATATCGCCATAATTCCTGTATACCTGATCTTCTTTGTTGGTATAATCCGGACTATTAACTTTGAAAACGAAATTGTTGATAAGAGGTTTAGGTACAACTTCTAATTCGTAGGGGCCAAAACGATGACCTGCAGCATGAACAAAAAATTCTTTAGGCCGCTGAACATTATTAAATGTATATTTAAAATAAGTCTTTGATGTCTGATCTGCTAAATACTCAACATCATCATATTTAACACTTGCTTCATCAGGCAATACAGATCCTTTTACAGAAAACTTAAAATTAAAATCTTCATTATAAAAAGCTTTCAATGTATCATTCTCCAAAATAACCTCAAAAGGTACCGGCCTTTCATAATGAGTATCATATTTTATAATACGGCTGGCTGAATCAACGATAACAAAAGGTGAAAAAATAATAAGAGCAACAACGACTGCTGCAGGGCCTAAAGCCCAGTAAAAATATTTGAGGTTTTTGCCGTAATTTACAACCTTTTCGAACCTGACATTAATAAGCTGCTCGGATTTCTGATTAATTCCGGCGATCAACAGATCTACATTGCTGTCTTTCTCATTAATGAATCTATGTAACTGAATAATATTTACGATCTTATCATCGACAAGACCCTTAAAATGTTTCCCTACAATCTTTGCAGCCTCTTCTTCGTCTAAAACCTTACCAATCTTAAATAATTTCAGTGAAGGAATCACAATAAACCTGACGAACAAGTAAACTGTAACTCCAATAAAGCTGTAAAACAAAATGCCTCTAAGTAAACTTGAAAAGTATCCGTAGTACTCTAATAGAATATATGTCAAAAAAACGATACTCACAGTAGCAACGAAGTAAAGTACTCCCCGTATTATTAAATCCTTATAATACCGTTTTATAAATTTTTCCAGCTTAGCTAATAATATTTCAAAGCTTGAAGTCATGATGATTAGTATTTGCACGTAAATTTATAAAATATCCCCGGTCTGTCAAACCAAAAAATACAATTTTTATTATTTTACTAAGTTACGATTTTCCAGTAAATAATAATTAAATTTGTATAAGAGGAAACTTAAAAATTATTAAAATAAACAAATCGGTCTAAGCGCTGATTAAGATACCTGATTTAAATACTATATGCGCTTAACCAAAATATGTGTATTTTTAAAATTCAGCTTCCTCAGATCATAAGTTTTACAATACTCAGCAGGTGTTTCGTTTAAATAAACATTACAGGCATACAAATTATTTTATAATACAATTCAACAACTTAAACTTTTATATATGGCAAAGAAAAAGGAGAAAAAGGACAAGATAAAAAAAATACTCAGCGACGAGATATTAAATCATTTTCTAAAAAAGCCAACAAAAGGTTTCAACCACAAGCAGTTATCAAAAGCTTTAGGTGACTTTGGCGGGAAACAAAAAAAGTTTATTCCTTCAATTTTAAGTTCCCTTTCAAAACAAAATAAGCTCTATGAGATAACTCCGGGTAAATACAAGTTACATCCGGTGTATCATGAGCAATATAAACATTCGGGGCCGGTTATTACAGGTGTTGTAGAAATGAAACAAACGGGTAAAGCCTATATTTTATCGGATGAAACGCCTGAAGATATAAAAATATCGCCCAACAACACAAACAAGGCTTTGGATGGCGACAGGGTAAAAGTTTTTCTCTTTCCCAAACGAAAAAATCAAAAAACAGAGGGTGAAATAATTGAGATCATTGAAAGGAAGAAAACAAAGTTTACCGGCATCATTGAGATGTCGAAAGATTTCGCATTCTTCATAGCCGATAACAAATCAATGCCGGTAGATATTTACATTCCAAAGGAAAATATAAATAATGCCAAAAACGGCCAAAAGGTAATAGTAGAGATCACAGACTGGCCTGATCATGCAAAAAATCCATTTGGCAAGGTCATTTCAATACTGGGTGAACCCGGCGATCATGAAGTTGAAATTGCTTCAATTATATCCGGCAATGATATAGCTGTAGAATTTCCTGAATCTGTTATTAAGGAAGCAAACAAATTATCAGATAAAATATCGCCGGAAGATTATTCACAGAGGGAGGATTTCAGAAAAGTCACGACTTTCACAATTGATCCTGCCGATGCAAAAGACTACGATGATGCATTATCTTTCAAAAAACTCACTGAAGACAGTTTTGAAGTAGGCGTGCATATAGCTGATGTATCACACTATGTAAAAGAAAACTCAGAAACAGAAAAAGAAGCATACAAACGTGCCACATCAATTTACCTGGTAGACCGGGTTATACCAATGCTCCCTGAACACCTGTCAAATGAGGTCTGTTCATTAAAACCCAATACCGAACGGCTAAGTTTTTCAGTAATCTTTAATATCACACAATCAGGTAAAGTAACGAAAAAAAGATTTACAAAAACAATAATAAAATCTGACAGAAGATTTTCCTACAATGAGGTACAGGACATACTTGACAACCAAAACGGCGAATTTTACAGGAAGTTAAGCATACTTAACGGTATCGCAAAAAATCTGCGGGAAAAAAGAATCAATAAGGGTTCAATACTGTTTGACAGGACCGAAGTGAAATTTAAGCTTGATGATAAAAGTAAACCCTTATCGGTCTATTTCAGGCAACAAAAAGATGCACATAAACTCATTGAAGAATTTATGCTTTTAGCTAACAAGGCTGTTGCTGAGAAAATAGGTAAAACGAAAAAGGATGTTAAGCCCAAATTGTTTGTTTATCGCATACACGACACACCAAATCCTGAAAAATTAAACGCATTTGCCGAATATGTAGCAAAAATGGGTTATAAAATCAAAACCGATAAGAGGAAAAGTATTTCTGATTCTATAAATAAATTATTACAGGATGTAGAGGGAAAAGGGGAACAAAACCTGGTAGAAACCTTAACTATCAGAACGATGGCAAAAGCAGAATATTCAACCATTAATATAGGCCATTATGGTTTGGCTTTTGATCATTATACACATTTCACTTCTCCGATAAGGCGGTACCCTGACCTAATGGTTCATCGCCTGCTGTATTCATATTTAACTGATCCTTCAAAGAAGTTCAATCAAAACGAAATTGAATCCAAATGCAAGCATTCATCTGAGCAGGAAAGAGTAGCACAAGAAGCCGAATGGGAATCTATCAAATACAAACAGGTAGAATTTCTAAGTGACAAACTCGGAGAGGTATTCGATGGAACCATATCTGGCGTGAGTAAATGGGGAATCTTTGTTGAAATAGATGAAAACAAATGCGAAGGAATGATACCAATACGCACACTAAATGATGACTATTATTACCTCGATGAAGATAATTTCCGGGTTATAGGATATAATAAAAATAAAATATTCAGATTAGGTGATAAAATAAAAGTATCAATAGAAAATGTGAATATAGTAAAAAAGCAGGTTGACCTGGCTCTTGAATAATTTGTCAGGTAAAAAAAAGTGCTTAAGTAAAACAACTTAAACACTTTTTTAAACAATAAAAATTAAAAACAAACAATTACACCAGGTTTAACCGGCTGTATAATTCTTTTCTGTATAAACCGCCTATAGGTAAAACTTTCATCTTTTCCTCCAACACCAAATCAGGATACTTAATTGAATATATTTTATTTATGTTAACTATAAACGAACGGTGTATACGGACAAAATCCTTCTTGGGCAATATCCGTACCATTTCTTTCATGGTAGAATGAGTAGTATAACTATTATCTGAAGTGTTAATTACGACATAGTCCTTAAGTGCCTCAACATAAAAAATATCATCGAAGTCAATTTTGTTTAAACGATAGTCGGCACGGACAAATATAGAATCCTTTGTCTCCTTATTTTCAATAACCGAACTATACATATCACGTTCCTTCCTGACTTCTTCATCTTTTTGGTGCTTGTAAAGAGTGGTTTCAATGGTAGTGTTTAACTCTTTTTCCTTAAACGGTTTAATAATATATCCATATGGCTCAGTTATTTTAGCCTTGGAAAGGGTCTTGTCATCAGCATATGCAGTAAGGAAAATAACTGGTATCCTGAAACGGTTCTTTATTTCTTCAGCAACTTCTATACCGGTTACCTTACCCTTTAACATAATATCCATTAAAACAAGATCGGGTTTCAGATTTTCTATTTCGTCAATAGCTTTTGGCCCGCTATTTACGGTAGCTGTAACAGTATACCCCATCTTTTTTAAAGACTTGGTAATGTCTTTTGCTACAATGCTTTCATCCTCTACGACTAAAATCTTACCTTTATCCATAATTTGATAATTTAATAATTTTGCACATTAATTTATTTATTCTATTCGATAGTTTTCTAAAGCGTAAATAGGTTTATTTTATAATCTTCCAAATTCTTTTAAATTTTTTATTATCACGTTTTTATATAATTTTTAACAATATTATAAAAAAATTCTGACATAAAAAAATTAAGTTGATACATTAACGTTATATTATTCTTTATATTATAACTTTTTAAATAATCAACTCATTTCCAGCATTTTATGTATAGGTGCATATGCATCTGTAATAATTTGCCTGCTTAAGTTAATTGAATACCTCTCTTTTTCGAGGCTTTTTAACACTTTGGGAAGAGTTATAACTTTCATATAGTAACAATCATTACACATACAGCTCTCCTCAGAAGGTACAATAACAAACTTTTTACCGGGAGAATATTTTTTCATCTGATGAATAATACCAGTTTCTGTAGCAACAATAAAAACATCAGCTTTTGACTCACGGGTATAATTCAGCATCGCTGATGTTGATCCGACAAAGTCGGCAACTTCGAGCAACTGCCCTTTACACTCCGGATGAGCGATTACAAGAGCTTCGGGATATTGCCGTTTTAACTCAAAAACTCTTTCGATACTCAATAAATCATGCACCGAACAGGTTCCTTCCCATAATACCATATTCCTGCCTGTAATATTGTTAACATATGCACCTAAATTTTTATCCGGTGTAAAAACGATCTTCTCATCCTTTGGAAAACTATTTACTATGTCTACAGCATTACTTGAAGTGCATATAATATCAGATAATGCCTTGATCTCGGCTGAACAATTAATATAACTGACAACCTTATGTTGAGGATAATCTTTTAAGAACTTCTTAAACTCATCGGCAGGGCAGGAATCAGCTAATGAGCAACCGGCTTCAGGATCAGGCAAAAGAACGGTTTTCTGAGGCGATAAAATCTTTGCAGTCTCAGCCATAAAGTGAACACCACAAAATACAATCATATCAGCTTTATTATCAGAAGAAATCCTAGCCAAAGCAAGACTATCTCCAATAAAATCAGCTATTTCCTGTATTTCCTTTTTTTGATAAAAATGCGCAAGAATAATTGCGTTTTTTTCTACCTTTAATTTTTCTATTTGTTTTATGATACGATTTTTAATTAGCATTATACATTATTAAAAAATTTATTTTAAAATAATTGTTGTTTATGTAGATGTTGATAAAGTTGATAATTTTTTTACAAAACCCTTGCTTTTTTCATTTATGAAAAGAAGTTAACAATGAACTAACAAAGAAAATTATTTTAAAATGTTCTGTATCAAAAAATTTGTTTTTTTATGAACAGTTGTTAATTTCTTTTACCAATGATAAAAAACATGTTATGAACAATACTTTTTTTATGTTTTATTGTTAATTAGTTGTTGATACAATTTTAAAAGTTTTATTTTTTAAATTTGCAAAATTGATAAAAAAATTTATACGATACACGAAATATAATAAGCAAATTTTTTTATTAAAAATTATACCCATAAAGTCTGATGTTATTAACAGCAGTATTGTTAAAAAATTTTAGTAATTAAGAATCAATTTTTAAATAAATATATAAATATAAAATTAATTACAATTATTGTATCTTAATTTATTTATTATTAAAAAGATATGATTTATTTATATTTTTGCATATCATCAATTATAAAATAAAGATATTAACAATGGCAAAATTAAAGGAAAAGATTGGCATAGGGTCTGATCATGCAGGTTACAAATTGAAGGAACTTATCAAGGATAGGTTGGTTAAGGATGAATTATATGATATTATAGATTTTGGTACTTATTCAGAAGATTCTGTTGATTACCCTGATTATGCGCATCCGGTTGGAAGGGGCATTGAGGATGGTGTTTTCAGAAGGGCTATTGTTATATGTGGTAGTGGTAATGGTGTAAACATGACTGTCAACAAGTATTCATCTGTTCGTTCGGCTGTATGCTGGAGAGCAAAGATCGCTGAGCTGGCACGATTACACAATGATGCCAACGTTTTGGCATTGCCGGCCCGTTTTGTAAGTGATGAAGAGGCACTTGAGATGACCGAAATATTTCTCAATACAGCTTTTGAGGGGGGGCGTCACAAAAACAGGGTAGATAAAATATGTTTGTAATAACAGTAAAAATTATCAGCCGGATATATGGAAACTTTTGCAAGCAGGTTTTTGTCCGACAGTAATAACAAAGCTTTTGATAATAACCACCGTGCTATTATTAACTATAATATTTCGCGGTATAATATTGCTGTGACCAAGGGTTTGCAAAAGTTCAGGGATTTGGAAAAAGCTTCTGAGGCAGCTGCTTTGGTAAAGCATAAGGTTTTGGAAAACCTGGATAATTATTTACAGAATTTTGAAAAGCGTTTTAGTGAAAACGGTGGTTCGGTCATTTGGGCTCATGATGCCGGTGATGCCCTGGAAAGCATTATTAAGATCCTCAAAGAGAACAATGTTGGAATGGTAGTTAAGTCGAAGTCGATGACTACTGAGGAGTTAGAGCTGGTTCCATACCTGGAGGCTAATGGTGTTGAAGCCATTGAGACTGATTTGGGCGAATACATAGTGCAGATTTCGGGCGATAAGCCTTATCATATTGTAACCCCCGTTATGCATCGTTCGGCTGAGGATATTGCCGGTATATATCATAAAAAATTCGGCCTTTCATCTGACAGCAATCCTGCTGAAATTACTTCTTTTACAAGGGATGTGTTAAGGCAGAAATTTATCAATGCAGGGGCCGGTATTACCGGTGCTAACTTTTTAATTGCCGAAACCGGATCTGTTGTATTAACCGAGAATGAGGGTAACGGTGTTATGTCTATGTCTTGGCCGCCGATTCACATTGTAATAGCGGGTATAGAAAAGATCTTGCCTTCGCTTGACGATTTAGGCTTATTTTTACCTCTTTTATCCACTCATGGCACCGGCCAAAGCCTGACAGCCTATAATTCGATAGTTAGCGGCCCGGGGCGGTCATCCGGCAATTCTGGCCGGGCGCAGATATATGTGATCCTGCTTGACAATGGACGAACCGATTTGTTAGGTGTTGTGCCGCAAAGAAGAGCTTTATCATGTATAAGGTGCGGAGCTTGCCTTAATGCCTGCCCGGTTTACAGGAATATCGGCGGGCACTCCTATGGAGCAGTATATTCAGGGCCTATAGGCGCTGTAATTACCCCCCATTTGAAAAATTTTGACCACTACAAGCATCTAAGCTATGCATCATCACTTTGCGGTAAGTGTAGCGAAGTATGCCCACTGAAAATAAACCTCCACAAGCTGATATTGCATAACAGAAACTACGCCGTAAAACATGGATATTATCCAAAGATTGAAAAAACATCAATGTTTTTATGGAAAAAAGCCATGCTCAACCGCTCACTTGTCGATAAGCCGCCTTATGCCATAAAAAACTTCCTTTTCAAAAAAGCTGTAGGCAAAATCTGGGGCAAAAGGCGCTCGGCACCCAACCTTAAACCCAACTCCTTTGCCACAACATGGAAAAAACACAAATCCTAAAATTGCGATAATATCGATTTTACAGAATGCAGATACCCCCCGCCAAATAAATTTACATGAACCATAAGAGGATATAAATTGCATATTTCAACAGCCTCACGCCAGTTATCCTCAAGAGGGTGCTTTTCATGATAAGCTACGTAAAAAGCGGGATCAAAACCGCCAAACAAACGCGACATACCCAAATCCATCAACCTGTGGCCATAATATACCGCAGGATCAATAATGCATGCAGACCCCTCCTCAGAAACCATATAATTACCACCCCACAAATCACCATGAAGCAATGAGGGCTTTTCTTTAGGAAAAAAATCTTCAAGATGATTATACAAAGATTGAAACTTTTTGATGGTTGACTTGTCAATAAGATTATTGTTAAATGCCAGGGTAATTTGCTTTTCCAAACGCTCCGAAATAAAAAAAGCGGTCCAGTCGCTATGCTGCTTATTGCTTTGTGGAAGATTACCGATGTAATTATCATGGTCTAAACCAAAAAACTCACCATAATGATTGTGCATACGTGCCAGCGACCTGCCGAAATTTTCAAAAAAATCTGCCACCCGCCGCGAACTGTTTATATATTCAAGTATTAAAACCGAATACGTCGTGTCTTCAGCATTACCAATAACTTCCGGAACTTTTATCTCACCGGTTTCATTTAAAAGACGCAAACCCCGGGCTTCTTTATCAAACATCTGCGGATATTCTTTTGCCCTGTTGTATTTCAGAAAAAAATAACCCTTGCTGGTCTCTATTTTAACACTGTTGTTTATGTCACCACCACCTACTAACGATAACTTTTCTATAGTGTAGTTACCTTCTCCGCGAGAATCCATGACTTTATTAAAAAGATGCTTTATGTTATCAGGTACCATAGATATGAGATTTTTGTTTAATAATAATTTTAATTTACTGACCCTCTATTAAACTCTGAATACCGGCCAATTAACATTTAGCCGCTTATTACCTTATAGATTACCATGTGTGGTAAACCATATTATAATTTTGTTTTAACCTATAACAAATATCAAAAAAATTTATCGACTGTGCAATTAAGAAATTATTGCAGGTATGGCCGGCTGCGCTATGCATCCTGCAGGTTGAAAGTATTCAAAATATGGTATTGAGGGCCATCTCTATGCAATATTGATTGAAAAAGATGAAATTCTTTAACATCACAGGTCATAAAAACTTCATCACTATATTTGCTTATTAAAGCATCAAGAGTGTAAAGGTCTTTAATATGTTTTACCCTGCCTATGGTAAGGTGAGGGGAGAAGCCCCGCTTGTCGGGCTCATAGCCCACGTCCGAAAGATTTTTGTTGATATTGTTATAAAGGTTTATGATCTCAGCATTATGTACCAACCCTAACCAGATAACTCTCGGAAACCTGGCACTGCCAAAAGTGCCGCAACCCTTTACAGAAAGTTGAAATGCTTTTGATCTGCCGGAAGCCCGGGTAAGATTTTCGATTATCAGAGGAACATCTTTTTGCGAAGTGTCGCCGAAAAATTTTAAGGTAATATGAATATTAGACGGATGCACCCATTTGATGTTTTCGTATTCAAGCTCCGAACGGAAATCATCCAAAGCCTCTTTAAGCTTTGTGCCGGGAAATATCTTTATTGCCGTAAATAATCGTAACATGGTGTTTTAATTTTAAAGAAATTATAAAAGAATCTTCCGCTAAGTTCGTAATCGGCAGGCGATTTGCCAAATATTTTTAAATTTTGAACCGGCAGGTTATTTTATTAATAAACATTTGACAGAAATGTGCTGCCTGGCAAATACCACACTGTGGTTGAATGCCGGTTTAATAAATGCAAGGATGTTAAAAATTTTTGATAAATTTTTCTATTGTCAAACAGGCAATTTTTGCCAATTTGCAATTTATCGTATTGATAAAGTAAAAAAAGTGCTTTATAACAGCACCATTATTAAGCGAATTTTGAAGCGTAAAAATGGATTTTGTTTATTTATAAACCAAAAAAACGAATATTATGTTACAAAAGAGATCTTTTTTGATTTTACCTTTAATTGTATTTGGATTCTTTTTATTTTTAACTACCGGTTGTGAGGATGAGCCTGCATTATACACTTTAACTGTTTCTGTGAGTCCTCCTGATGGGGGTGATGCTGAAGGCCAGGGTGATTATGAAGAAGGCGAGGAGGTGTTATTGGCTGCTGTTGCTAATGAGGGGTATGAATTTATAAGCTGGACTGATGCGGAAGGTGATGTATTGAGTACTGAAAGTGATTTTGTATATATGATGCCTTCCGAAGATGTTGAGTTGACAGCTAATTTTCGGCATGAAGACGGCACTTATGGTACCGTGACTGATATTGACGGCAATGAGTACCAAACTGTTTACATTGGCGGCAGGTAATGGATGGCTGAGAATCTCAGAACAACCACTTATGCTGATGGTACAGAGATACCTTCCGGTTTATCCGATGAGGAATGGTCGGAAACAGTTGAAGGCGGTTTTTCTGTTCATCCTCATGATGATGTTGAGGGTATTGATTCGGATGAGGAAATGGTTGATGCTTACGGAAAGTTATACAACTGGTATGCTGTTGATGATGAAAGAGGCTTGTGCCCTGAGGGCTGGCATGTGCCTACAGCTTTTGATTTTGAAGATCTTATAAATTATCTTATAGACAGTTATGATAACATAGAATATCATAACATTGGTAACAGCCTTAAATCCTGCCGCCAGCAGGGTTCACCGCTCGGGGGCGAATGTGATACCGATCAGCACCCAAGGTGGGATTATCATGATACGTATTACGGCACTGATGAGGTAGGGTTTTCTGCTCTACCGGCCGGTTCACGCCATTCTCACGGCGGTTTCGGAGAAAATGTCGGGATACATGGGCGCTTCTGGAACTCAACAGATACAGACCCGGCAAAAGCCGTGCGCTGGTACCTTGAACACAATAGCGGTGAGGTATCAATGGGCGGAGATGTCTATAAAGAAGCAGGATTATCAGTGCGCTGTGTAAAGGAATAAAAAATTTTGTTAATTATTGTATTATATATTAATTTTGCAAGGCAAAACGGGGAATTAGCTCAGTTGGCTAGAGCGTTTGGCTGGCAGCCAAAAGGTCATCGGTTCGAGCCCGATATTCTCCACTTACTTTTGCCGCAAGGGGGCTTTTTAAAAAGCCCCTTTTTTTATTCATCAACATAGTTGCCCGGCTCTTTTAGGCGAAACCATATCTTTTTCTCATCCATCATTATTTCGAGCACATCAGATATCAGCAGGTTAACAATAATGTTTTCGGCTTTGTATTTTGAGATGCCTGCTATCTTGCAAAACTTTTTTACCGTAATAAAAGGGTTGTTTTTCAAAAATTCGAGAAGTAATTTTTCCGTATCGCTAAACTTGATAAATACTCCTTTTTGTGAAGATTCTTTTTTCCAGTATTTTATCATTATTGTTGAGGCCAGTATGTTTTGGTCTTTGACTCGCACATAAACCATCCATTTGCCGTCGCTGTTGAGTGCATAAACGGGTTTGGCTGATGATGCCGGCACATCAATCTCCAGTATCTTTTTTCCTTCGATGTTCCATGTACGGTAGGCAAAATCTATTTCGGGTTTGCAGTACTTATATGCTGCGGTTTCGATCATATAATACTCTTCATCGGTGTGTACGCCGGCTACATCGCCATTGTCTCTGACTCCTATCAGTAATTTGCCGCCTTCGGTATTTGCGAAGGCAACGAGTGTTTTGGCGATCTTTTTAAAGTCGTTGACCTGGAATTTAAAATCAAGGTGCGTGCTTTCCCCCTGTTGAATAAGCTTTTCGATATAGGTATTCATGGTAATCTTATTAATGAAAGCGAAAAATCGTGCAAATGCATCTGATTTGCAAACAGCCTAATACGACCTTTGGTTTTTACCTTCGATAAAGTTGATAAAAGAGCGGTTTACCACTTTATTTCCACCCGGCGTGGGGTAATTACCCGTAAAGTACCAATCGCCTTTATGGCCGGGACATGAAGTATGAAGGTCTTCTATGGTTTGGTAAACTATTTCGAGATGCGCTTGCATTTCTTTCGGCTTTAATATTTCAGCTATCTTACTGCTTATCTGTTTTGCGGTAAAAGGCTTGTATATTTGTTTAACGTGGTTTATCACTTTTTCTTTTGGTTGATCTTCCTGCTTTTTGCACATATTATACACTTCAGTGATAATATTTGTTAGCTTTTGTTCTTTCAGCAACTCAATAGCAGCTTTGAAAGCGATAAATTCATTAAGTTTGGTCATATCTATACCATAGCAGTCGGGGTATCTCACCTGCGGTGCCGAAGATACTATCACAATTTTTTTCGGGCCGAGGCGATCAAGCATTTTCAATATACTCTGTTTCAGAGTAGTGCCTCTTACTATTGAGTCGTCAATAACCACCAGGGTGTCTTTATCTTTCCTCACAACACCGTAGGTAACGTCATAAACATGGGCTACCAGGTCGTCGCGCTTATTGTCTTCGGTAATAAAAGTCCGTAGCTTTACGTCTTTTACGGCTATTTGCTCCGTTCGTGGCTTAAGAGTCAGGATATTATTCAGCTTTTCGGTTGAAAAGTTGTTTTGCAGCTCTGTTATCCTGTCGGCTTTGACTTTGGTGCAAAAGTTGTTCAGCTCTTCTATCATGCCGTTAAATGCAGCTATAGCCGTATTAGGTATGTAGGAGAATATTGTATTCTCGAGGTCGTAATTAATTGTATTGAGCACCTCAGCAACAAGTTGGCGCCCGAGGTTTTTGCGCTCATGGTATATGTCGGCATCGGTGCCGCGCGAAAAGTATATCCGTTCAAATGAACACGACCTTTTCTCATGGCTCGATGTGAAAGGCTCTTCACTCCATGAGCCGTCTTTTTTGATTATAAGGGCATGCCCGGGCTTCAGCTCTTTAATGTTATTTATGGGTATGTTGAAAGCTGTTTGTATGGTAGGCCGCTCGGAAGCAGCTACAATTACCTCTTCATCCCAGTAATAAAATGCCGGCCTGATGCCACAAGGATCACGCATAATAAAAGAATCACCATGGCCTATCATGCCCGTTATAACATAACCGCCGTCCCAATATTTGCTCGACTTGCGCAAAACATTATTTATATTAATGTTTTGAGCTATCAAAGGACTGATATCCTTCTTAGAGTAACCCTGATCCTTGTATTTGCGGTACAGGTCCTCGTTCTCATCATCAAGAAAGTGGCCAAACTTCTCAAGTATGGTTATGGTATCGGTAGTTTCTTTAGGATGCTGGCCAATATCCAGCAAACTTTTAAACATTTCATTAACGTTGGTCAGGTTAAAGTTTCCGGCAATCATAAGATTTTTTGACATCCAGTTATTTTCCCTTGTAACAGGATGGCAGTTTTTAATAGTATTATGCCCGAAAGTACCGTAGCGCAGATGGCCGATATAAAGCTCACTTACAAAATCGAGGTTGGCTTTTAGCCAGCTTGCGTCATTAAGCCTTGAAGGGTTTTTTTCGCCAACCTTTTCGAGCTTGTCGTATATATGATCAAAGATATCTTTTATGGGATTATGAGCACGGCTTTTCAGGCGCGTCATATACCTGGTGCCGGGATCTACATCAAGCTTAAGACAACCTATGCCGGCACCGTCTTGCCCGCGGTTATGCTGCTTTTCCATTAAAAGATACATCTTGTCAAGCCCATATATCACCGAACCGTGATGAATAAGGTAATACTCAAGTGGCTTTAACAGGCGGACCAACACAACTCCGCACTCATGTTTTATAGCTTCGCCCATTTGTTATGGTTAATGTTTGGTAAGTTGCAAATTTAATAAATGTAATTGTATGTATGGCTAAAATTCTAAAATGAATTAATAATGAATTTAAAATACTCAAATTACAAATAACTGCCGAGTGAAGCGAGACAACGAACACCAATTAAATTATAAATATGTGAGTAAATAAATTCCAATTTTTCAAATACTAAATTCAAAACATTAAGATTGCTTTTTTATTTCATAGATGATGTTATTTAGCAT
>PUKZ01000097.1 GCA_003550725.1 Bacteroidales bacterium | reverse complement strand
GGTTGCAGGCACTGCTATGCAGAGGTTATGGCAAAGCGGCTGCATGCGATGGGTGTTGAAAAATATAAAGACGGCTTTCAGGTTCGCATGCATCCTGATGTGTTGAAACTGCCCTACAAGTGGAAAAAGCCAAAAGTAGTTTTTGTGAATTCGATGAGCGATCTGTTTCATGAAAAAATACCCCTGGATTTTATACAAAAAGCTTTCAATGTGATGAACAATAATCCGCATCACGTCTTCCAGGTCCTAACCAAGCGCGCAGAGAGGCTTTTAGAATTAAACAATAAGTTAAACTGGCCGCATAATATTTGGATGGGTGTTACTGTTGAAAACAGCGACGTTGAGCACAGAATCAAGTTATTAAAGCAAACTAATGCAAGAATAAAATTTTTGTCATTGGAGCCTCTTTTAGGCCCATTACCAAATCTTAATTTAGCAGGCATTGACTGGGTGATTGTTGGCGGTGAGAGCGGTCAAAATGCCCGCCCGATGAAAGCCGAATGGGTTGTTGATATACAGCAACAATGCCAAAAAAACGGGGTTGCATTTTACTTCAAACAGTGGGGCGGCAGAAACAGGAAAAAGAACGGCAGGGAGTTGTTTGGAAAAACTTTTGATGAAATGCCTCCATTGGAGGTGTTTTAAAGCCGACTTCTGCCGGAGCGTGTCGTACTGCTGCATTTAATATCCGTGAGCTTCACTCACGGATATTCATGGTCAAGCCCTCCACGCTAAAACCGGTCAAACTATATCACCAAAGGTTATTAGCACCTGCGCACCGGCCGCCCAAACAGGCGGCCGCGAAGGCGTGAATTAAAAAATGGCCGGAAATACGGCAAAGGCGATTGAAAATCGTTTGGTTTATTTATATCAAATCCTTCATAAGCTTATTCAGGATCACATTCGTTATTTCTCCATCAAACGTTATGTAAAGACGCGCTTTTCGGCGCGTCTCACATTGATTGTGCATGAGATTTGTACAGACGCGCTTGTGGCGCGTCTCTTGATTTTTTAAGATTTTGTATTTCTTTGAAATAGGCTTGCTTGTGGCCTTGCCGGCCACCAATATCTTTTTTACCTTTCTCGTCCTAAAAAAAGTTTACAGGTTAATAACTAAATCCTACTATAATTTTACAGTTTATATTTAATCCGGTGATTCAAAAATCCGGCAATTTTGCAAGCAAAAAACAAATATGAGAAAGCGGGAATTGGAAAAATATATGCTTGTTCATATCGAAAAATGGGAAACAATTTTGAGCTAACAGTTTTTTGTTTAGAGGTCCCTATCTGCTCCTCCAAGCCATATAGCTAATCGCCTTAGCGAATTATTGCAGTAAATAAAAATAATTTTTTACTTTTGAGGTAGATGTAGTTTGCCGGAGGGATACCAGTTATCAAACCATAAACTTTAAATATACCTTATTATGGATTCAGACGAAAACAATATTATAACCCACAATCCTTATGAAGAGGGTTATGACTTTTTTATAAATGACAAATGGAAAAATCAATTCCAGTTTCGAATCAGCACTTTCGAAGTACCTTCAGGGCTTTTGTCAAAAGCAATAGAGGTTACAGAGAAATTTCCGGATCGAGAACCCCAAATTTTTGAAGTCTTGTCAGATTTCGAGGCTGATATTGAAGAAGCTGAATTAACTTTAAAGGCAAAGATCAAAAAAAACATCAATCGAAGACATCTGATAGAAGAAAATGGAAAACTTTCTATTGACAAAGAAGAAACATTAAGGGGTAGAATAGAAGAAGCCGATTACCAATCAAACAGCCACTTTAAAGAGTATTTTGTAATTGACGGTAAACATATTACCATCGAACAATTCGTCGAGCTCCTTGAACCTTATCCGAGTTTTAGCTTTAAATTCAAAATCTATGATCCTTCAGAGGAAGTAGATTAATTTGATGTAAGCAGTAACTTGCAAACGTCAATTTTTCGCAACATTAATCACCAAAATTTTATAATGTGAAAATAATAAAGCCGTTAAATTCAAAATTTTAAGTATTTTTGATTTAGTCAATAATGGAATAAGTAATAATGAATGACAATTCAAATACATTATCAATTATCAAAGAAACTGCCGGCAAGTTTATTCCCGGTAGCAAGATACTTCTTTTTGGCTCTCAGGCAAGAAAAGACAATATAAGTGATAGTGATTATGATTTTCTGGTTATTACCAAAGATACATTAGATATTCAAAAAAAGAGGGCTCTTAAATCTTTGATGAGAAAAGAATTAGCAAAATATAAAATTCCGGCTGACATTTTAATTCAAAGTGAAGAAGAGATAAATTTAAAAAAAGATATTCCGGGACATATTGTCAAACAAGCTCTTCATGAAGGGATAAGTCTATGAATGATGCTACTAAAGATTTTATTAAACAGTGGTTATTCAAAGCCAATGAAGATTTGTTGGTAGTGGAAAGACTAACAGAATATGATATTATAGCAACATCTTCAGCATGTTTTCATTGCCAGCAAGCTGTGGAATAATTCTTGATAGCATTTTTAATCGTAAATGGAATTGATATAAAAAAATCACACAACATTGAATACTTACTTTCAGAGTATTCTGATATTGACAAAGATTTTTTAACCCTTTACTCGTTACCCGTCAAAACATAACCCATAAGCCAAAGTTTAATAAACATACAACATAAAACATGCATTATACAAATAAAGAAGTTGATTATTCCGGTAAAATAAAATCTGTTCTTTTTGGTGTAGCAGTCGGGGATGCATTGGGTGTTCCTGTTGAGTTCAAAAGCAGGCAAACACTCAGCAAAAATCCTGTAACCGATATGATTGGTAATGGCACTTATGGACTGCCTGCAGGAACCTGGTCTGACGATAGTTCACTTACATTTTGTCTTGCAGAAGCATTGACACAGGATTTTGACCTAAATGTAATTGCACGAAACTTTATGAACTGGACTTACGAAAATTACTGGACACCACGAGGGAAAGTTTTTGATATAGGTAATGCAACCCAACAAGCCATTTCCCGTCTTGCAAAAGGCGAACAACCTGATTCAGCGGGTGGTTTTGATGAAAACTCAAACGGTAATGGTTCTCTTATGAGAATTTTGCCATTACTTTTCTATTTGCTTGACAAACCAATAAACGAGCGATTCAACATTACAAAACAAGTTTCATCAATCACTCACGGGCACATTCGTTCAGTAATTGCTTGTTTCTACTACCTTGAATTTGCAAAACAAATTTTAGAAGGTAAAGACAAGTTTGAAATATACAGAAACCTGCAATCAGAAATTGCCAACTACTTAACAAGCCTATCCATAAGTCCCAAAGAAATTGAGTTGTTTGAAAGACTTCTGAAAAGCGACATTCGCAAAATTCCCGAAGACGAGATTTATAGTAGTGGTTATGTTTTGCATACACTTGAATCGAGCATTTGGTGCTTACTTACAACAAACTGTTACGAAGAAGCAGTTTTACGGGCAGTAAATTTAGGCGAAGATACAGACACAACGGGAGCGGTAACAGGTGGCCTTGCAGGACTTCTTTACGGCTTTGACAGCATCCCAAAAAATTGGTTAAAACAAATAGCAAGATATGATGATATTGAAAATTTGGCTGAACGGCTTAGTGAAAAGATTCATAGTTAAAGTGGTTTATGGATTGACGGAGGAGGAGATTGGCACCTACGCGCCAGCCTGCCCAAACGGCGGGCAGCGAGGGAGTGAATTAAAAAATGGCCGGAAATACGGCAAAGGCAATTGAAAATCGTTTGGTTAAAAACAAAGCCGGCTATGAGCCGACCGCAGACGATCCTTCAGTTTTCCTGCAATTTTATAAATAATATTGTTTTTTATTTATATATACTTTATATTTGAAGTGTTTAACCCCCTAAAAATTATTATCATGAAAATCTTAAGAAAAATAACAATTTTTTTTGTTGTTGGTTTATTAGCCGCTTCACTTAGTGGTTGTTTTGGTAACTTCAGCCTGACCCGTAAAGTATACGAATTCAATCAAACAGTTACCGACAACTGTCTTGCTCAATCATTACTTTTTTACGGAATGAACATAATCCCGGTTTATTCAGTAGCAGGTACTTTGGATTTTTTCATTTTAAACGTGATTGAATGCTGGACCGGCTCCAATCCATTAGCTATGATGGAAGGAGAGTATGAATATCAGATAGTTGAGTACGAAGATGAACTTTATGCTTTGTCGGCAACTAAGAACAAATTTACTATTTCAAAAATCAACGGTATTTATCAGGAAAAACTTTATGAAATCAATTTTGATGAGGAAGAAGAGAAGTTTTTAGTATATTCATTTACTAATCACTTTCCTGATGACGAGTATCTTGTAAGCAATACATCCCTAAAGGAATAGTATTGAGCTTGCCAGGTTATACTAAAAAAGTGAAGATAAAAAACAAACTCATTAGTGTCCACTAAAATTGTCATTTAAACACAAATAAAGAATGGTATAGCTTGTTTTAGAGGGGTTATTGATTGATAACTATTTGAAATTGAAAACAGCTAAACCCATATAAGTAAAGTTTACTTAATAATATATCAGACTTAAATGCTGATATTTACAAAAATTGATTTTGGCCGTTATTCATAGTTTAATTTTTTAGTGGACACTAATACAACAAACTATAAATTTATTTTTATTTGATCCCGGATTTTTGAGAATAAAATAACAGATATTACCATTCTATACTTTTATGTATCCACTCATCTTGAGTCCATTCGGATGGGTGGGTATCAATGAATACCACCGTAGGCATGATCATACCATCCAGCTCTTTTAAAAACTCCAGCCATTCCTCCCAATTATCTTTAATATCCTTCTGTCCCTGATGCATCATTTGTGTCGGGTCATCTCCCATGGCATGCATATAGGCATCTTGTTGCAACTTTGCAGCTTTTTCCAACAATTCCCTTGCTTCATCCATTCGCCCTTCTTGTATAAGTTGCTGAGCTTGTTTTGACATTTCTTCAGCGGTCATTGCTTTACCCATTTCCGGCTCCAGCTCTTTAAAATATTCCCTGTACAGAGACTCGTCTTTTGTCATATTCTCGCGTTCATCACAGTATCCATAATATCCAATCTCAAGATAACCGTACTGTTCACAAAGATCAGTGTAATCCTTCCGGCTATATTGATCAAGGTTGCTTGCCATATCGCGGAACTTATTGAAATAATCAGATGAACAATAATCTCTTTTAAGGGTTCTGACACATTTAACAGTAACTCCCGGTTTACGCGGTAAAGAATAGACTTTTAATACTGCCACCTCTTTAAATTCTAAATCAATCAAATCAGCCCTGTACTCTTTCCCTTGAATAACTGGCTGCATATCACCTACATTATTACGGTAAAAAGCTGTAACATCTTCAACCGGTAGTGGTGTGAAAAACACCCGTGTAAACATTTCACTACCGCCACCTGTAATACTTCGTGGTGGAAAATCACTAACTTCAATAGCTTCAGGAGGCTCCGGTGCTACAAGGCGTTCTTCCTGGCTTGCCAATGTAATGCATACACAAAAAAGTGCTGCAAAAACAAATACTTTAAAAAAATTTAATCTATTCATTTTTTAATTATTTGGTTTAAAAATCAATTTTATAAGCTAAATTACGAAAATATTAAATTGTTTTAACAAAATAATGCAATTAAAACTAAAAGTTAAAAGCTAAAAACTAAAAGCTTTCAGCTTATACATCCCTTGGGTTGATTATATATATATTTTCTTTTGTGAACATTTTGTTAATAAGGGTTTTATAAAAAGTTTTCTGGAAGATTATGTATTTTTGCCGTCGAATAAAAAATTAACTGCTTTTGATTATGAACAATGACGCTATCATTTTTGATATAGACGGAACGTTATGGAATGCTTCTTCGGCAAGCGCTAAAGGCTGGAATATTGGTTTGGCAAAGCTCGGTATTGATAAAAAAGTAACTTCCGGGCAAATAGAAAGCGTTGCCGGTAATACATATGAAAAATGTGTTGAAATACTTTTACCGGGGCTTCAGGAGCAATATCCGGATTTGCCGGAAAAGCTTAATAAATATGAAATGAAAGCCGTCAAATCTGAGGGTGGTATATTTTATGATGGTGTTATTGAGGGTATAAAAATACTCGCCGGTTCACACAAAATTTTCCTGATAAGTAACTGTCAGGACTGGTATATGAAACTTTTTCTTGAATTTTCCGGCTTAGGGCCGTTACTCACCGGCTTTGACTGTCATGGCATGTCGGGTCAGCCAAAGCATGAGATGCTTACCAAACTAAAAAGTAGCTATTCTTTAAATAACCCGGTATACGTTGGCGACACTGAAGCCGACGAAACCGCGGCAAACCTGGCAGGAATGGACTTCATACATATTTCCCATGGCTTTGGTTACTCCTCTGAAGAGGCAATCAAATTTGATTCGTTTACTGATCTGCTCGATTTTTTTAAGGCACAAAATTAAATTCTGTTTTCCTTATTCCCCTGTCAAATCATAATTACCGGGTTAATAATATCTTAACAAAGTATGCCGTAAATAAAATAATTTTTAATTTTTTAATAAAATGTATCCGACTGGAATGGTTATTGTTTTACTAATGTTTTGTACCGGTTTTTGATTATATTTTTTGTAAAACAAAATTCAATACTTGTGATTAAGCAAAATAAAAATTATTCTCTTTTTTTAGTAGCAATTATGGCGTTTATAATGCCATGCCTGACACCTGTTTCGCTGACAGCTCAAAATATGCGCAAAGTTGATAATAATGCTTTTGAAAAGGGAGAACAACTTGATTATAAATTCTATTATGACAGTTTTTTACCCGGTTATGTAACGGTAGGTGACGGAACTATAGAGATCAGAGAGAATAATGTTGAAATGTTTGGAAGAAACACCATGCATATTGCCGGTACTGTTAAATCAAGGCGTTTTTTCAGTTGGTTCTTCAGAGTCGATAACCGCTATGAAACATATATAGATGAAGAAGCCATTGTGCCCTGGTACTTCATGAGGGATATATATGAGGGTGGTTATGAAAGGAAAGAGGAAACAATTTTTGATCATAACGGAAACAAAGCTTATTTTGAAGATAAAAAAATAAACACAACAGACTATATACAAGATGTAATTTCGGCCTTTTATTTTGCGCGCACTTTTGATTTTTCCAGTGTTCAGCCCGGCGATGAATTTGATGTAAGCCTTCTGTTTAAAGACTCTATTTACACTACAAAAATTATAATGGAAGGCAGGGAAACAATTAAAACAGATATTGGCGAAATAAAAACCATGCGATTTAAGCCTGAAATACTTCAGGACTCAGGATTTAAACAACCCTGGCCAATGACATTGTGGATATCTGATGATGAAAATAGTGTTCCTGTTCTATTTGAATCAAGAGTTATTGTTGGTTATGCCAAGATGGAGCTAACAGGCCATAAAGGTTTAAAACACCCTCTTGCCATAAAAAAACGGGATTAAAAACGGTCAACCTTCATATTTTCAACAAAATGGTAAATTAATAGAGATAATAATATCTTATAAAAGCTATCTTAATTCACCGATTTGGATACAAATAAGCCCTCCGTAAAATGACTCCTCCGGGTTTATATTTGCAAATCCGGTAATGCCGAGTCCCAAAAAAGAGAATGGTGTAAAAAAAAGCTGTGTCTCTAAAGGTAACCCCAGGGTTGTAATGTTTTCACTGTTTGGATTTCCTTTCGCAACAGCTAAACCTCCGGACAATGAAGCAAAACCATATTTCTTTTTTGCTACTCTGCCGTATAAAACCCCGGCATCTATAAAGCCACCACCAGGCAAGCTAAACATTCCAATCTGCCAAATGTATGCAACAGAACGAACAGAAAATAAATGATAGTCTTTTTGGTAAGACAAATTAGCACCAAACGCTATCCCATCATGTTGCTTGCTGCCTCCCACGCCTAAACCGGCTTTAATCCAAAACAAATTATTTGGGTGGTCATTATTAGGGGAAATTTCATTATTTTTTATAGTAAAGACATTTTCGGAAATACACAGTAATGTCAAAATCAAAAAAAATAAAAAAACATTATTATTTATGTTTTTAAATCTCATAAACACGAAGTTTTGCAAATAACCGACACATTATCAGCTGGTTGTCAAACATCATCTTCTGTATTTACAAAGATATAAAAACTTGCAAAACAAATAACAGATTTTCTGAGAAGAAGTCGGTATAGATAAATTTATAACCTAGTTATAATAGCGATAACAGCTAAATATTATCAGGTTTTCATTTCTTTAACAGAAGGGCGTGGCATCAGCCCGGCTTTTTCAACAATATCCGGAACGCTCTTTTCGCCACCTATAGCCATAAGATGCACTCCGTGTACCCCTTCCATACTTTTAATTTCTTCAATTTGTTCAAGGGCAATTTGTATGCCTTCAGCTTTTTGATCTTCAGCCTTTTCCATCCTTTCAATAATGTCGCCGGTAAAGGAAATACCTGACACATTATCCTTCATGTATTTAGCCATTCGTGCTGATTTTAAAGGTGTAATGCCGGCAAGGATATAGACTTTTTTATGCAGATCTTTCTGTTTTACTTCTTCCATCCACTGTTTAAATCTATCCATATCATAGATCACCTGGGTTTGAATAAAGTCAGCTCCTGCCCTGATCTTCTTTTCCAATCGCATTACCCTGAAATCAAGAGGCTCAGCAAAAGGATTTGCTGCTGCACCAATAAATATTTTTGGTTCTACAACAGGACCTTTTTTGCCGTTTCTGATCATATCGCCACATTCAAATTGTTGCTCCTCCCTCATTTTATAAAGCATATTAATGAGTTGAATGGAATCAATATCAAATACATTTTTTGCCGTCGGATGATTTCCAAAAGACTGATGATCACCTGACAAGCATAATATGTTTTTAATACCCAGTGCAGCCGCACCCAGCACATCACTCTGGATAGCCAGCCTGTTTCTGTCTCGTGTGGTAATTTGTATAACAGGCTCCAGTCCTTGTTCAAGAGAAATAACCCCCGATGCTATTGAAGACATGCGCGCAATAGCAGTTTGGTTATCAGTGATATTAGATGCATCAACATATCCTTTCAAAGACTTTGCCTTTTCAATAATATCATTCTTGTCGGCGCTTTTTGGCGGGCCCAATTCGCCGGTTAAAGTAAACTCACCTGAGTACAAAACCTGTTCTAAATGACTATCTGAGCTTGTTTTGTTTTTGTCCATGAATATTATGTTTTTATATTTACTAATTTATGATTGACGGCCAGTGGTTAAAGAGTAACAGATAATGATCTGCAAAAACCTTTAATATTTTAAAGGCTTAAAAATAATTTATTCATCATCAAACATCATCTCTTCTCTTGCCACTCTTCGCGGGCCTCCGTCACGACTTAAAGACCAATTCTTGGCCGGTTTAAATTCCAGTAATGTTTCAAGTTTATTAAGCCGCTTAAACCGGTCGTATATGAGCTGTCCGGCACATTCAATATTTTCCGGGTCAACTTCACACATACCATTTGAAGAACCTCCGCAAGGGCCGTTCATCAAACTTTTGGCACACCTGGCAACAGGACAAATGCCTTCATATTCATCCAACACACATTCACCACAACCCCCGCAGCGTTCTGACCATAACCCCTGGGAAATATTAGCTCCTAAAAACTTAGTGTTTACACCCGGCTTAACGATCATATCCGGAAATAATTCAACAATATATTGAACACCAACACCGCATCCCAATGAAAGTACGGCATCAGCCTCTTTTATCTTATTAGTCGTATTTTCATCAAAAAATTCCTTGTCGCATTGGCGGGTAATTGTCAACTCTTCAACATTCAGATTGACATTATTTTGTTTGGCAGCAAGTATTAATTGTTTTGTAAGAACACCAACCTCATGTTCGCCACCGGCCATACAAACTGTCACACAAGTGCCACAACCCAAAACCATGATGTTCTCATAATTTTTTACTGAATTAAATATTTGCTCAAAAGGCTTTTGTTCGGCAACAATCATATTTTTTCCTCCTTCATATTAGTCAAATTATCTATTACTAATGTTTATGTGAATAACCAAACATCTTAAATCTCCAACCGGGTTTATTTATTTTTATATTTTGAATAAAATGTATTAAAACTTTGATATTTAAAAACTTAATTACGGATAACTATTAATGGCTTTTACTTAATTAACCTATCACAGGTTAATGAAGGTTTCATTTGCTATTTGTTATTCCGGGTTGTTCTTTTTTGTTTTCATTTAGGCGTTTAATCCTTTCTGTAAACTCATGTGCCGTTTTAGCAAAAAGCTGTCCTTCAGATGCAGGGATGTAGTACATATCAAGTTTTTCCGGGTCAACGCCTGCTTCTTCAAGTTTCTGTTTCGCAAGGGCTACTCTTTTTCTTGCCCTGGTATTTCCTTCAAGAAAATGGCAGCTACCAATTTCGCAGCCTGCTACTATAACACCATCAGCTTGATCGACAAATGCCTGCAACAACATATTCACATGCACTTTTCCCGTGCATGGCAAACGCACAATATGAATGTTGGTAGGATATTGCTGACGCATGGTTCCGGCCAGGTCGGCTGCCGTAAATGCACAATAATGACAACAAAAAGCTATTATTTTTGGTTCTTTTCCTTCCATCTACTTATATTTTTGCTTCAATATGTTATTTAATACCCTCTATTATTTACTCACTCCGGTTGTTAAATCGCTTATGTTAAGTTTTATTCTCTTTGGTTCACCTATGTTAGATAAAGGTTTCATCTTTTGACAAAATATTTTTAAACAGGGCGTTTTCCTGTTCATCGGTAAAAGTCAGCAATTGTATGGCATTAGCTGGACAGGCAGCGGCACAATTACCACATCCCTGGCATTTAGCCGGGTCAATTTCAGCTTTCCCGTTTTCATTAATAAATGGTGAATTAAATATACACTCCCTGATGCATGTAAGACATGATGCACATTTTTCTTCTTCAATCACCGATACCACCCCTCCTACTTCAAGGGTATCTTTTGATAATATAGTTGCTGCCCTGCCTGCTGCAGCAACCCCCTGCATAATGTTCTCTTCCGTATTTTTGGGAGAATGAGCCAATCCGCATATAAACATCCCCTCATTGGCACAATCAACAGGGCGAAGTTTAGCATGTGCTTCCATAAAATTGCCATGTTCATCCATAGGAAGCTTCATCAATTCAGCCAGTTGACTATTTGACTCTTTTGTTGCCTGAATACCTGCACTTAACAAAAGCAGATCACAATTTATTGATACCTCCTCATTTAACACCGTGTCTTTTAGGGTGATAAGTAGTTTATCTCCTTTTTCTTTAACTTCCGGATATTGTTTATCAGGAAAATGGATGAATTTTACCCCTAATTCTCTTGCTTTGCGGTAAAAAATTTCACGAATCGTATATGTTCTGATATCTCTGTAAAGAATATATACATTAGATCCGGGGTCTTTCTCCCTTATATTGATAGCATTTTTAATAGCTTCACTACAACATACCCTTGAACAATAATTATTTTCGTCATCCCTGCTACCAACGCATTGTATCATTACAACCGTTCCGAATTTTTCTTTTTTATCCAGTTCAAACTCAAAATTTCTTTGTGTAATAACATTTTTATTTTTTCCATACAGGAAGTTTTTGGTTTCATATTCTTTTGCACCTGTAGCAATGATAATTATGCCGTGATGGATCTCAGTTTTACCATCATCCAAGGTAGTCGTAAAATTTCCTATTGATCCGTTGACAGATTTTATATTACTGTTCAGATGTATTTCTATTAATTCATTTTCATTCACTTCCCTGATTTTATTTTTCAAAAACATCTGCCAGTCTTCTCCATACAGCTCTTTATTCAAAAAGACCAGGTTACCGCCCAATTCATTCTCCTTTTCAATAAGATAAACTCTAAAACCTTGTCTTGCCAAAGATAGTGCAGCAGTCATACCAGTTATACCACCTCCCACAACCATAGCGTTTTTATTTACGGATATTGTTTTCAGTTGCAGGGGTTCAAGATATCTTGCTTTTCCAACACTTCCCCTAACTAATGCTTTAGCTTTTTCTGTTGCTAATTTGGGCTCTTTTTGATGTACCCACGAACATTGTTCGCGTATATCGGTCATTTCAAAAAGATATTTATTCAGTCCGGCTTCTCTAAGGGTTTCCTGAAACAAACCTTCGTGAGTACGCGGGGTACAGGATGCTACAACAACCCTGTTGAGGTTTTGTTCGGCAATAATTTCTTTCATTCGCTTTTGTGTATCCTGCGAACAATTATAAATTGTATGTTCGGCGTAAACAACTCCCGGTAAGTTTCTGGCATATTTGGCAACGGCTTCAACATCAACCACTGAAGCGATATTTATACCACAATGGCAGATAAATACTCCTATTCTCGCTTTCTCTTTTTCCACATTCTTCTCGATAGGATATTTTTTTGCAGATATTTCTGTATTTCTAACATCCCTGAGAAGTTCGCTACCTAATGAAGCAGCGGAGCTTCCCTGTGTAACCGATTCCGGGATATCGCTTGGGCCATTGCCTGCTCCGCACAGATAAATCCCTTTGCGCGTAGAAATAAGTGGTTTCAATGATTCCTCTTTAAAAAATCCAAATTGGTTTTGTTCGATGTTTAGTATATCACTAATACTTATGTTGTCAGGATTGGATAATAAACCAACCGAAAGCACTACCATATCAAACTCTTCTTCTTTAAATATTCTGTCTTCAATATAAGTAAGCCGAAGGCTTTTATTGAGCGGGTTCTCTTTAACAGAAGATATTTGACTACGCACAAACTTAACTCCTGACTCATATCGGGCTTGCTTGTAGAAACTTTCAAAACCTTTACCAAAAGCCCTTATATCAATATAAAAAATATAGGGTTGAATTTCGGGATCATGCTCTTTGGCAACCATAGCCTCTTTAAGAGCATACATGCAACATACAGAAGAACAATAATCATTACCTGTAGGAGTCACATCTCTTGAACCGACACATTGTATCCAGGCTATTTTTTTTGGTGCTTTGCCGTCAGAGGGTCTTGTTATATGACCTTCATAGGGCCCGGAAGCACTTAATATACGTTCAAACTGTATACTGGTAACCACATTGGGATATATACCAAATCCATATTCGGGTTTTTGTTTTGCATCAAACGGTACAAACCCACCGGTAGCTATAACCGTGCCAACATTAATTTGAGTTATTTCATCTTTTTGATCATGTATAACACATTCAGCTTTGCATATGCGCACACACTCCATGCACTCAGCACAACTTGCACACTGTAAACATCTTTGGGCTTCTTTTACAGCTTCTTCCTCTGTAAAAGTACTTTCTATCTCCTCAAAATTCTTATTTCTGACTTCAGCTTTTACAGATAATGGCCTTACTCGTTGTGCAATATTTCTATCTGCCCTGTCAGGAATACCTGCAACATCATTATCGCCGGCCGGCTCTTTTCTGCCCGATCTTAAATCCCTGTTATTAACGTAACGATGGATAGATTCTGCAGCGCGGTGTCCCTGGGCTACTGACTCCACCAGAGATGAAGGCCCGGTAACCATATCTCCCCCTGCAAACACCCCTTCTTCAGAACATTCAAGGGTTAAGGGGTCAACACATATCCAACCTTTATCTGTATTTATCGAAGAATCAAGTCCTGAAAGATCACATTCCTGACCTGTAGCAGGTATAACAGTATTTGCGGCAATAATTTTCGTTTGATCTGGGTCGGTCTTCAACGAACGTTTTCCGTTGCTTTTATATATAGTAACACATTTTTCAACCTCCAGTCCAATAACCTTTCCATCTTCAAATATGACTTTTTTAGGCGACCATGAGTTTTCTATTTGAACGCCTTCCTCAATGGCTTCATCTATTTCCCACGAATGTGCAGGCATCTCTTCTTTGCTGCGCCTATAAACGATAGTAACTTCAGAGCCCATACGAACAACCGAACGAGCTACATCAACAGCAACATTACCTCCCCCGATAACAGCAACTTTCGAACCCACTGAAGGCTTTTTACCTTCACTGATTTGCTTAAGAAAGGGAATACCATAAATCACTCCTTTACCACCGGTTGTATCAAGCGGTATTTGTTTTGCGTTTTGAGCTCCCAGCGAAATATACACTGACCTGTATCCTTGCTTTTTAAGCTGTTGAATGGTGAAATCTTTTCCCAGTACTTGCCCATATTGAACTTCTATACCCTCATCAAGCATTAACCCGATCTCATAGTCGAGATAGTCTTTGGGCAGCCTGTAATCAGGGATACCTGTACGCATCATTCCTCCCAGCTTATCGCTGCCTTCAAATACGGTAACTTTATATCCTTTTTTCAACAGGTCATAAGCACAGGTTAAACCTGAAGGCCCCCCACCTACAACAGCAACTTTTTCATTACAACCATTAATATCATCTTTTTTAGCTTGATTATGCCTGTCTGGCAAATCCCCTGCTTCCAGGCGCTTTCTTTCATAATCAGCAACGAAGCGCTTTAAATTACGTACAGATAAAGATTCGTCAATTTCTTTCCTGTTGCAATTATACTCACATGGATGATGGCATATCCTGCCACAAATACCAACAAAAGGCATTTTCTCCCTGATAAGATCAGCTGCCTCCAAAAATTTACCCTTGGCAATAAGTGCGGTATATCCCTGCACATTAACCCCGGCAGGGCAGGTTGTTTTGCATGGTGGCAGAGGTGTTGACTTGTCGATGGTATATACATTAGGTATTGCCTGGGGATACAAACGGTAAATTGCTTTCCGGTCTGATAACTCTCCGTTAAATTCATCTTTTCTAACTACAGGACACTCCAACTCACATTCACCGCAACCATTACACTCATTTTCATCAACATAACGGGCTTTTTTATTAATTATAGCTGTGAAATTTCCTGCTTCTCCTTCCAGCTTTTTAAGCTCTGAGTAAGATATAATTTCAATATTTAAGTGACGTCCTACCTCAACAAGCTTGGGAGATATCATACACATAGCGCAATCATTGGTAGGAAATGTCTTGTCGAGTTTAGCCATGTTACCACCAATAGAAGGCTTGTTTTCGAGCAGGTAAACCTTATAGCCCATTTCGGCACTGTCAATTGCAGCCTGCATTCCCGCAATACCTCCTCCTATAACTAATACTGAACCTATTTGCTTATTATGCATTATAATAAAGCTCCTTTTTATTTTTAAAAATTTTGGTCTTAAATTAGTTTACCGAACTTTTTTCTAGAATTGATTCAATTGGAACAAAATTTTTCTTCAGTCCCAATTCTTTAGGGGTACATCCGAAGGCCAAACCCATCAACTGGGTGATAAAAGGCACAGGTATTGGATGTTCTATAGAATATTTTTTCCGTATTATACTTTGTTTGGTATCCAAATTGGTTTGACACATAGGGCAGGAAACAGTAACACAATCAACCTTCCTTAAGCTGGCATCCTTCAACACTTTCCCCACCAGCTTTTCTGCAATTGAATTTACAGTAATAAACAAACTTGCTCCACAGCAATCGGTTTTATAAGACCAGTCAACCACATTTGCCCCCAGTGTCCTCACAATATTATCCATGGTTTTGGGGTATTCACGTACATCAAAAGCTTTTTCCACCGGTACGCGAGTGTTAAGACACCCGTAATAACAAGCTATAGTAAGCCCTTTAAGCGGCATTTTAACATGTTCAGAAATAAGATCAAGGCCGGCTACATTTACAAAAAAGTCAAGTATATTTCTGACTTTAACTTTACCTTTATAAGGAAGATCACTTTTTTTGTTTAAATCCTCGCACAGCTTATTATCTTTATTAAGCTCATATTCAGCTCCTAACAATCTGAAATAACAAGATGCACATGGCACGACAAGTTCCCTAAAACCTTGATTTTCAGCTAAAGCCAGGTTTTTAAAACTTAGCAATAAATTTAAATGTTCATCTATTGATTTAACGGATGTAGCTCCACAACAATTCCAGTTGTCCAAAATCCTAAACGGTATATCCAACACACCAAATACCGTTTTTAAACTTTGAAGGTAATGAGACGAACTGGTTTCCAAACTACAACCAGGATACAAAACAATACTATCTTTATCCATAGCAAATCATTTATTCCGAAAAAAAAGCTTTTTTCACAAAGATAAAACTATCTCCACCCGGTCAACCCTTACGATTAGCTTTTTCCAGCCACTTGCGAAAACCCTTGACCTCTTTCGGGGGAGTAAAATGCAGTTTGTTCTTGAAAAGCATCTTTGGACCTAACATAGCATTTTTGAAAGGCTTACCTAAACGTAAATTATATTCCAACATGATTCTAAATTCATGCACTTTTCCCCTTCTTAAAATATCACCCGTAAAAGTCTTATGAAATTTGTATATCTCATTCCTTTTAGGTTTAAGACCTTTTTCGACAGCCATCTGCTTAAGCTGGTTCATTATACCGGGAATTTCAATATCATTGGGACATTTAACAGCGCATGCATAACAGCTGGCACAAATCCATATAGTATCGGTATTCAATACTTTTTCCTCCAAACCAAGAGATGCTAAATGAATAACTATATGAGGAAACATATCCATTTCTTCAACTAACGGGCATCCACTTGAACACTTACCACATTGATAGCAAAGAGTAGTCTCCTTGTATAAAATCTTTTTCTTCTCTAGTTCGTTGAATTCCATAAATAATTTTATGCAAATTTATTTAAACTACAAAGGTAAAGGAATTACTTATAATATTCAAAAACTATTGAAAATAAAGCAAATTAAACCTATAGCTATCATATTATCAATACATTGAAAAATACATCAAACAATAAACAAAACCCAAAAAAATAATAAGCCAACATAATCAACTGATCTATAAAATTTAAGTCGGCTCTTTAACAGACAAAAATGTTTAGAATAACCAGAAAGTCAGCAAAAAAAAATTCAAATTATTAAATATTATGCATATAAATATTTAATAAAATATTACATTTATGCCAGGAATAACAACCGGGTAGAAATAAAGTTTAATTATTGATTTTGAAATTAAAAAAATGTCTGAAAACAAATATTAAAAACTACTTGTTATGGAAAACATTATAAACCACAAATTTTACAACGACATTTTTAATGTTATAAGAAACTGGGTTATTTACGAACTGCCGGGATTAATAGTTACTATAGTGCTATTTATTATAGCATTAATTGTATTAAAATTTTTAATTCGTAAGCTTAAAAATAAACTGATAAAGCGTGTTAATAAATTATTTAAAAATGAAGATCCGGATGAGTCAATCAAAAGGATTGTAACTTTAACGAGTATTGCTCATGGATTATTAAAGGTTGTATTATGGACTGTATTTATAATTATGATAATGCCAAGGTTTGGCATCAGCATAGCTCCAGTATTGGCCAGTGCCGGTGTTATTGGTTTAGCTATTGGATTTGGTGCCCAGGAGCTGGTCAGAGACTATATTTCAGGGCTTTTCATCCTTCTTGAAGACCAGATACGTGCCGGAGATATTGCCGTAATTAACGGTACAGCCGGATTAGTAGAAAAGATTGAACTCAGAACCATTACACTTCGCGACCTTGCTGGTACAGTGCATATTTTCCAGAATGGTAAAATAAACAGCGTTTCAAATATGACAAAAGACTGGTCTGCAATTGTATTGGATATTGGAGTAGCTTACAAAGAAGATACTCAAAAGGTAATGGATATAATGAAACATGTAGGTGATGAACTCCAAAATGATCCTGAGTTTAAAAATGAAATAATTGAGCCTATAGAGATTTTTGGATTAAATGAATTTGCAAACAGTGCTTTAGTAATAAAAGCTCGTATTAAAACAAAGCCAATATATCAATGGAGTACCGGCAGGGAATACAGAAAAAGATTAAAGATAGCTTTTGATAAAAACAATATAGAAATACCATTCCCTCATACTACTATTTATTGGGGTAGTGATATAGATCCTCTAAAGGTAGAGGCGGATAATAAGATTATTGAAAAAGCAGAAAAATAGTTCGACCCGGAAACTATATAAACCCTCGCCATTTAAAAAAATAACATAATGACACTATGGCGGGGGTGGCCGAACAAAAGAAAACTAATAAATTAAACTGTAAATACACCGGTGATGTCAAAAAAACTTTATGATATCCACTTCCATGCCATGGATCTAAGCCATGCAAACATCACAGCATTTATTAACAGGTTTATAAAAGAAGGATTAGCAAATATTATTAAAAATAAACTGGCCGGGCTAACAATTTTTAAAAAAATAATAACTTTATTTTTATTACCTGTATTGTTACTTATTTTACTACCCCTCATTATTTTAGTAACTACTGTTATATTAATTATTTCGGTCAGTTTTCCTAATTCCCGTTTGACAAAGTCATTATATGATTTTATAAAAAATAAAATTATTCCGGGCAGGTTTATTGACAGTACAAACAAAATCAGAAACCTGCTTTCTTTTATGGAAAGTTCAACAAAGTATGACTTTTTGATAACCGAATATTTTCTAAAAAACAGAAACCCCAAAATAGTAGCAAGTGATAATACATTTACAATCGGAAACACCAAATTTAATAAAATTGTACTTTGCCCACTAATAATGGATTTTGGTTATAAAAACTTGAAAAGCGGCAATATTTTCTATAACATTCCTCCGGAAAAACCCATTAAACTTCAAACCATTGATTTGTTAATTGCTATAAGAACATATTTCAGCAAAACTATTTCAATCAAAAATGAGCATGGTATAAACAAATTTAAAATAACCGAAAATAGTGAAGGCAAAGAAGCAAAATTATTTGAAATATATCCTTTTATGGGTATAAACACTAAGAATTACACGCTTAAAGAAGTAGAAACGCTTCTATTAAAGTATTTTGGCGATTTTGATAAAGAAGATTTGGCAATAAAGAGAAAAACCATGCTCTACAATAAAATGGGTGAATTTAATTATGATCTTGATGATTATAATGAATGTAAAAACATATTTGCCGGCATCAAACTTTATCCGCCCTTAGGTTTTGAACCTTGGCCAACAGAATATGATGAACGCAAAAAAGTGGAATTGCTTTATGAAATATCTGTTAATAAAAACATCCCAATAATTGTGCATTGCAGCACAGGGGGGTTCCTGGTTGAAAACAGCTACAAAGAGTTTTCAAATCCTGCTAAACAATGGTCAGAAGTTTTGGCTAAATACCCCGGTTTAAAAATAAATTTTGCTCATTTTGGCTCAGGCAATAAAAACTGGAAAAAAACAATCATAAACCATATACAAAAAGGAATCAATAATGTATATACTGACTTTTCCTGTAATACACAAAAGGACCTGTATTATAAAAAATTAGCCAATAATAATGCTGAACACTTTTTATTTGGATAAATGCAATATTTGTTTGACTTTTTTCAAGGGTATTAAAAACTCATTTTGTTCAACTAAAGTGTACTAACTTCCTCGTCTATTTCAATAGATTTAACAGAATCAATACAGGCAAGTTTTGTAATCTCTTCACCGCTGGCATTTGCCGACAAAAGGTTGCCCATATATGTTTTAAAATCTTTCAGGGGCAGTTTACTAACATCCTCGTCTTTATTTACAAACACAATTATTTTGAATGTTGCTTTGGGCTTTTTTCTGGCAGATTCAAGCAGATCTTTTGATATTTTCTCCTTCATATGTTTAATTTGTTTTTTATTTTTGCTGTTTCTATATTTACAGTGTAGCCTTATCACAATTTATTAAGCCGGATCCGAATGCTGACTGGTATGCCCCATTTCCCATGTAGGTTGCCGTAATAGTAATCATACGTGCAACATTTATCGGGCTTATTCCCGGGTATTTTTCATAAATCAAAGCCGCCAGGCCTGATACATGTGGGCATGCCATGCTTGTTCCTGAATTTAGTGCATATTCATTATTTAAAACTGTTGATCGTATCCTAACTCCCGGTGCAACAACAGTTACAACATTCCACTCATTATGTTCAGACCCTCTTGAAGAAGATGAGTCAATATAGCTGTTTTGGTCAACCGAACCTACTGCAATAGGGCTGGCTTTGGATGATGAACGCAAATATGAGTTTGCAGGTGATCCAACGTAAGGGAATGCTGAGTTTCCTGAATTACCTGCAGCGGCAATTATGGTGATACCATTATCCTGACATTTTTCGATGGCAGAAGCATAAGCTATTCTGGGCCTCACAGGAGAGCCAAGACTAAGGTTTGCAATATGTATCTTATTATTAATACACCACTCTAAACCTGCAATAACCCACGACATTAACCCGCTTCCTGTATCACGTAGAACCTTTACGGCATATAAATCAGACATAGGAGCTACACCAACAGCATCAATATTGTCGCCACGAGCACCAATAATTCCCGCAACATGAGTGCCATGACTATGCCCGTCATCATAACTGCTTACCCCATCAACAAAAGATGCACCACCTGATACAACAAGACCATGGTGATTGGCTATTCCTGTATCCAATACCGCCACTTTAACATTTTTGCCTTTAAAACCCCTTTCCCAGGCTTCAGGTACCTTAACCATATTCATATTCCATGGATAATTTTTATTTGGCGGCGAAGTAGTTGATTGAACAGGTTTATTCTTATTATGATGAGGAGCAGTCGGCAAAAGAACATTAACATCAATATCTTCTTCTATTGCCAAAACTTCTTTTTTCCCGGCCAGTAACAAACGTTCCTCTTCATTTAATTCTATCGAAGTGATAACAAGATTTTCGAAATGAATAACATCATCTTTCTTTGGAGTGGCTTCTTTTCCCATAAAAGAAACACCATGCTTGCATCTGCTCCTTGCTACGCCCAAAATACTGCTTGCCTTAGTCAAATCAACTTTTTGCTTTCTGTATGTGACCAAATACCTGGTTGGCTTTTTCTGTTCCATAAACTTTTTCTATTTAATTACCCCACTCATAAGGCTTTTCTGATTACAAAATATTTTTTGTGGTTTAAGACACATATACTTATATACTTTTCTGACAATTGAAACAATCAAGAAATCCCGGAAATTGCAGAAATATTTTTTTTAATTGCCCGAAATTGCCCGACAAGCCAAAAAAGTTAGGATAAATTTTAAAGCTGATAATTTGAATTTTGATTAAATTAACATCAAATTTAAACAAACCAAACCCTGAAGTCAAGTTATTATGATTTTATTCCCGCATAAAAATTTTTATAACCAAATTATATCACTACTTTCAGATTAAAAATTAAACTTCATGTCTTATTTGACAAAAATTGATAAAGAATTTAATATTTTTAGATAATATATCTTATTTTAAAATAAGTCTTTTACTATCTTAATTTTTTATTAAATTTGGCTGATGTATTAGCAATATATGTATAATGAATGGCTTGAAATAATCAGTAATTAAATAACTCAACAAAAAGTTAGCAGTAATTTTCCATTTTTATTTAAAAAGTCAGGACTATGTTAAAACACATTTTATTATTAATTTTTTTTATTCCTTTCACGCAGGTTTATTCTCAATGGAGTTTGGATTTAACTGCCGGGTTTGCTTTTCAGGGCTATAATGACGTAAGGATACCAAGCGAAACGGGCACAAAGTTTGACTTCAATAAAGATTTTGAAATAGAGGGTCCGGTAATTCCTGTTAGTTTAAGGGCCGGTTACAACTTTGCAGAAAAGAACCATTTATTTTTATTATATGCTCCTTTAACCATTAATTATGAAGGGCCGGCACCATACGATATTAATTTTCAGAACACTGTTTTTTCCGAGGGCAGTTATATTGAAGGGTTATACAAATTCAACAGTTACCGTTTGACATACAGGAGGGATTTGCTGCTTACTGAAAGATGGACTTTAGGTGTTGGTTTTACTGCAAAAATAAGGGATGCCAGGATTAAGCTAAGCACTGATGATTTAAGTGATAAAAAAGACGACCTTGGTTTTGTTCCTTTATTAAACATTTTTGCAGCATATAATATAAACGGTTTAACTGCCTACTTTGAAGGAGATGGATTGGCAGGTGGTCCTGGCAGGGCTTTTGATTTTTCTGCAGGATGCAAAGTGCCCCTGACTGATTATTTGACCGTAAAAGGTGCATACAGGTTTTTAGAAGGCGGGGCTGATGTTGAAGAGGTATATAATTTTACGCTGATAAATGTTGCTAATATCGGGCTTATTTTAAACTTTTAAAACTTACAAAAAACACCTGTGAACCCCGGGTTAATTCCAGCTGTATTCAATTATAAGCTGAGCTGCCCCAATTTTTTGATTTCAAACCCAAAAAGCAAAATACAAAACCATTATTTGCAGCACTTTTATAAAGGTTTTTGTGCAACACTGAGAAGGTGCTTTGATTGCTGAACCATGTGGGGATCTTCACAGTTACGAATAATAAAGTCCATCCAGGGCTCTTTTAGCTCTTCATCTAATTGATGATACAATTCAAATCTTTCTCCAAAAACTCCTTCTGCACCGGCCAGATGCAACGGTTTTAGACCGGCTTGCTTAACCAGTGGAGTAACCTCTTCGGGATGAGCAAAATAAGCATGGGTAAACCATTTGGTAGCTTCGACAAAGCTTTTGTCTGAACCTGTATTCCAAAGTTTTTCAACTCCATCGGGATATAATATTCCACGTGGGTTATTTTTTATACCGTATACCAATGCGCCAGCCCGCGTCATAAAAGAAGAAAACACATATCCACCGGGCTTCAGGTGTTCATAAGCCAAAGAAAGTAATCTGAGACGATTTCTTTTGCTTAACATATGATATAAAGGACCCAGTATGAGAATACCATCCCACATTTTTTTACTCCATCCTTTACTCTTCAGTGCATCTGCCCGTTCAGTAAAAAGAAGGCCACGATGATTTTCAAGACGCTGATTGACAAGATCAATATTTTTATCCGAAAGGTCGTTTAATCCTAAGTAATATCCCTGATTTAACAACAATTGGGCAATGCGGCCGGTACCACAAGCAACATCAAACAAATACCGGCCCGGCACCAAATACCTTTCAATAAAATGAAGAAGAACAGGAACCTCAAAAGGATGATCACTTAAACGATTATCTTCTTCTTTTACATGATTGTTATAATATTTTCTGACATCTTCGTGCATAAATATTTTTTACTATTAAAACACTCAAAAGCGAAGAGAAATAACAAATTTTTCTACAACATTTTTTTTCCTGATAAACAAAAGTTTGTTTATTGCTCTATCCTCTATTATTTCATCTGTATCGAAATTATCATTAAGGATTTGACAATTGTGTCGCCATTGTTTGCAATCTTTTCCAAAATTAGTTTTACGTTTTCATCCGTAGCATTCTGAGCATCCATATTAACCATAAATTTTTAAATCAACTTTTGTTTCCATGGTTCATAATCGCCAGAATTATTAGTCTGAAGAAGAAAGCTTTTTAAAAAACAAGTTTCTTACTCTTCCGGTAGAAGCTTTAAAACCAATGATTTTATCATTTTCATTAACAAACTCTATTTTCCTCAGGTAATGCTTATCTCCTTTGAATATTGAGTCTTTAACGGGTCTTAATACTACATCGCCCGTTTTAAAATGGTTTGCTGTCAGGTTACCATCATCCGGTTCAAAATCATAGTATGTCTCCAGTTCTTTGCTGTAGTAAAGCCCGGCAAAATCTTTTAATTCTGCTTCAGAATATTTTGCAGGCTCATAATAGCCAAAAACTACCGAATCACCGCTTTTATCGGTAACTACCATAGTTTTTACATCTGCAGTATTGGTAAATTCAACCTTATGATAATCATCCCTGTATGATAAAAGGAAGGTGCTATCACCGACAGGCATTAACGGTCTTGACCTGTTTTCGTTAAAAAAATATCTTAGAGTATCATCTTTCATATTAACTCTTATTGAACGTATTCTTTCATCATTCCAGTAATAGCCACTGAATTTTTCAAGTTGTACGGCATCAAGGCTTATTTTTTTGTATTTTTCATTTAATGGTACCGGCTTATCTTCGGTATAATATTCTTCCAGGTACAGGTCGGTTATTTTTAGAGCTTTTTGGCGGGGATTAAATGCAGCATAATTACTAAACACTATTACTGCAAATCTTTGTTCAGGGAATCTGCCAAAATACGTTCTGTAGCCTGCGTCCGCTCCTCCATGATGAATTTGTTTTAATCCTCTGTGTTTACCAACAAACTGGCCTAATGCACCTCCAAAAGTTTCACCGTTATTCAGTGTGTCTTTAGTGCTCATCAAATCAAATATATCCTCACTGCCTACCTTAAAATTTTCAAAGTTTAAAGCCCACTTACTCAAATCCTCAACAGTCGTAAAAAGGCTTGTTGCCCCAGCAGTTGCATAGTTCAACACCCGTTTTTTGTAAACATTATCATCAGAGTAGTATGAATATGCCCTGTTTTTTACAATTTTTTCGTGATCATCATAGAATAATGTATTTGACATACCTAATGGCTCAAAAATATTCTCTTCAGTAAATTCGGCAAACGACTTCCCTGAAACTCTCGATACTACCTCCGAAAGTAAGGTAAATCCCGTATTCGAATACAAATATTCTTCGCCGGGTTTAAAATTTAACTCCTTCTGTTTTTTGACAAGATTAAGAACATGATCTGTTGTAATAACATCATCCATGCGCCAGCCCGCCATTGTAAGCAAGCTCCACTGGTCTCTCAGGCCACTGGTATGGTTCGCAAGGTGCCGGATTGTAATGGTTTCACCAAAATCAGGAACCTCAGGTATATACTTCCTGATATCATCATCCAGCGATAATTTACCATCTTTTTCCAAAAGCATGATTGCAAATACCGTAAACTGCTTTGAAACTGAAGCTATATGATATACGGTAGATGGGGTATTAAGAATGTCATACTCGAGGTTGGCAGAACCATATCCGGCAGAATAAATCATTTTGCCATCTTTTACCACTGCCACAGCAGCACCCGGTTTTTTAATTGTATCCCATTCAGAAAAAAGACTGTCTATTTGTTCTTCTTTCAAAGCCGTCTTTTTGTCACCATCATAAGTATAAGAATACAGCTGAAATACACTTACGCAAAGAATAGCTGCTAAAAAAGAAAAATATCTTATTAATATAGTTTTCATGTTTTATTAGTTTATTTTAGTGATCAAATTTGTTTAGCAAAATAATTCGTTATACGAAAAAATAATTGTATTCTGATAATTATTCTATTATCCAAATTATATCTTGCGGTAGTTTTAAAACTCAATAATAAAACAGGTTAGTTTAAAAATCAATACAAACTACTTCTTTATTATATTAGCGATTTAAACCCAAGCAAAATATTTTCAAAAATAAAACTATTTGAATAATTTAAGCATATATTATCCTTTTTATCAGTATCATTTGTCTTTTAGCACAAATAAATTTTTGTATTATTGTCCTTTAGATTCTATGAACTTTTTTCGTTACTCAAGATTTTTTCTGACACAAGAAAAACGGCGGGTTTTTTTGAGACCGGATTTTCTTTGACTACCACTACTGTTTTATAAACATCTTCTATGTCTTTGTAATTCAGAACTTCTTCCGGCAGCCCTTTTCTGTGTATTTTACCGTCATTAAGCATGATCAAATAATCACAATATTCGCCTGCAAGATTGAGGTCATGAATAATCATCAATACCGAAAGTTGCATTTCCTGGTTGAGTTTTTGAATAAGATTCAAGATTTGCACCTGGTGGGTAATATCAAGATGTGATGTGGGCTCATCAAGGAGAAGCAGTTCGGGTTGCTGAGTTAGTGCTCTGGCAATATTGGCAAGTTGCTGCTCACCTCCGCTTATTTTTGACATGAATTTGTCTTTCAAATGATATACATTGGTAAGCTTCATATATTCATATGCAATGCGGTAATCGTGAGGAGTTTCGAAAAACTGAAATTTCTTTCTGTGTGGCAAACGGCCCATCAACACATAGTCCTCTACCTTAATATCTGTGGCGGTTATATGCTGCGAAACCACGGCAAGGTGTTTTGCTTTTTCTTTGAAACTCATTGATTGCAAGGTCTTTTCATTAAGAGAAACCGATCCTTCTTTAGCTTCCAGCTCTCCGGTTATCCCTCTGAAAAGTGTGGTTTTACCTGAGCCATTAGGTCCAACTATACCTGTAAGCTCGCCACGTTCCATTTTAAAGTTAATGTGTTTCAGAACAAACTTTTCGTAGCCACATGAAAAATCGTCTATTTTTAAGAAAGCCGGCATAGTTTAGCTCATTTTAAAATTTGATTTTGACCTGCTGAGTATGACAATAAACATTATTCCCCCGGCAATTCCGGTAATCACACCAATAGGCAGTTCATTGGGCGAAATAATCGTTCGGGCAATTGTATCGCATATTATCAAAAATATTCCACCTCCCAAAAATGATCCGGGCAGAAGTATTCTGTAGTCAGACCCCGCAATTATTCTTATAAGGTGCGGGATTACCAATCCTACAAACCCTATAACACCGGCAGCAGCAACACATGCACCTGCTAAAAGCGAGGCTATGATAAACAGAATGCGTATAGAAGCGACAGTATTAATACCCAAATGTTTTGCATTTGTTTCTCCTATTCGCAAAGCATTTAATGGTCTTGAAAAAAACAAGGATAAAATAAACGTTATTACAGATATTGTTAATGTTAATGCTATTAAAGACATTTTAGGTTCATCCAGAGACCCCATCATCCAAAAAATTATGCTATGGAGGTTTTCGGAAGTTGTAACTGCCATTAACAGCATCATTGCCGCCGATGATACAAAGCTTATCATAACACCGATAAGCAACATATTATTTACATTAATCTCCCCCTGCCTTAATCCCAAAAAATATACTAAAAAAATAGTTATAAAAGCCCCTAAAAATCCTGCAACAGGTAAGATAAATGAACCAAACGCCAGAGGAAGGGCAAAAACAATAGCTATTGCAACACCAAAAGCAGCACCACCTGAAATTCCGAGTGTATAAGGCTCTACCAAAGGATTTCGGTATATGCCCTGCAAAATTGCGCCTGACAAACTTAACCCACCGCCTACTGCAATTCCCAACAATAATCTCGGCAACCTTATCTGGCTTATTATTGTGTATTCTATACCTTCTTTACCAATAAGTATTTTCGGGATTTCAAAAATGGAAATATCAATTTCACCGGTTGATAAACCAACCAAAAAGGTAATAATTAAAAGCAATATTAGAGTTGAAATAAAAGTAATCCACCTTATAAATTTTTTGTGCATCCCTTTTGGCCGGTTTTATTGTTTTATAAAATCTCTTTGAAATTCTGTGGTATAAAATTATTTACGAAATTATAGAATAATCTCATAACTTTTCACTAATTATACATAAGGTCAATTATCTCCTCCACAGTATCAACGAAAGTCACAGGTGTTGGGCTACAGGCTTTATCCTCATCGATCATGAATATTTTATCTTTTTCAGCAGCTCTAAGGCCGGAATAACTTTTCCAGTTTTGTTTTTCTTCTTCACCAACCATGCCCATCAAGACTATAATTATAACATCAGGGTCTCTGGTTAAAACCGTTTCACGGGTTATTGTACCCTTTGTCAAGTCGGAGGCAATATTAACTCCACCAGAAAGATTTATATAATCATTCATAAAAGTACCCGGAATAACAGTAAACAAAGGCTTAACACCAAGCTGCATAAATATCTCAGGATTATCGTTATCCGGAATTTTTTGTTGCAGCCTTGCCAGTCTGGATTTTTGCTGTTCTATTATAGAAACGGCTAAATCTTCTTTCCCGATAAGCTTGCCTATTTTAATAAATTGGTCACACAGTTCTACAAAAGATTCGGGAGTACCTAAAACTCTGGTATTTACACCGGTTTTCTTTAAGGTCTCAATATACCGGGCAGAGGTTAATTTAGTTGTAATAACTAAATCGGGTGAAATGGAAAGGATTTTTTCTACGTTAACATTCATTTGTGAAGCCACGATATTTTTTTCATCCTCTTCGGGTATATCGCAAAACTCAGTACAACCCACAAGATTATCCTGGCTTTCAAGCAAATATATCATTTTGGTAAGTGATGGAGACAGGGATACAACATTGATATTTTTGGTGGTATAACCGGAAGTTGTAATAAATAATAAGAAAAAAGCTAAGTATATACGAAAGTTCATTTACTTTAACTAATTACAATTTTTCCAATCACTAAAATTAATTAAATATTCTCCGCCTTATATGTTTGAACTTGACTAATTCAATTTAGACTCAACCAATAATCTCATAAACCTCTTTCCACTTTTCTTCATTCATCTTGGCTCCCGTACCTTCAATAACCTTTCCTGCCAATATGGAAGCAATTTCACCACATTTTTCAAGGTTATAGCCTTTTACCAGCCCAAACAGGAAGCCGGCTGCATATGCATCGCCTGCACCGGTTGTGTCTGTAGCATTCACTTTTATAGGTTCTATTTTAAATACATCTTCACCTTTTTTTATCAATGAACCATGCTTACCTATTTTTACAACAGCTATTTCAGATTTTTCAGCTAATTCATGAAGTGCTTCTTCAGGTTCTTTACCTGTAAAAGCCTTTGCTTCTTCTTCATTAGCAAATAATATATCAACATAATTTTCAACCCATTCAGTTAATACATCAAGATTATCTTCAACAACGTTAAAGCTGGCAAGGTCAAGTGATATTTTCAGGCCATTATTTTTGGCCATTTCAAGGGCTTTTTGCATAAGGCTATGATTTTGAAGAAGATACCCTTCTATATGCAAAAAATCGTAATCTTCAAAAAATTCATTTTTAAGATCATCAGCGCTTAGTTCAAGGGCTGCACCTAAATGAGTAGCAAAAGTCCTTTCGGAGTCAGGTGATATAAGAGCCAAAGCATGGCCGCTATTACTATTTCCATATAATATATTAGGCCTTATCCGGCTTTTTTTAAGATCATTAATGAAAAAATCACCCAGTTCATCTTTTCCAACTTTACCAATATACCCTACACTAACACCAAGCCTGGCAAGCCCATGAATCGTATTAGCGGCAGAACCTCCGCTTGATTTTGATTTTTTAAAACCTTCACACTTTTTTGCAATTTTTTTACTCTCGTCGCTATCAACCAATTGCATACTTCCCTTTGGCAGATTTACCTCTTTGAGAAAATCATCATTATCAAGACGCACCATAGTATCAATAAGTGCATTACCTATACCTAATACTTTATCCATATATTAATAATTATTTTGGGATAACGGGTAACGTGTAAACTCGTTACCCGTTAGTAATTCACCCGTTATTAATTTACAAATTAAACTCTTGCTTTATTTTATCAACATAATCCAGCTTTTCCCAGGTAAATGTTTCTACTTCTTTTTTATTACCATTAACATATACAACTTTTTTACCCGGTTTCCTGCCCATATGTCCGTAAGCAGCTGTTTCCTGAAAAATTGGATTTTTTAAGCCAAATCTTTTTATAATAGCACTTGGACGAAGATCAAACAATTTATTTATCTTTTCGGCTATTTCTTCGTTTGTTAGTTTTACTTTTGGTCTTTTAGTAGAAACGAATAAGCCTACAGGGTCAGCAACTCCAATGGCGTAGGCTAGCTGTATTTCAACTTCATCGGCTATGCCGGCTGCAACCATATTTTTAGCAATATGTCTTGCTGCATAGGCTGCTGAGCGGTCAACTTTTGATGCATCTTTTCCGGAAAAAGCACCACCACCATGACGGCCAAATCCACCATAAGTATCGACGATAATTTTTCTTCCGGTTAATCCGGTATCACCATGAGGACCTCCAACAACGAATTTACCTGTAGGGTTAACAAACAACTTATACTTTACATCAAAAAACTTTTGAATTTCAGCCGGATAAGTTGCTTTTACCCTGGGGATGAGTATGTTTTCAACATCAGTTTCAATTTTACCAAGCATATCCCTGTCGGCCTTATCCTGGGCTTTTTCTCCCACTCCAGTGGGCTTAATGAAATCATCATGTTGTGTTGAAACAACTATTGTATCAATACCTATTGGCGTGTCGTCATCATCATATTTAAAAGTAACCTGTGCTTTAGAGTCGGGTCTGAGATATGGCATATCACCTCCAACTTTTCGTATTGAAGCCAGTTCTTTTAATATGCGGTGAGAGATATCCAGGGGCAAGGGCATATAGTTTTCTGTTTGGTTTGTAGCGAAGCCGAACATCATTCCCTGGTCGCCGGCTCCTTGCTCCTCCTGTATTTCTCTATCCACACCTTTGAATATATCAGGAGATTGTTCGTGGATAGCTGTAAGAACACCGCAGGAATCGGCATCAAAACGATAATCAGGCTTGGTATAACCAATTCTTCTTATAACTTCACGTGCAAGATCCTGCACTTCCACATAAGTAGTGGTTCTAATTTCTCCTCCTACCAGGCAAAGTCCGGTAGTTACAAAAGTTTCGGCTGCACATTTAGCGTCAGGATCATCCTTTAACAATTCATCCAATACAGCATCTGATATTTGATCAGCAATTTTATCGGGATGTCCTTCCGATACTGATTCTGAAGTAAATAAATAAGGCATAATTTATTATTTTATAATTTATAATTTATGATTTTCTTATGTTTATTATTTTATAATGTCTGCCAATAATATAAATGTTTTAAGAAAGGTTTGACAATATTTAAAAGGTCTAAAACAATTTTAGCTTTCAAATATTTGAAATCTAAAAACAAATACTTAAATATTATAAGCAAACATGCATTAAAAAATATTATTTTTAATACCTGTAATGTTCAGTTTTATACGGTCCATCTACAGGCACACCCAGGTAATCGGCTTGTTCTTTAGTCATTTTGGAAAGACTAATATTAAGATGTTTCAAGTGAGCCAGGGCAACTTCTTCATCAAGTTTTTTTGGCAACATGTAAACACCGGGTTTACGGTCGGTTTTCCAAAGATCTATTTGTGCAAGCACCTGGTTTGCAAATGAATTACTCATCACAAATGAAGAATGTCCTGTAGCACAACCCAGGTTCACTAATCTTCCTTCTGCAAGCATTATTATTGAATGTCCATCCGGAAATACATATTCGTCAACCTGTGGTTTAATATTTATTTTTTTGACGTCTTTTCTTTCTTCAAGTTTTTCAAGTTGTATCTCATTATCAAAATGCACGATATTGCACACTATGGCTTTATCTTTCATTTTACTCATATGATCCACAGTAATAACATCTTTATTACCTGTAGCTGTAACGTAAATATCGCCTCTATCGAGAATTTCTTCTACGGTTCTCACTTCATATCCTTCCATAGCGGCTTGCAGAGCACATATAGGATCTACTTCTGTAATGATAACTTTAGCTCCAAAACCGGCTAAACCTTGTGCACATCCTTTGCCAACACCGCCATAACCACATACTACAGCTGTTTTTCCTGCTATCATCACATCAGTAGCTCTTTTTATACCGTCAATCAACGACTCCCTGTTTCCATAGTTATTATCAAACTTTGATTTCGTAACAGAGTCATTAACATTAATAGCGGGAAATGGAAGAGTTCCTTCCTTTTCTCTTTGATAAAGCCTGTGCACACCGGTAGTTGTTTCTTCCGATACACCCTGAATGTCTTCTACCATCCTGTGCCACTTATCTTTATCCTGTTGTTGCAGAGACTTTAGTCTTTTTAGCAATGCTATTTCATCCCATGCTTCGGCGTTTTTTTCAAGAATTGAAGGATCTTTTTCAGCCTGATGACCAAGTAGGACCATCAAAGTAGCATCTCCACCATCATCAACAATCAAATCGGGTCCTTTACCACCGGGAAAAGTTAAAGCCTGTGCAGTACACCACCAGTATTCATCAAGAGTTTCCCCCTTCCATGCAAAAACAGGAACACCGGTTTTGGCAATTGCTGCTGCTGCTTCATCTTGTGTTGAAAAAATATTACAACTTGCCCAACGAACATCAGCACCAAGAGCCGTCAATGTTTCAATAAGCACAGCAGTTTGGGTAGTCATATGCAATGACCCCATTATTCGAGCTCCCTTTAACGGCTGCTCCTTACCATACCTCTTTCTTAATTCAACCAATCCGGGCATCTCATGTTCGGCCAAACGTATGTCATTTCGGCCTAACTCGGCAAGATTAATATCTTTTACCCGATAATTAATATTCTCATCAATCTTTTCTAAATTATTCATGATATTATATAATTTTATGTTATTATTTTAATAAATAGTTATTTATAATTTTTAAAGTTAATCTCGATATATTATATACTGATAAAAAAAACTTAATATCAAAAACAGACAATTAAAAACAAATTTTCAAAACTTCCAAATAAACCATTTTGAAAAACATCCATATAAAAAATTAACTGCTATTTTTTAAAATGAAAAATCCCCCAGGTCAAATTATTTTCTTCACCTCCTTTTATCCAGTGTCTCAATCCTTTTTTCATATTCTCTATATATTCTTTTGAAACATATTTTTCAAGTTCTTTCTGCTTTTTCTCTGTTTCCGCAAGAATTCGTGAATAATGAATTGCCAAATGTTTATCCAACTCTTCAAAATTGATTTCTTTAAACCCGGCCTGTTTGCATTTTTCCTTATAAAATGCAGGTGATCCCAATGATGAAAGGTTTATTCTTTCATAAATGGGTTTTAAAACCTTTTCGTCGCAATTATCGGTTTGCATTGGGTCGGAAAAAACAAAATCTCCATTAGGTTTAAGTAGCCGATAGGCTTCACTAATAACTTTTTCTTTATTATTACTGTGTAGTATAGCATCTTCGGAGAATACAATATCAAAAGTTTCATCTTCAAAAGGCACATCATCATAACTACCATCAATAATATCAATTAAATGGCTAAGGCCTTGTTCTTCATTCATTTTCCGGCCACGTTTGTTTTCGGTTTCGCTTAGGTTAATTACAGTAACATGACAACCATATTTTTTTGCAAGATGCCTGGCTGAACCAGCAAATCCACCACCAAAATCGATAATTTTTGTGTTTTGATCAATTTTTTCAAAATAAGAAGCTATACGATCAACAGCTCTGCGGCTAGCCCGGTATATGTCTTCATCTTCCGAATTATAAATGCCCAGATGAAGGTCTTCCCCTCCCCATATCATATAATAAAAAGTGTGGGCATCAGAACTGTTATAATAATTCCTTGCAACTTCTATATCATTTGAATATTTTTTGCTCATAAAACCTCCTCTTAAATATTTACATTAATAAAAAACTCAACTTATCACTATAAGCCAATACATTAATAGGCTTAAAAAATATTGGTTGACTAATTTATTTAACTTTATTTCGCAAAATAATTTTCTCTGTTTTATTCTACTTCAAACAACCCATTTCTATATGCATCCATATATTTACCGCAAAACTGGTCTTTTCCGGCAAGCATTTCTGCTGCAACAATATTAGCCATCATCTTTTTATCGAGTGGGTTTAATATTGCAGAATTTAAACCTTTAGTAATTGCCATTATCATGAAAGTTTGATTGGCAAATTTTCTTTTCGGTATTCCGAAAGATATATTGGAAAGACCACATATAGTATTTATACCTTCAAATTCTTTATGTATGGCTTCAATTGAATTCAAAAATTCCATACCAAGGTTATCTCCCGAACCTATAGGTTGTACTAATGGATCGACATATATATTTTTAATATCTATATTATTGCTTAACAATCCATTAACAAGCTTATCGGCAATTTTCATTCTATCATCTTTAGTATATGGCATACCTTCATCGCTCATGCAAAGAGCGATAATTTTCATGTCAGTGCCTCTGATAACAGGTATCAGGTTGTTATAACGATCTGATTCGAGTGATATGGAGTTTACCATAGGTACACCTTTGTGTACTTTCACCGCTTCTTCAACAACTTTAGGATCGGGTGAGTCAATACAGCAGGGTGTATCAACTTTTTCCTGCACTGTTTGCACCAACCATTTTACATATTCTTCTTCTTTGCCAACAAAGGTTCCGGCATTAACATCTATAAAATCGGCTCCGGCTTCGTGTTGCTCTTTTGCAAGGTCAGCAATCTTTTCTTTGTTCTTTTCCTTAATGTCTTCCCTAACTTTTTTTCTACTGGCGTTAATCAATTCACCAACAATTTGCATAATTTATTCCTCCTATTTAAAAAATTCTTTTTGTGTAATTTTTTCGTTGGGTTTAATATAAATAAAATCCGGCTCTTTATGAGGTCCAAACACTATTTTCCTAAAATAATCATCATTAGCTTTATATTCTATAAATTCTTTATTGAAATAGAGAGCATTTTCTTTAGCTCTTTGCAAACATTTCTTTTCATCTTTTCCCGCAGTATTGATAAAGCTTATATATTTATAATTTTTGATCTCCCGCTGCATAGTTTCTTCAGCCATCTTCCTGCCAACCCTTTTTGTGTATTCATTTCTCATGGTTCCGAGTGGATCTTTTTTATTACCTATCCAGCTCTTTGTTAAATAATAAGTACCCGGATACTTCATAAATAATTGCTTGTATTTATCACGACTTCCCAGGTATAAGGTAATACAATCATGAACACATGGAACATATAATCCCTGTGTAGGAGCCTTTATATCAACAACAGCATTAGAACATAAACCGAACCCAAGGATCAGTTTGCCATCACCGGGTTTTATTTTATCAATAGCAGCCTGGAGAGCTTTTTTTAGCTTTCCGGGGTTACGATGATAATTTTGTGAAAGATATTTTATTTTCACATCCTTTGTATTACCTTTAACATGTTCAAGTTCAGGCTTTATACTTTCACAAGCAATTATTGTATTCATTATTTATTAACGCAAATATATATTAGGCTCTTTTACAAAAGAGTCTGTAAAAAAATATTAATTCGGTTTTATTTTTTAAATCTTAACTTTATCATTTTTATCTCTTTCTGATAATTTTGGATTACCAATAGCTCGAGCAATAAATCTTAAAAGTGATCCTTCCACCCTTCTTTCAACTTCAACAAAACAATCAGTAGCTCCCGATTTAATTGCAGCCTCTCTTGCAAGTTTTCTAGCTGTTTGTTCAGCATATTCACAACAATCCTCATACTCTTTAAAAGCTTTGATTCGGCCTTCATGCTTGGCTATATATGAATATTGCCCTTTACTGTCGCGGACAAATACGATAGCCTCTCTGATTTCTGAAATTGAGCCTGATACAGCTCCCACGGCGTTAGCCACGTCAAAAAATTCGGGTAAAATAAATTTTGCATTCACAATCCTTGCTGCTCTTTTAAGAAAATGTTTAGCCGGTGATCCGGCTCCAACAACAGGGTAACGGCTATCTGCATCAATTGATAAAAAGTGATTATCGCTATGCAATATTTGCTGCAACATCCACTTACCCCATTCACCATCAACCGAAACAGGCATTTCCTTGGGATCAATATTTTGACATGCAAGAAAAATAATTATCTCTTCTACCAAAATATTAATAATTTTACTAAATACCTCATCAATAAAATTTCTTGGTGTTTTGCCATATATTCTGCAATAATAATCGAGGGCAATTTTTGCTACTTCCCTGTCCCAAAGGTTTAAGCTTCGTTCGACATGTAATAAATCTGTCGGGGTAAGAGCAGCACATTCAATTTTTCCCTGGCTTATCAGATCATCTAAATTTAGATGCCCGACATGATACACCCCTACTCTCTTTAACAGCCCGGAAAGCCTTTTAGGTTTTTGAATAAGATCAATAACTTTTTTCTGCTTATCGGTTAAAGACTCATAAGTATTTTCATCGAGGGGGTCATGCATATACCAATACTCAATATCGTTAGGATCTCGCCCCAGGGTGGTTGATTTTTGCATCTTATGAAAATCGTTCAACACATTGTCGTGATGTAATGCAATATGTGATAATGGCCTTACCCTGTCAGGTCCAAGCTTCAGTTCATTTTTTTCGTTATAATGAATCCTGCTGTCACATCCCAGGCTAATAGTTCTAATTTTTGCAGCTTCAACAGCAGTTTCACACTTTCCCACCCTGGCACCATCTTCTGTGACCACTACCCTTGAATTATTTACCAATGCCATATCGGTAGTAGTACTTCCTATATCTACAACAAGAACATTTCCGTTACCGGAAAGAAATCTTCCGCCAATAGCACTTGCAGCAGGGCCTGATAATACTGTTTCAACAGGTTTACTTTCAGCCTCTGAAGAGGGCATTAATGTTCCATCACCACGCACAATCATCAGGGGCGCTTTAACATTCAACTCTGACAATGAGAAGCTCACGGCTTGAATGAAATCCTGCATTACTGCTACCAAAGATGCATTAATGGAGGCTGTTGAAGCCCTTTTAATCGAATCAAGCTTTGTTGACAACTGATGCGCCATCACTACAGGTAAAGAAGAGTTTTCTTTAATAATTTTAAAAGCAGCCTCTTCATGCTCAGGATTTAATGGGCTAAAATAACCCGATACAGCAATAGCATCTATATTGTCCTGATTTTCAATTACCCACTTTTTTACACCCTTCTTATCCAGGGCTGCAAGCTTTGCACCCTGAGCATTATGACCTCCCTTAAAATATCCTGTGATTTCGGCAGGGATTTTACTTGATAAATCATATTTTTCAATCAATTCTTTATCATAACCAATAAGCAAAAGCCCTACTTTCCGGGCCTTGCCCTCGGCTACAGTATTTGTTGCCAATGTACTGGAAATTCCCACAAGTTTTATATTGAAATTATTTTTAATATTCAGCTTTTTAAGAACCTTTATAACACCAATTTTCAGATCCTGCCTCGTTGTAACCGATTTAGCAGCAGAAACAACCTTCCTGGAAACATAATCCAGTAATACCCCATCAGTATAGGTGCCACCAGTATTTATGCCTATGATGTATCGGTTCATAACTAGGTTTTCAATAACTCCTTAAAAAGATTGAAAGATTAATTAATTTACTTAAAACTTATTATCTTTTAACTTTCTTAACTTTTAGTTTTATTTATCATTTTTACTTGCTTCTCTTTTTTCAGCCTCTTCGAGAATTTTTTCTATTTCCTTATCAGCCTTCTGTGGAACTTTTTCCCGGGGCCCTTCATAGTTTTCAATCAAATCTCTTGTTTTTTCCAATATTCTTTCTTTCATGGTCTTACTTCCTTGCTGATTCCAGTCTTCATAGCTGTTTCTATCCATTAATGTGGGCATCCAGTGATTTCTAAAATGCTTCATTGTGTGATCTTCATAAAGATAATGCCCACCGGGGCCAACATTAGCAATTTGATCGACAGCAAGGGTTTCCTCATTAACTTCAACACCTTTCTCTATTATACGAGCCATTCCAATAATTTCATCATCCATAACTGTCTGGAAGATATCACCGGTTAAACCCGATTCAGTGTAGCCACAGTCATGCACAAAGTTAGCACCACTCATCATTGCAGCATTTATTGAGAGACTTGCTTCCAAAGCAGATTGGATATCCATTTTTTTTGTGTCGGTACAACCGGCAGTCGAATACATGGGCAAATTGCAATAATGCACCATTTCAGTTAAAGCAGCACTTAACAAGCTAAGTTCCGGAGCACCGTATGAATATATAGAACATTTCATGTCGAGTATTGACTGTACGCCACCGATAATTACACATGTTCCGGGGTTAATAAGCTGAGCAGCGATAACCCCAACCATTGATTCAGAAAGGGCAACAACAATCTGCCCTGCATGAGATGCCGGCACTGTTCCTCCTCCAATAGCACACGGGCTGTATACTTGCGGAATTCTATGTTCGGCACAGTACATACATTTGTCAATTGCATGAAAATCGCTAACCAGTGGTGATATAGGCTCGCCATAAAAGACGTAATTTGGCCTTTGCTTAAATTCTTCTTCTCCACCGGCCATAGCTATACCTACACGGTGAATATCATGACAACCATCACGTGTAAAAGACCAGCTCATGATCGGGGTCGTAGTGTTGCGAATCATATCAGCAAACTCATAAATATCTGCCAACCCATTGGTAACATCACTAATAGAACCCAGCGACTGCACATAACCAATATTGGGTAAAGCATCACAAACCCTTGCTACCAAAGATGCATCCTTTCGCAAATACTTCCTTCGCTCAAGTGTATCAGTATCAATGAAATTTGGAGGGGTAGGCCCCGGACCAAAATAACTTCTTTTCTTTTCAATAATAATTTTTTTCGATTCATCGCCATCCCATGGAAATATTTCGGTGACCGGAGGTACAGTAGATAATGCATTCAATATAACTTCCGGCGGAAAATAAACTGTTATACCGTCAACCTTGCATCCTGCTTTTTTAAAAAGCTCCCTTGCACCTTCATGATGAACATGTGCTCCGGTATATTGCAGGGTACGCATCATACCGTTGAATATCTTTTCCTTCTGGTTTTCAGATAATAATTCAAAATGAGGACTTTGTTGTATTGTGTAATTTGTTCTGCTAATCATGTTTGAGTTATTAGATTCAAAAATTTTTTTTATTAAATAACAATTTATAAAAAACCCTTACAGCCAGTTTACGAATGTCTTTTATCAGCGCTGCTGATAATTTCCTTCAATTCTTTTTCAAGTTTTTCATCCATAGGCTCAGGTTTGTGGTTTTCAAGTAAATAGTCAGTTCTTTCTTTTACTCGGTCAAGCATTGTTTTAGAGCCACTATTTTTCCAGGTCTCGTAATCACTTCTATCTTGCAGTTGTGGTAAAAACCATTCTCTCCAATGATCAAAGGTATGGTCGGAGGTTACGTATTCTCCACCCGGCCCGACTTTTTCAATCAAGTCAAGAGCCATATGATCATCGTCAGTGTTAATACCTTTGCCGAATTGTTTAACCATTCCCATCATTTCTTCGTTTAACACCAAACTTTCAAGTGAAGCATTGGTTCCATGGTCAATATAACCAACATCGTGCACCAAATTTGCACCTGAGAGGTAGGCATAAAACAAATTCATCATTTGTTCAGCTGCTGCCTGCTCATCAATAATTTTAGAATCAGTACATCCCCCGGTAGAAAACATCGGAAGATTAATCCATTTGGATATATCGGTATTAGCAGCTGATGCGAGTGAGAGTTCGGGTGCACCGTAAGAGTAGGTTGATTTTTTCATATCAAGCAATGTAGTTACTCCTCCCATAATCAAAGGTGTGCCGGGATTTTTAAGGTGGCATAATACTGTCGCCAATAGTGTTTCGGCCAGTGATTGAACCAACATACCGGCAATTGTTGCCGGAGCAGTAGCTCCTGAGCTGGGACATGGAGTATACATTGCAGGTAATTTTTTCTCGGCAGCAAACAAAAGTTTTTCTACAGCAGTTCGGTCATTTTTAAGCGGTGAAATAGGCTCTATATATGCTACAAATAAAGGGTTAAGTTTAAATTCTTCTTCACCTCCCTGAATCAAACAACCCATTTTCCAAAGATCCTCAAGCCCTTCTCCATCAACACTTGTCAAAACCATCGGCTTTGTACACTGTTCAAGCATAGCCATAAATTGATGCCTGTCATACGTCTGGGGATTAGGAGCATCACTTACAATTCCATGTGACATAAAAAAATCATAATTAGATAAAGCATCTACAAGCTTTGCAGCATTATTTATATCCTTATAAACAGTTCTGCGCCTTTCTCCTGTTTGCCGGTCATACGTGAACGGTAAATCTGAACCTGTACCAAATGCAACAGTATCTTTTTGTATATGAAGAGAACGTGTATCGTTTCTTCCTTTAAGGGTTATCTTCCTGGGATAAAAATTCAAAGCTTCTTCAACCATATAAGCAGGCACACGAACATTATTGCCCCTTACAACTGCATGGCTGTTTTTAAAAAGTTCGATGGCTTCATCATGGTAAAAACACCCCCCTGTTCTTTCAAGTACTTCTAAAGCAGAATAATATATCTGCTCGATTTGATCTTCCGAAAGTACCCGAAATCGTGGAGAATTATTAACAGTCTGATTCATTTTCATTTGCATAAAATGTATTTAAAGTTCTTACTTATAATAAATTATATTTGTTAACTTAGAAGTTTTTAGATATTGACCAATGAAACCCTCATGCTTATTACCCACTTTGGCCGTGAGACCTCTATTTACAAAGCCAATTGTCTTTTAAAAGCTTTGGCAGATGAGGTTTTCATAGCAATATTTAATTATAGTGTTTATTTTATTTTTTTAATCACCTCACCTCTTTGATCAATTGTTATTCAGATTTGCAGAAAAAAGTAATTTTAACTTCTGCATCATCTTTTTGATCAATGATATGATTAGAGGGTAATTAAGCTGTTAAAAATTACACTTCTTAACTATGATTTTTTCTGTAGATATTCTTTAGTAATTTCAACAGCTGTTCCTGCATTCGGAGCATAAAGATCTGCTCCGATTTCTGTTGCAAATTCTTCGGTAACAGGTGCTCCGCCAATAATTACAGCAACCTGGTCTCGAATACCTGCCTCTTTCAAAGAGTTAATTACTTCACCCATACGGGGCATTGTTGTAGTAAGCAATGCTGACATCCCAAGTAAATTGGGTTTATGTTCTTTTACCGCATTAACAAAGTTTTCATTAGACTGGTCAATGCCAATATTAATCACCTTATAACCTGCTCCCTCAAACATCATAGCTGCAAGGTCTTTGCCAATATCATGCAAATCACCTGCTACAGTTCCTATAACCATTGTTCCGGCATTGCCTAAATCATCATCCTTTAACTTTGGCCTGAGATAATCCATAGCATTACTCATAGCTTTTGCACTACGTAGTACTTCCGGCATAAACATGTCGCCGGCTTTCCATTTCTGGCCTACAGCATCCATCCCGGGTAATAACCCCTTATTAAGTATATCACTCGGATTGGCATCACTGTTAACAGCTTCTTCAACTAATTTCTTTAATTCATCAGACTTTCCTGATATTAAAGTTTCTGAAATTTTGCTTAAATCCATAAATGTAAATTTTATTTTGTTAAAAAAATATTTTTATAAATTACCAAATAATCTTACCATTATTGATAAACATTAACAGCTAACTATATTTTATTTAATAAAGCAATGTAATTTTTCATTAATAAAACACATAACAAATAAGCAGCAAACATTTCCTGCTGTAATAACAATAAGCCACACGTAATTTTAACAATTACAGGTATTGCTTTTGACATGTTTAGAAGGCTGTATACCTTTTTTGGAGCAATGTTTCAAAGCATTTTGAGCTTTATGCTTTATTAATGCTTTTTATCACATTGCTTTGCCCCTCATGATTTCAGAGGAACAAGTGGGATGCATGGGAGTGGACACTTTGCAGATTTGAGAAAAAAACTACAAGATTTAAAACAAAGCCCTAATTGAACACCCCGGCTGCCATTCATATTAAATATCAAATGCTGCTTTTTAAAATATAAATTATATTTTTTTACATATCAGCTTTGTATTATTTATGAAAAATATGCCGTTTAATGACAAATCAATTTTTCTTTGATTTTACAAAGATATATAAGACTTTTATAAACACAAGTTTTTATTTTAAAAATAAAACAAAAAAATAAGTATATAACCCATTAAAGAGGCCTAGGAATATGGGGTTTAAAGCTTTTTTCATAAAGTGTTTTAACGTCTTTAAAATCTTCAGACAGCGATTCATATAATTTAATTGCTGCCATTGATTTATTTAGTGTATAAAAATGTATACCCGGGGCATCATTTTCCAGCAAGTCACTTACTTGTTTAACTGCCCAATCGAGTCCGATCTTGTAAACTTCTTTAGGTCTATCCTGGTAAGGTTCAATTTTTTTCAACAATTTTTCAGGAAATTGGGCTCCGGTTAAATCAGCAAATTTTTTGATTTGCTTAAAATTTGTAATCGGAATAATACCGGGTATAATCCTGCATTTAATCCCTTTTTGCTCAACTTTATTAACAAAATTCCAATAATAATTGTTACAAAAAAACATTTGTGTTATTAAAAATTCAACTCCTGCATCAACTTTAACTTTTAAATTTTCAATATCTTTTTCATAAGATGGTGCTTCTGTATGTTTTTCGGGATATGCTCCTCCTCCTATACAGAAGTTATAATTCTCATTTACAAATTTTACCAGGTCGCTGGCATAATTAAATCCATCAGGATTAGGAAACTTAAGGGGTTCATTTTTGGGTTTATCGCCTCTAAGCAACATAACATTTTCCACTCCCATATCCTGCAATACTCTCATATCGTAGGCAATTTTTTCTTTGGTAGCATTAACGCACGTATAATGAGCCATACAAGTAAAACCCAAATCATTATGAAATAAATCAACAAGGTCGAAAGTGTTGGTTTGAGTACACCCACCTGCACCATAAGTTATTGAAACAAAAGAGGGCGAAAGCTTCATTAACTGACCCGCATTAATGCCAAACTTGACAGCAGTCAAATAATCACTTGGCGGAAAAAATTCAAATGAAAATGTTCGTTTTTGTTTTTTAAAAATATCTGTAATCTTCATAATATTTACTTCTCTTTTAAATATTTAATGTCCTTTAAATTCAGACTTGCAATATTTGTTTTTTTAATAATATTATAGATACCGGCTTTATAAGCCATCAACTACTTATTAATCGCTTTTTTTATCAATTGCAAAATATAGCCATTCTTTGGTTTTTTCTATATCCTTGTTTGTTCTTTTTGCATAATCACTAAGCTGGTCTTTGCCTATTTTTCCTATACCGAAATACCTTGAGGCATCATGAGCCATATAAAAACCAGCTACTGAGCTTGCGGGTTTCATGGCATAAATACTTGTAAGAGAGATTCCTATTCTTTCCTCTACATTTAAAAGATCAAACAAATATCCTTTAAGCCGGTGATCCGGGCATGAAGGATATCCTACGGCAGGCCTTATACCCTGATATTTTCCTTTTATTAACTCTTGCAGGCTTAAGTTTTCATTAGGCACATATCCCCAGTATTTTTTTCTCACCCACATATGCATAACTTCAGCAGCAGCTTCTACAAGCCTGTCAGCAATCAACCTAAACATAATGCTCTTATAGCTATCACCATTTTCGTTAAACCTTTTCAGGTATTTATCGATACCATGGCCTGTTGTGACCGCGAAACCACCAAAATAATCTTTTATACCCGAATCAACCGGCGCTACAAAATCAGCTAAAGATAAAGCATACCCTTGATTATCTTTTAATTGCTGTTGCCTCAGCATAGGTATTCTCATAACAATCTTTCTCCGGCTTTCATCTTTAAATATTAATACATCATCACCTTTAGAATTGGCAGGGAATAATCCTATGATACCTTTAGGCTGAATAAGGGTATTTTGCTGAATATCATCAAGCATTGCCAGTGCTTCTTTAAATAATCTTTCGGCTTCCCTTCCCTCTCGTTCTTTTTCAAAAATGGAAGGATAAACACCTTTCAATCCCCACCCATTAAAGTATGGAGTCCAATCTATATATTTTCTCAATTCTCCCAGGTCAAAATCATAAAACTCCTTAACTCCAAGCATTCTGGGCTTTACAGGGCGTTCCCTTTCTAACACATATTTTCTTTTACGCGCATCTTCAAGGGATAAGAATTTTGTGGCGGTTTTCTTCTTACGAAAGTCTTTTCTTAATTTATTTTGCTCCTCGCGAATTTCCTCTATACCGGCTCTGCCATCATCACTAAATATTTTACCCACCACGCTAACACTTTGCATAGCGTTAGGCACGTGAGCCACAACTCCACTGTAAAGGGGAGCAACTTTTACAGCGGTATGTAAGGCTGAAGTAGCAGCACCACCCAATAAAACAGGTATTTTACAACCTTTATCTTCCAACCTTTTAACTATACCTATCATCTTATCTAGTGAAGGAGATATCAAACCACTCAAACCAAGTATATCGGGTTTTTTATTATCTATTGCTTTTATAATTTCTTTATTGGGAACCATCACCCCCATATCAATAACTTCATAATTATTGCATTTTAACACCAATGCAACAATATTTTTACCAATATCATGTACATCACCCTCTACAGTGGCCAAAAGAACTTTCTTTTTTTGTTCTAAAGATTTTGCTGTAGCCTTGGCTTCCTTTTCAATATCACCTGAAAGAAATTCTACAGCTTTATTCATTATTCGGGCACTTTTTATTACCTGTGGCAAAAACATCTCGCCCTCAGCAAAAAGCTCACCTACTTTGTTCATACCATCCATTAATGGGCCTTGTATGATATTCAGTGAGCTGTATTGATTGTCCCTTAGCTCCTGAATATCCTCATTAATATAACTATTTATACCATTACACAATGAATAAACAATCCTTTCTTCGGGTGATTGTTCTCTCCATTTATCCTTATGCTTCTGTTGCGTTGACTTATTAATGATTTTGGAAGCTAGATCCAAAAGCCTGTCTGTGGCATCAGCCCGTTTGTTAAGCACCAAATCTTCAACCGGTTCACGAACTTCATTATCAATATTATCATAATCGATAATTTTTGCCGGATTAACAATAGCAAAATCCAACCCTGCTTTTTCACAATGATGAAGAAATACAGAGTTAATTACATCTCTCAGATAATCATTCCCCCTAAAAGCAAAAGAAACATTACTGACTCCGGCATTAACTTTTGCATGCGGCAAATTCTTCTTTATCCATTTTACGGATTTAATAAAGTCGACCGCATAATCATTATGAGCTTCTATTCCGGTACCTATAGTTAACACATTAGGATCAAATATTATATCTTCGGGTTGAAAACCTACTTCTTCTATTAATATCTTATATGCACGCTGACAAATTTCAATTTTTCTGTCAAAAGTTTCGGCTTGCCCTTTCTCATCAAAAGCCATTACAACTACAACAGCACCTAACTCTTTTATAACGGAGGCTTTTTGCTTAAAATCTTCCTCTCCATCTTTAATACTGATAGAGTTCACTAAACTTCGCCCCTGTATACATTTCAAACCATTTTCAATAACATCAAAATCGGAAGAATCTAGCATTATGGGCATATTTACAATATCAGGTTCAACAGTAAGCTGATTCAAAAAAGTTTTCATCACTTTTTTTGAATCTATCATGCTATCATCTAAATTGATGTTTAATATTTCTGCTCCATCCCTGATTTGATTTCTGGCTATTTCAAAAGCTTCTTCATATTTTTCGTTTCTAATAAGCTTGGCAAATTTTTTTGAGCCATTTACGTTGGTCCTCTCTCCTATTTTAACCAGCCCGGTACTATCTTTTACACCAAAAGACTGTAAACCACTGATTCTTGTTGTTATTGGGTGTTTAAAAATTTGACGCGGGCTGTACTTTGAAGCCATTTTTGAAATGGCTTTAACATGCTCAGGCATGCTTCCACAACATCCACCAACAATATTAACAAATCCGTTTTCGCAAAAAGTTTCAATAAGGCCGGCCATCTCCTCTGGTGATTGGTCATATTCGCCCAACTCGTTGGGAAAACCTGCATTAGGATGAGCACTAACCAAAACCTCTGATTTTACACTTAACCTTTCAAGATAGGGAGTCATTTTATCAGCACCGAAAGAACAATTCAAACCGACAGAAAACAAAGAAAAAGGAAAAACCGAATTATAAAACGCTTCAACAGTTTGACCCGATAAATTCCGGCCACTTTCATCAATGGTTCCCGATATCATTACCGGTATTTCTACCGATAAGCCTGAACGTACTTTATTAATAGCATACAAGGCAGCTTTTGCATTCAATGTATCAAAAACAGTTTCTACCATAAGAATGTCTGCCCCGGCATCTACCATACCCTGCACCTGATTCCTGTAAGCTTCAACCAAATCATCAAAAGTAACGTCTCTGAATGAAGGATTATTAATATCAGGTGATATGGAAGCCGTTTTTCCGGTAGGCCCTAAAGTAGCTGCAACAAAACGAGGCTTATTCGGATTTTTTTTGTTGTATTGTGCAGTTAAATCTTTAGCAATTTTAATAGCCTGGAAATTTATTTCATATACATAAGATTCCATGCCATAATCCTTTAAACCATAATAGTTGGCATTAAAGGTGTTGGCTGTTATTATGTCAGCCCCGGCATCAAGATATTTCTTATGTATATCTTTTACAATTCCGGGTTGTGTAATTACCAATAAATCATTAAGACCCTTTAAAGAAACCGGATGATCAACAAACTTAGCTCCTCTAAATTTATCTTCTTCTAAATTTTCCATCTGAAGCATAGTTCCCATGCCGCCATCCAGAATTAATATGTTCTTATTTGCTGTTTCCTGCAACTTCATCTGAATAAATTATGGTTATTAAACTGTTTTACAATGATTTATATATATTGTTTAGATATCTAAATTTTTATTGGCAGGCAACCCCGGAAAATCGAAATTTCGCTGCCGCTCAACGAGTAACCGATAACAGGTTTTACTTAACTGAACCATCAAAATCATCAAATCAACTTCTATAATGTACTTTATCATTCAACACCTACAAATCAAATAAATCACTACTCGTAACTTTTTACTCGACAAACACTACTATTACTGGTTAATGAGGGTTTCATTACTTAAACTAATCAGCCATAATTACGATTTTGGAAATTTTAAAACTATAGTGTCCTGAATCCTCCAGCAGAAAAATAGCATTAATTATAAAACAAACTAAATAAAATATCCGGTTAAAATGCAAATTCAGCGTAGCATATTGTTTTTAAAGGCAAATAAAAATATGTTCCTTAAACTACAAAAATTAAACATTTGAATAAATAATTTGCATTGTACCATATTTGATATTCTATTTATTTATTGTTTTTAAGAGTAAAAAACAAAGTTAAGGAAATACTAGCCAATAACAAAATTAAATTTTATACCACCTGGATATTCATAAAGGATATTTAAAAAAACATGAGGCGTATTACCTGAAATTGTCAAGGAATTATTTATATTTTCAAAAATATGTAAACTATCTAATCAAAACATATTTTTTATTAGATTTACAAAAATATTCACCTGAAAAAATTAAAATATCATAATAAGTATAAGCATGAAAAAATCTGCCGGTACTGAAACACCTTTAGTTACATTTCCCATAGATGAAATGCAAAAACTAATAGAGTCTTTTACTCCTGACAGGTTAGCTTCATTTCTCGATGCTACCTATCTGCAAGAAAATAAACAAAAATCAGAGATTTTAAAAATGGTTGATTTGGCTAAATCATTAAAATGTGCATCTGTATGTGTTAACCCGATTGCCGGCATCAACATTTTACCACAAGCATTAAAAAGCTCAGGTATAAAAGAATGTTATGTAATAGATTTTCCTTTTGGAGAGTCTGATATTGAAAAAAAAGCTATTGAAGCAGAGCGTATAATAAAAAAAAGCCGCAGCCTCAGAGGTGAAGATAAAGGAAACATTGAACTCGATATGGTTATAAATATCGGTCGTTTCAAAGAAGACCCCCAGTATACTATTCATGAAATAAATGCGGTTTGTGATGCTGCTGATAATGAAGAGGTAAAAGTTATTATACGATCATCTGAGTTAACAGTGCAAGAACTTTACAAAATATGCGAAATATTTGCTATGTCAAAAGCAACTTTTATAAAAAGTTCTACAGGCAAGGATACATATGGTGCTTTACCCGAACACATAAGTATAATGCGTGAGGTGATTGGCAACAACCATGGTATTAAAGCCGCCGGTGGAATATCAGACGCTATGACAGCAATGAGATTATTTTATGCCGGTGCAAAAGATGAAAAATTGCAAAAACCCAACCTCTTCAGAATTGGTACCAGCTCCCCACTGAACATTATCACTTCCATGAGCTGGTTATTAGAAGCGCCCGAAGTTCATCTGAAAACAAGCATCATACCATGTAAAATATGCCCGTTTTTTTATAATAGAAAACAGGAAGCTCAATTACGGGAAGAAGCTTATAACAGGTGTGAAGAATGTAAACACAATCATTATCTGAAAAACAAAAGTTTATGGTACAACAAATAAATTTATACCCTTTTAAAACAATGCTTGAAAAATTATATGTTTTTTATAATAAAATGTTATTCCACTAGTGTCCGGTTAAGAATTAATCTTGCCACCAAGACACGAAAACACAAAGAAACACAAAGCGTAACTTATTGACACTATATTCTTTGCGAATCTTCGAGTCCCTGCCCTGTTGGATAAATTGTTTACAAACCAGAGGGGTAATGAAAAAATGTATCCAAAAGGGTTAAAGTCTTAATGGCTAAAATTAATTTAAGTTTATAATCAAATAATTTTAAATTCTTTTGTAATGACTGGTATTAAATAGAAACAAACAGTAAAACTAATTTTAATCGGACACTAGTGTTGCGATTTGATTAATAAATATCGATTAATGAATGATGATTTTTTATACAAAAAACGCTATAATGACATAGTTTGACGTAGTTATAATTTATATTTGTAAAAGATAAAATGCTAATTTTAAAAGCTAATACCAAACTTTTGACATAATCATGACTTTAAAACTAATTACAACATCAGACCTTCACCTTGGAAGAAAGTCACGCGGTATACCTGAAAATGTTGAGCAAAGCTCATCAAAACATACATGGAGCAACCTTGTTAAACTTTGCGTCGATGAAAATGTTGATGCGCTTATTCTTGCCGGAGATATTGTGGATCGTGATAACCGCTATTTTGAGGCTATTGGGCCTTTACAAGCAGGTTTTGAGGAATTAAAAAAGGCTGACATATTTGTATATATGGTGGCAGGGAATCACGACTTTGATGTGCTTGCACAGATTGCCGGCAATGAAAAATATGATAACGTTAACCTTCTCGGAGCCGGAGGAAAATGGGAATTGAAGAAGCTTTCCAAAGGCAACAACCATATACAACTGGCAGGCTGGTCATTTCCTAAAAGCTATATCAAAGAAGACCCGCTTTTTAGTTTTAACAATATCAGTATTGATCCAAATTACCCGGCTATTGGAATTTTGCACTGTGATGTTTATGACCAAAAAAGCTCTTATGCCCCGGTTAATTTAAATAATCTTGCCAACAAAAACTTAAATGCATGGATTCTCGGTCATATCCACAAGCCTGATATATTGAAAAAAGATAACCCGTACATTTTTTACCCCGGCTCCCCTCATGCTTTTAGCGCAAAAGAACCGGGAATTCATGGGGCTGTATTGATGGAGATTGATGATAATGGCAGAATAAATACTAAAACAATCCCTTTATCGCCGGTTAGATATGAGAGTATTGTTGTTAATGTCATAAATGCAGATGATGAAATCACATTAAGGGATAAAATAACCATGGCTTTATCTGGTAATGCCAATGAAATTATTGATGAGCTGGAAAATGTTGAGTTTTTGGTTTATGACGTATATCTGGAAGGTGTTCATTCCAAAATTAAAGAGTTGGATAAATGGACGGCATCACTTACCGATTATGACGGGAAATTGGATATCGGAACTAAATTTTTAGTCAGGGAAGTTGAAAACTTTGTAAAACCTGCAATTGAAAATCTCGAAGAACTTGCGAAGCAACCCTCGCCCGAAGGTTTGCTGGCAGAAACTATATTGGCATTACAAAATGGCACTGATACGGAATTTCTGAATGAAATTAAAAAAGAATGGGAAGATAATTTTAAAAAAGTATCCGGTTCAGGAACTTACCAACCTTTGCACAATTTTCACAATGTTAAAAACTTCAATAAAATACCCGATAAAGACGCAAAAGAGTATATAATAAAGGAATGTAACAGGTTGCTGGCAGAATTGAGGATGCAACAACAAGAAAGCTAGATAGTTTTAATTCCTCGCAAAAACCGCAAAATTAAATTAACGCAAAATACGCAAAGACAGTGACAGAAAATGAAATATCTTATAAAGTAATTGGTGCAGCAATAGATATCCATAAAACTATTGGCCCTGGATTATTAGAGTCAGCATATGAAAATGCTTTAGCTTATGACCTGAAAGAATTGGGATTTGATGTTAAACAACAATTTCCAATGCCTTTTATTTACAAGAAAGTAAAGCAAGAAGTGGGATACAGAATCGACTTACTTATTAATAACAAGCTAATCATAGAAATAAAAGCTGTTGAAATAATAGCCCCGGTGCATTATGCCCAGTTATTAACATATTTAAAATTATCAGGTATAAAATTAGGCTTATTAATAAACTTTAACTCAAAAACTTTAAGAAACAATGTTCATAGAGTAGTTAATAATCTATAAGCTTTGCGTAATTTGCGTTTAAATATTTTGCGGTTTTTGCGTGGAGCTTTTTTATTGATGAAAAAAATAAGCAAAAGACCAACTAAACAAAACAATAGAATAGGGTTATTAATCTAAATATCTAAAACAATTTATTTCAAAATGCAAAAAACCCCACTCATACTACAAGAACTATCTATCCGAAAGATGCCGGGTTTACCACAAGGATTGAAACCATATAAAGATCTGGCGACTAATATAAATATAATCGCAGGTCCAAATGCATCAGGCAAAAGCTCCACAGCAAGGCTTATTCAGCAAATAATTTGGCACAATAAAACACAAGGCATCCGGGCTGATAGTTTGTTGAATATTAATAAAGAACGATGGGAAGTTAAGATTGACTCCAAAAATATTACTTTACTGCGTGATGGTATTAAGGATGAATTAACCGGGCTGCCGGCTGCCGAAGACTCAAACCGGTACATGCTGGCATTGCACGAGCTGTTTGCAGAAGATGAAGGCGGACTTGCCAAAAAAATAGTTAAAGAATCGATTGGCGGAGTTGACCTCGACAAAGCCCGCGAAAACCTCGAATATTCCGGTGATATTAAACGCAAAGGAATTAGTGAATTCAAAGAATTTGAAAAAGCCGAAAAGAATTATAATGAAAAAGAACAAAAGCAGCGTAACCTTAAAAATGATGAACAACAACTTGATAAGCTGAAGCAAGAAAAACAAAAAGCTGAAAAGGCTCAAAGTTTAAAAGAATTCTATAAACTAACTGCTGAATATATCAAAGCCCGCCAGGATTGCGAATTAAAAAAAGAAGAGTTTGAAAAGTTTCCGGCGGTTCTTGAAAAAGTAACCGGTGAAGAATATAATAATATTGAAGAACTTGAAAAAAGTATCGAAAGCTGTAAAAACAATATCAGAACAGCTGAGCAGGAAATTGAAAGAAATAATGAAACTATTTCTTCGCTTAAAATACCGGAAACCAGTGTTGAGGATGAAATATTGACCGAACTGGAAGAAAGGATTAAAAAAGCATCTGATCTGGAGCGTGAAGTGCATGAAACCGAAAACAAGATTTCACATTCAGAGGCAAAAAAACTTGAAGCTCTTAAAAGCATTGACAAAACAACTGATTCATCCGAATTTAAAGGGCTTCAACTCAATGATGTTACGGGCCTTGACAAATTCATTTACGATGCACATGAGGCTTTAAGCGAAAAGAAATATCTCAATACGGAGTATGAAAAGCTAAAAGATCAGTTAATTGAAAAACAGGTAGAGAGCGACAATATTTATAAAGCAATAACTACCTTAAGCTATTGGCTGCAGGAACAAAAATCGCAAAAAGATATTTCAAAAAAATGGCTGATAGCCCTACCGGCTGCTGTTATTATTACGGCTATTGCAACATATTTTTCATGGATTGCAGGTTTGGTTGTAGCATCTTTATTTGCTATACCTGCAATTTATCTTTTAGCAGCAAAACCTAAAAAAGAAAGAGACCTTAGAAAAACTGATTTTGAAAAAACCGGCTTAAGGCCACCGGCAAAATGGACTACCGAAGATGTTGCCAACAGACTGGATGAATTAAACGAGGAACTTATTTTAGCAAAAACGCAGGAAGATATCAATCGCAGAATTCATATAATTGAAAATGAACTTAAAGAATTGCAACCCAGGCTGGATAATATCAAAAATCAATATACCAGTTGGCAGGAAAAATTAAAACTGATGCCCGAACTCCCCACCGATAATCTAAAAAATTACAGCGAGTTGTATTGGTTTTTAAAGAATATATACGATTGGCAACAAAACCATAACGAAGCGGAAGCTTTAAAAGCAAGCAGGAATGATTATTATGAATTATGGAAGAAGAATGTACAAAGAATAAATACTATATTTTCCGGCTATAAGCTGGAAGCTGTTGAAGATGCAACACAAGCCTCAGCAGTATTCAAAAAACTTAAAGAAGATGAATTTAAACGCAGGGATGCAGTAAAAGAAATAACAAGCCAGAAGCAGAAAGTTAAGGAAAATGAAATTCAAAAAGGCGAAAACACTCAAAAGCTTGAAAACATTTATAATAAGCTGGATATAAATTTCGGGCAAAAAGAAGAGGTTAATAATTTATTAGAGCAGCTTGACAACTACAAAAAATCAAAGCAGGAGTTTGATTTTGCAGTGAAAAGTCTGGCTGAAAAGGAAAAAGCAGTTAAGGCACATTCCTTATACGATTATCGTGCCATGGAAGTTGAAACATTAACACATGATGAAACCGAAAAACTTATCAAAGAAAATACTGAAATTGCAAACAGATTGGATGAACTTAAGGAAAATATAACGGCTATTGAAGCCCATATTAATTTAGCAAAAGAAGGCGCTGATCTTGAAAATGCCTTAAAAGAAAAAGATGAAGCTTTAAATAAACTTCATCAGCTTTATGAAAATAATCTCTCGTCAATAACAGGAAACATTATTGTTGACAAACTAAAAAGCTTTACCCGCGATAAGAATCGCCCAAAAGTGTTTGACCATGCAAAAAAACTGCTTAACCGCATCACAAACGGCAGATATGACTTAATACTGGATGACAGTGATGATGCAGCTTTTAGTGCTTTTGACAATGTGTTGCATAAAGAACAACCTCTTGATGAATTATCAACCGGAACACGGATCCAACTTCTATTGGCTGTACGGCTTGCATTTATTGAAACTATTGAACCTTTAATGAAGCTGCCGTTACTGGCTGATGAACTTTTGGCAAACAGTGACGATATAAGGGCTAAAGCTATCATTGAAGCATTGATTGAAATAAGCAAAAACGGAAGGCAGATATTTTATTTCACAGCACAGGAAGACGAAGTCGTTAAATGGAAAACATACCTTGATATAATTCCGGATGTTAATTATAAAATATATACACTAACAAGCCAAAAATACGACCACCCTGCTTATGATTTTAATAAAACCGGATATAGCATTGATTCTGTTAAGTTTGCTTTGGAGATACTGGCTCCGGATGGAAAAAGTTACCATGATTATGGGAAATTTATCGGTGCAGACACTTTTGATCCTCTTCAGCATGAGCCTGAACAGATACATTTGTGGCATTTGCTTGAGGATAGCACAGTATTGTATAATTGTCTTAAAAAGAACATCGTTTACTGGGGTCAGTTAAAATCATTTTTTGATAATGACGGGCATATAGAGGGTATAGATGATAATGAGTTTAATCTCATCAATGAAAAAGTTAGGCTTCTTGAACGCTTTGTTGAGTTATACCGTATTGGACGTCCGAAGCCTATTGACCGCGAGGTGTTAGAGCAGTCAGGAGCAGTGTCTGAGAGCTTTATTGATGAGGTTGCTGACAAACTTTACCAGTATAATGGAAATCCTGTTGAATTATTGCAGGCACTTAAAAACTCAGAGGTGCCGGGATTCAGACAGGCAAAGATTGCTGAACTTGAACACTATCTTGTAGACTACGGATACATAGATGATAACAAGCCTCTTCCAATGGAAGAAATTACGACACAGCTGAAAGCCTTACTGTCAACAATGGATATAGATGCTTATAAAGCTGAAAAATTTATTGATAAAGTTTTAACCGGGCAATTTTAAAGTGAATTACAATTTCCTCTAAAACGGCCAGAAATTGTTATCATACCAAACCTTTTCGGTAAGTTGTTTGTCAAGCTCAATAAGAAGCTTATGATGTCCTTTCTCCCAGTTTGCAAGCCACTCAAAAAGTTCTTTTGCATTTGGATCTGTAGCTTTCTTTGCTTGATCAGAATAAACTTCTATCGACTTGTTTTCCATGTCAATGGCAGCTGAAATAGCAGCTGACTCAAAACCGGCACCAGAAATTTTTTCAGTGATCTCTTGAGTCAAAATATTATTTACAACATCTTTTGCATGCTGTTTTGACTGAAATTCATTTTTGTCAAATTTTTGAGTCTTATTATAATTAGCAAGTTGTTTTGACAAAAAGTCTATATGTGTTTGCTCTTCTTCTGCCATAATATCAAAGATTTTTTTGACTTCTTTATTGTCAGTTTGCTCGGCAACCTTCTCATATAAAGATTTGCCCCGATGCTCCATGATTATGGCTTGCTTTAAAATATCGGCAATGTTTTTATCCATAATAAAGTATAGTTTAATGAAAAAATTAATTAATTATATCAAATATAAATATTTATTTAGTACTTAAAAGTAATGTTAAAATAAAAAAATAATCAAAACTCAACCGGGGGCAGCAAGTTCTTGCTGCACAACAAAATGCCTGTCATCCAATGCAAAACAAGCAATCTTGTGATTTCTATCTGACAGTAATAATAACGTATAAATAAAGATTTTGTTTACAAAAAACATTATCAAATATTATAATTATATAAAAACTCTACGGATTTAAATTTCAAATTATTGGGATATAAAAAAAAGTGTCAAATAATAAAATAAATTTACTAACTCACTAAAGTAAATAGTATACGAAAAATTGTATTTTTATGGCTGTTTTAATTAATTTATAAAATGTCATATGATATTAGTAACCGGAGGTACCGGATTTACAGGATCGCATCTGTTATTAAACCTTGTTTTAAAAAATGATAAGGTTCGGGCTTTAAAGCGAAAAAGTAGCTCTACTTATTGGGTAAAAAAGATTTTTGAATGGTACAGGCCTGATGATAATCACATTTTGTTTGATAAGATAGAATGGTTTGACGGTGATATAAATGACATTTTCTGTTTAGATGAATGTGTTTATGGCGTTAAGAAGATATATCATTGTGCTGCTTTGGTTTCTTATTCTCCTTCTGAAAGGGGTCAAATGTTAAGGATAAATGTAGATGGGACTGCAAACCTTGTAAATGCTGCTTTGCAGAAAAATGTTGAAAAGATTTGTCATTGCAGTAGTATTTCATCCCTGGGAGCAAGTAAAGCCGGAGAAGTAGTAGATGAGAGTTTTTTTTGGAAAACTTCGGCCAGCAATTCTTATTATGCTATCAGCAAGTTCAATTCTGAACGCGAAATATGGAGAGGATCGGTAGAAGGTCTGAATGTAGTGGTAATAAACCCATCTATTATTATAGGTCCGGGAAATCCGGCAAACTCGAGTGGTCAGATATTTAAATCTGTAATAGACGGATTGAAGTTTCACAGCAACGGTATTACAGGATTCGTAGATGTTAGAGATGTTGCTGATATTATGTTAAAATTAATGGAAAGTGATATTAATAACGAGCGTTTTATTGTAAACAGTGAAAATCTTTCATATAAGGACGTTTTTACCAAAATTGCAAAAAACTATGGTATCGCCCCACCAAAATATAATGCAGGAAAATTTTTGAGCGAAATAGCCTGGAGAGCCGAATGGCTGAGAAGTATTATTGTAAAATCGAAGCCTTTAATAACTAAAGAAACAGCCCGCTCTGCAAATAAACAGTCATTCTATTCAAATAAAAAAATTAAGGAAGCATTAAACTATGAGTTTAGAACAATTGATAAGGCTATACATAACACCTGTAGTTTTCTGAAAAAATATTATGCCAAATAGTTCTTCTTTTTGGAAAGAGTATGTTGCACCAACATATATAATATCATGAGTGCTGAAATAAAAGTGGCAAATCTTCCCAAATAATCTCCATATCTGGTATAAAAGGTTAATTTATCATTCTTATTCAGGCTGTTTCGCAATACAGCAGTTTCATCCCATGATGATACTTCAATCAAATTACCTCTTTGATTAATAAAAGATGATATACCTGTACTTGCAGCCCGGGCAATTGATCTGCGTGTTTCGACAGCCCTGATACGCGCATACTGATTGTGCTGGCGATACCCGGGAGTATCACGCCACCAGCCATCATTGGTAATAATAATAATAAATTCAGAGTTTTGTAAAATGCTCTTATTTATATACTCGCCATAAATTGATTCGTAGCAAATAGGAACTGCAACATTTGTTGAGTCGGCTGTATGAAAAGGAGTTTGATTTTCCCATGTTCCCATACTTCCCGGTATACCTCCCAGTTTAGTTATAAGGCCTTCTAGCGGTTTAAATATCCAAAAATAAGGCATTCGCTCAACGCCGGGCACAAGTTTTGACTTTGAATAAAACTGGTATACACCATCTCCTGAAGTCATAAGTGCAGCATTAAAAACATCATAATACTCTGATGTGCCCCTGTATGGCCGGGCAGTGGGCGAAGCATCCCTGTCTCGTCCGTAAAACTCATGAGCCATAAAACCGGTTATGAGGTAAAGAGAATCATATTCCGTTAAAAAATTGTTTATTTTACGTATAGAAACATGATTTTCCAGTTGATCAATATTGATTCCTTCGGGCAAAACCCCTTCAGGAAAAACAACAAATCGTGTTTCTGAAGTAGTATGTTTTTTTGCTAAGTTAAGCATCAAATCCATCCTTCCAGTAATCTGATCATAAGTTTGCGGCCTTTCATAAGGATCAAAATTTGGCTGAACTATAGTAACTTCAACCGGATCATGCTTTTCATTGTAAGTGTAATATTTTATAAATGAAACAACAGAAGGTATAACAAAGAACAGTATGGCTGCTGAAATTAAAATTTTTCTAAAACGAGGCTTAAATTCATATACTCTATGAGATTTAATAACTGAGTATATTAATAAATTTATTATTAAAATCCACAATGTACCTCCCAATGCACCCGTAATATCATACCACTGAATCCACTGAGGGTATCGGGCAAATGCATTGCCCAAATTCAACCAGCTCCAACTCAACTCCCAATTCATATGAAGAAATTCAAATGTCAGCCACAAAACAATAAATGAAACTAAACTATTTTGGCCGCGTAATTTTCGCCTTATCAGGTGACTTAAAAACAATGGTAAAGACATAAAAAAAGAGTTAATAAAAACTGCCAGTAAGGCACCTGTAACTGTCGCAAAAACTATCCAGTATGTCGTTAAACCATTCCAGATAATAAAAGCAACCCATAAGAAAAGTAAAAGCTTAAAAGGTGAAACATTTTTCTTATTGTTTAGAACGGTTTCTTCCATTATCAATAATGGTACAAATGCGAAAAATATAATAAACGGAAATCCTCGTTCGGGCCAGCTTAATGTCAGCAAAACTCCGGCAAGAATTGATAATATCAAAAAACGGCGATTGGAAAAGTTGTTTAATAAATTAGTCGTAAACATAATAAGTTATTTATTGTGACACAAAAATACGGATTTTAATCAAAAAACCGGCTTAATAGTTTTTTGATTCAATATATTAATATAAAGACACATTAGTGTACGGTTGGGTTAAAAGTTTAACAATAGTTTTTTCTTTTAATATCAGTTATTACAGAAAAAGAAAAAAATGAATGATTATAAACTTTAATTAAATTATTTATAACAATGTATAAAACTGTGTTTTAAACAAAAATGTTTTTGTATTTTTGATAGTAATTTGATTTTGTTTAAATAATAAAACAAATCCTGATGACAAAAGGCAAAAATACTGAACAAAAGATACTTAATGCCGCTACCGAGCTTTTTCTTAAGAAGGGTGTTGATCGCACAAGTGTAAGGGATATTGCAAACAAAGCTAATATAAATCTGGCTCTACTGAATTATTATTTTCGGAGTAAGGAAAATTTATTTATCACAATTTTTTCAAGGCTAATGAAAAAAAACTCAAAAAAACTTATAGCGATACTTGATTCTGATATTAGTCTTGAAGAAAAGATTGAGAAATACGTTGCTGCATATATTGATATATTGCTCAAAAACCCTTTGCTTGTTTCTTTTGTATTGGTTATACTTCATCGAAGTTCTGACAAGATCATTAAATTAGAAGCCATAAGCTATTTATACAGTACTGAAAAATTTACTCAGCAACTCATTGATGAAGCGAAGAAGGGAAATATCCGTAAAACAAATACCACTCATTTTTTTGTAGATATGTTATCGCTGATAACTTTTCCCTTTGCCATCAAACTGCTTATAAAAGACAAAGCTTCTTTATCTGAGAATGATTTCAAAACTTTTATTCGCGAGCGAAAAAAACGTATTCCACGTTTACTTATTAATGAATTGAAATTAAAATAAGCGACTCACAAAAGCACTTAAACCCGATAAAATTGCTTCATTATATTAATTACAGACATTCATATTTTTTTATCTTCCCGGCATGTTTTGGTATATTTTTGCTGTCGGGTCACTTTGAAAAAATTGACCGCTATCAATATTTATAATGCTTAGTTTTTGTCCCCATCCGGCACCTGTGTCTGTAAGTGTAACTTCACAAAATTTAACAGGACAAAAGTGATTAAATTTAATAGTAGGTGTGTGACCAACAAAAACCTTATCATAGGCTGAAATTTTTTCTTTATTTTTATGTTCTGAATAAGCCTCAAAAACAAGGCGGCGATCCCATATAAATATATCATTACTATGTTTATCAAGTGTTGTGTTAATATCAAAACCACCATGAACAAACATCATATTGTCAATGATGTGGTAATATTTTGAGTTTTCAAGCAATTCGAGGTGATTTTTGTCAAAAGCTCCGTGATAACTTTTAAGAGTTGCATATCCTCCCTGCTCAAGCCATATAAATGGTTTTTCACCGTATTTTGCCCATTTATAGCACCATAAGTCATGGTTACCAATGATATAAATCAGGTTTTTTACACTCAACAACTCATCAAAACAACTTTTAACTTCCTCATAACCATCACAAACATCACCCAAACATATCAACAAATCTTTATCAGGATCAAAACCTGATCGTTCAAAACATTGCAAAAGTGCCTTGTATGCACCATGTATATCACTGATTACAAAACGGGCCATTAAAATTTAACTAAAGAATTAAAAATTTAAAATTTGGTTTGTTTAATATGATGATCTTTGAAATAACCATCTATATAGGTTTATTTGTTTAATCCTGTTTAAATCGCAAATTACAATCTTGATTTTTTAATCATTTTTTTGATTTTAACTGCCTAACGAACTCTATATTACTTTTCAACTTATCATATTTAATTCTTGATATTGGTGAGCCTGATTTTTTTATATAAATCAAGTAATTTTCTTTGTCAAGATTTTCCCAATCTTGATCGTCAAAACCCAGAACAGTTTCATTTAACATAAAAACATTATTATTTTCAGCCTTTGCAAACCGATTCCAGGGGCAAATATCCTGACACATATCACAACCAAAAATCCAATTTTCGTATTTTGGCAAATTTGATTTTTTGTCGATATGATCTTTCATTTCAATGGTAAGGTATGATATACATTTTTTTGCATCTACAAATCCTTCTTTATTAATAGCTCCGGTTGGACAAACGTCAATACATTTGGTGCAATTGCCGCAATAATTCTTTTCGAAGACTTCATCATACTTAAGCTCAATATCAACTATTAATTCGCATAAAAAAAAGTAACTTCCAAAGCGTGGTATAATAAAACAACCATTTTTTCCTGTCCATCCCAATCCTGCTTTTTGTGCCCAGGTTTTTTCCATTACAGGAGCTGAGTCAACAAAACCACGCCCATTTATTTTGCCAATTTCATTTCTAATACTTTGTAGCAGATCAGCTAACTTGTTTTTCAATATCGGGTGATAATCTTTTCCATAAGCATATTTGGATATTTTATACCGGCAATCAGGATTTTGATTTTTTGCCGGCAAATAGTTGATAGCTAATGAGATTACCGATTTTGCATTTTCAAAAAATAAAGAAGGATCAAAGCGAAGCGTCAAATTTTTTTCAAGATAGTTCATTTTACCCTGACACCCCATTGACAGCCATTTTTCATAGTAAAGTTTTTCGTTTTCCAGCTTTTTGGCCCGGGCTATTCCACAAAAATCAAATCCGGATGCAATTGCAGCCTTTTTGATTTTTTTCGAATTAATAATCTTTTGATTTGAAGTTTGAGTTTGCATATAGGTTATATCCTCAAAGATCAGTCGAATAAAGAGCTTTGTGAACTATGTTTTATTTTTCCAAGGTGATTATAACCACTTTCGGTTGCTTCCCTGCCTCTCGGCGTTCTTTGCATGTATCCCTCCTGTATAAGAAATGGTTCATAAACCTCTTCTATTGTCCCCGGATCTTCGCTAACAGCTGTAGCTATAGTATTTAAACCAACGGGCCCTCCTTTAAATTTCTCTATAATGGTTTTTAGTATCTTATTATCCATTTCGTCAAGGCCATGCTTATCAACATTTAGGGCATTTAATGCATATAATGATATTTCAAGGTCAATGTTGCCATCACTTTCTACCTGGGCAAAATCACGAACCCTTCTAAGAAGAGCATTAGCTATTCTTGGTGTGCCGCGACTTCGCTTTGATATTTCTTCAGCAGCTTCATGACTTATTTTAACTTTTAATATGGATGCTGACCTGAGAATTATTTTTTTTAATAGTGTAGAGTTGTAATAATTTAATCTTGATGTTATACCGAACCTCGCCCTGAGAGGAGATGTTAACAAACCTGATCTTGTTGTGGCACCAATCAATGTAAATGGGTTTAATTTTATCTGAACACTTTTTGCATTTGGCCCGCTTTCAATCATTATATCTATGCGATAGTCTTCCATTGCAGAGTAAAGATATTCTTCAATAACCGGACTCAGCCGGTGTATTTCATCTATGAAAATCACATCGTTATTTTCCAGGTTTGTAAGCAAACCTGCAAGATCACCGGGTTTATCAAGAACCGGCCCTGATGTAAGTTTTATACCAACACCCATTTCTTTTGCAATAATATGTGCAAGTGTGGTTTTACCCAAACCGGGAGGACCATGCAACAAAACATGATCAAGAGCCTCACTACGCTGACAAGCAGCCTTTACAAATACACGAAGATTATCAACAACCTGTTTCTGGCCTGTAAAACTTGAAAATGTATCAGGTCGTAAAGATTTCTCAAACTCTTTTTCTTCAAAAGTCAGGTTTTGTGCTTTCGGATCAAGGTTTTTATTCATAGCATAAGGATTCTATTATTTTGCTAAGTTAATAAAACCTTACAAACTATTTAAATGATTTTTTACGAATATTTTCAGATTAAGTTGTTAATTATCTGGGAGTTATGCTTTAAAGTATAAGGACTTCATATAAGAAATGTTTACTATAATCCTTTTTTGTATAAACGCTTGAACTGCCTGTAAGTATTTTCTGAGCCTGTGTCATCCTTCGGGTCATGTTTACTACCCATGCGAACAGCAATTGCTGTTTGGATACGAGGCTCCAGGTCATTTACAGTTAAATAAACTTTTAAACCGTTTTCAAGCTCATAAATATGAGTCTCGATCGGATCACCTGCAACGGTTTTGAACCGGTAATCTGTGTTTGCAACACTATAAAAACATGTTGGCAATACAAACAAACAGATTAAAATGGATTTAATAACTTTGTGAATAATTTTAATCATGATAATAAGCTGTTTATGTTAAAAATTAAGAAATAATAAATAAAAAGTATTGAGCCAAAATAAAAGAACCATAAATATATAATAAATATTTTAAAAAAAGTTAACAAATCAGTTGTATAAAAAATATTTATTTAACATAAAACAAAAAGCTTGGTAATTGTCAAAACCAATAATATTTGATCATGACTCTGCAAATACAAGGAATGGATAGAACAACACTTATTGATAGCATATTCAGTATTGATGATAACAATAGTTTTAAAAAAATGTCGCTTGCTGTTTATAATTATCAATATCATAACTGCTATATTTATAAAAGGTTTTGTGATATTTTGCAGCGAACTCCCGAAAATGTTAATAAACCCGAAGAAATTCCTTTTATGCCGGTTGATTTTTTTCGTCATCATTCTGTAACATGCATTCCCGGAAAGGCAGAATTACGTTTTTATAGCAGTGCAACGAGCGAGTCGGTACCTTCAAAGCATATAGTTGCTTATGCAAGGCTTTATAAAGAAAGCATAATAAGGTGTTTTAAAATGTTTTTTAAAGACCCTTCAGAATATTGCATTCTGGCATTATTGCCGGGATATCTTGAAAGAAGTAATGCCTCTTTAATATATATGGTTAAAAAATTAATGGAATGGAGTGGTCATAAAAAAAACGGATTCTTTCTTTACGAGCATAACAAACTAAAAAAAATACTTGAAGAGTTAATGGCTGCAGGAAACAAAGTGCTGTTAATAGGCGTAAGTCATGCATTACTTGATTTTGCTGAAAGTTATCCATTGAAACTGAATAATGTGATAATTGTTGAAACAGGTGGAATGAAAGGGCAAAGAAAAGAGATAATACGCAAAGAACTGCATGGTAAACTTAAAAAAGCCTTTGGCATTTCTGAAATTACTTCAGAATACGGTATGACCGAATTATTGTCACAGGCTTATGCCCTAAAAAGCGGAAAATTTAAAACACCCCCATGGATGAAAGTTTTTTTCAGAGAAATAAATGATCCCTTTACCTATGTTTTACCCGGAAAAACTGGTGCCATTAACGTGATTGACCTGGCTAATGTTTTTTCATGCTCCTTCATAGCTACCAATGATATAGGCAAACAAAATAAAAATTCAACTTTTGAAGTATTGGGAAGAATTGATAATAGCGAAATGCGTGGATGCAACCTTATGATTGCCTGAAAATCAAGCGTATTATAACAGATACGATAAAAGATTAAAAACCGCTATACCTATCAGAAGTCCTCCTCCCATGATACCTACTCTCTTACCAAAACGAAAACCGAATTTTTTCCCTGTATTAATTCCTGCAAATGATACAAGAAAAACAACAACAGCTAAAATTAATGCAGATAACCCGACACTAAAATTTAAAAATGAGATACTGACGCCTACAATCAGGGCATCAATACTAGTTGCAACCGATAATGCTAAAATCACTTTTATATTATTAATATCAAAAGCTTTAGTCATCGGATTTATCTTGATACTAGCCACAATCATTTTCAAACCAATGAAGCTGATAATTATAAAGGCAAGCCAATGATCAACATCTTTTACAATAAAGTCTACGGTAGCACCTAAATAGAATCCGGCAAAAATCATAATATAATGTGCCATAGCAAATGAAAGAGCAACTTTAAGCTTTGTCCCCGGGCGCAATGTATCAGGAGCCATACCATTAATAATTGCAACCCCAAAGCAATCCATTGACAAGCCAATCGAAATAATAAGTATAACTATTAATTCCAAAACATGTCTTATTTAGATTATTAGATAAAGATCCGAAAAAGGTAAAAAGCTTTATACAATAAAGTCAAAAACATACAAACATTATTGTAGGTATAGCAAATATACTCTTATGGATTATCATTTCAAAAAATCTTTAACAAAAAACCCGGCGAGGTTCTGATCAGTTTGTTTTCAAGCTATTGAAACATGTTTGCATGTATGTATTAAACTTTTTCAAGCTCAACTGTAAAATGCCGCATAATGGGGGCTTCTTTTACTATTTTGTATCCTGTTTTTAATTCACCTCGTCTCTCATAAATGTTTGCCAGGCATGTTGCCACATAATCCATGTGATTATTGGTATACACTCTTCTGGGTATAGCCAGTCGCAATAATTCAAGGTCAGGATAGCGATTTTTCCTGGTTATGGGATCACGGTCAGCTAAAAGTGTACCTATTTCTACACCTCTTACACCACCTTCTTTATATAGTTCAACTGCGAGTGTCTGGGCTTGAAAATGTTCCCTGGGGAGATTTAGCATGAACCGTTTTGCATCAACAAACACGGCATGACCACCTATAGGTTCCTGAATTGGTATATTAAACTCCTTAAGCTTTTTCCCCAAATATTCAACCTGTCCTATCCGTGACTCAAGGTATTGGAAATCAGTGCCTTCTATTAGTCCTTCAGCCAAAGCTGCCATATCTCTGCCCGCCATGCCACCATAAGTGAGATATCCCTCAAACATGATGTTATAAACACTGGCTTTATTAAACAATTCTTCATCACGTAATGCTATAAATCCACCAATATTCACTATAGCATCCTTTTTGCTGCTCATTGTAGCACCATCAACATACGAAAACATCTGTTTTACTATTTCACCTATAGACTTGTTTTCATAACCTTTTTCCCGGGTTTTGATAAAATAAGCATTCTCAGCAAACCTTGCAGCATCAAAGATTAATTTTATGCCATATTTTTTGCAAAGAGCAGATACCTCTTTTATATTCTTCATAGAAACGGGTTGGCCACCGGAAGTATTACATGTAACGGTAATAATACAAAGTGGTATCTTTTCTTCGGGATACTTTTTAAATACCTCTTCCAGTTTTTGCAAATCAATATTTCCCTTAAACGGATGAATACCGGTAGTATCAAAAGCTTCATCAATAGTACAATCAAATGCACTGGCATTGCGAAACTCAATATGCCCTTTGGTTGTGTCAAAGTGCGAATTACCCGGAACAATATCATCCTTTTTTATCAGTGCCGAAAATAAAACATTTTCTGCTGCACGACCCTGGTGAGTAGGCAAAAAGTAAGGCATCCCAAGTAAATCCTTAATCACTTCATGTAATTTAAAATATGATTTTGACCCTGCATAACTTTCATCGCCTCTCATTATTTCAGCCCATTGATTGTCGCTCATCGCTCCTGTGCCACTATCGGTCAAAAGATCTATAAATACCTGCTCGCTGGGTAACCTGAATAAATTATACCCGGCTTTTTTAATCCAGTCCTCCCGCTCTCGGCGAGTACTTTTTCTAATTGATTCAACTACTTTTATTTTATATGGTTCTGCATAAGGTAACTCCATAATACTTATATTATAATGATATTAATTTATTGATTAAAAAGTTTAGATGTGTTAAATAAATGAGGTTAGAAAAGGTAAGGGTCTCTTCGTTTTATATTGATATATAACAAATTAGCTAAGCTGAATAAGTAATAGATCATATTATACAAGATTTTATTGAAGAAAAAAACCAAAGGGCGAATATATAATTTTCTACTGAAATTGTTATAAATATTATCATTTTTTGTTGTAAAATTTTTATAGCTGTATTTTTGCCCATTGCAAATTGATTTTGTACCTTTTTATAACTTTGTTAAAAAAACATATTGATGAGTTTAATAGCAAATTTGGTTCTAAGATTAACAGGCTGGAGAATTTGTGGTAATATGCCTAAAGAAATAAAAAAGTCTGTTATTATAATGGCTCCGCACACGAGTAATTGGGATTTTATTATTGGCTGGTTTGGTTTATTAGCTTTAAAAATAAAGCCTTCTTTGTTGATAAAAAAAGAGGCTTTTCATTTCCCTTTAGGATATTTTCTTAAGGCTATGGGTGGAATACCGGTTGATCGCAACAAAAGTTATAATGCTGTCAAGTATGCAACCGATCTATTTAGGAAAAGAAACAATTTACACTTAATAATTACACCGGAGGGTACTCGCAGGCTAAATCACAAATGGAAAAAAGGGTTTTATTTTATTGCTCTAAAAGCCGGGGTTCCGATTATTCTGGGCTATATGGATTATGAGAAAAAAAACGGTGGCATTGGTCCTGTTATATATCCATCAGGCAACTTTGAAGAAGATTTTATAAAAATAGAAAGTTTTTATAAAAATAAAAAAGCACGTCATCCTGAAAAGTTCAACCTTAGCCGGTGATTTTTTTTAAAGTTGAGTTATTCAAATTTTTCTATATGCATATAAGATCATAAAAAGCCCATCGATCATTGTTTAACTTCTATTTTCATTGGTATTTGTTTTTTCAAGATCTTCAAAATAGCAATTAAGCAATTTTTGTGCTGCCTGAAATGCTGAAAATCTATTGCTTAGCAATGATCTTTCAACATCATAAATTCTTCCTTCAACTTTAGGATTAGTATAAAAATAGTTTGAAAGGCTTTGGTTAATGGTTTCATACATTCTGTCAATTTTTTGTTGATTTCGTTTTAGCCTGAAATGGCCTGTTTCTTTCATTAGCTTATTATGATCCATTATCATATTCCAAACCTTATCTATTCCTGTTTTTTGAAGTGCAGAGCAGGTCAAAACTTTTGGTACCCAATTTGAAGCTGTTTTAGGAAATAGTTTAAGGGCTTTTTGATACTGGTTTTTTGCATTTTTAGCTTTTTGAATGTTGTCGCCATCGGCTTTATTTATAATTATACCATCAGACATTTCTATGACCCCCCTTTTAATGCCTTGCAGCTCATCGCCGGCACCGGCAAGCATTATTAACAAAAAGAAGTCAACCATTGAATGAACAGCTATTTCTGACTGTCCAACACCGACTGTTTCAACAAATACCCTGTCAAAACCTGCTGCCTCACACATAATAATTATTTCCCTGGTTTTACGTGCAACACCACCCAAAGTACCGGCAGTGGGCGATGGTCTCACAAAAGCATTATCGTCTGTAGAAAGCTTTTCCATACGGGTTTTATCACCAAGAATTGAGCCCCTGGAAATTTCACTGGAAGGATCGACAGCAAGAACAGCAATTTTATAGCCCCGGTCAGTAAGATATTTCCCCAAAGCTTCAATAAAAGTACTTTTACCTGCACCTGGTATGCCTGTAACACCCACACGAATAGATTTACCGGAATGAGGCATGCATTTTTCTATAATCCTCTGTGCAAGTTCATAATGCTGAGGAAGAGAGCTCTCAACGAGAGTTATTGCTTTACTTAATATAATGCGATCTCCCGAAAGAATACCATCAACATACTGTTCAAGCGGTAAAAGCCCGGGTTTCTTTTTTAAAAAAGATTTAACAGCTTCCGGATTCACAGAATCAGGCTGTTCTATGCCCTCGCTCACATGCATAGCTGAATTGGCTTCTTCGGCTTTTATGTTTTTCCCTTTTTTGCTGTCAGATATATTCATTTTGTTTAAAAATTTTGTTGACCGGTAAAACTTTAATTATATAGAACGTAACTAAAATAGTTATAATTCTTTATTTTGATAAAATTTTATAAAAATATAAATATTAACACTTGGCGAAAAAAAATTAATAAATTATTTCACATTACAAAACTATTTTTATTAGTTTCGCTTTCCCTTTAAAATTTTGCAAATATTTAAGAAGTCAAAATTAAGATTTTATCTTTTAAATAGAATAAATTACAATATAGGAGTCATAGTTAAAGTATTTTTATTTTTTGTATAGGATCGTATATTCGTCAATTTTCAAAATACAATAATATATGCTTAAAAAAGTACCACATACCTATGTTATAGTTTTCAGTATTGTTGTGATTGCTGCAATTTTGACCTGGTTTATACCACCGGGCAAATATGTAGAGGAAGAGACTGTTATAGATGGTAAGAAGCAAACACAAATGATATTTTATTATGAAGATGAGCTTCCGGAAGAACATGAATTTGAAAGCCAGGTTCAAACGTGGCAGGTTTTTTCTTCGTTATTTAATGGTTTTGTTAAACAAGCCAACATTATTGTTTTTATATTAATGATAGGCGGTGCTTTTTGGATAATGAACCAAAGTAAAGCCATTGATGTAGGTATATTTGCTTTTTTGCGGCATACAAGGAGGTTTGAGAATAATCGTTTTATGAAGCGAATAGGTATTGATAACATCATTATAGTTTTGATAATGATGATGTTTAGTTTTTTTGGAGCTATTTTTGGGATGGCAGAAGAAACCATTGCTTTCATAATAATACTTGTTCCATTAGCAATATCAATGGGTTACGATTCTATAACCGGTGTTTGTATGGTTTTCATAGCCGCGCAATTGGGCTTTGCCGGTGCAATGCTTAATCCTTTTACTATTGGTATTGCCCAGGGCCTGGCTGATATTCCATTATTTTCCGGCCTGGAATACCGCTTTTTTTGCTGGATAATAGTTAACATTGTAGGAATTACTTTTGTTTTACGTTATGTTGCAAAAATTCGCAAGAACCCCAAAGCATCAATTATGTACGATGATGACAGTTATTGGCGTGAGCGTAAAGCCGGTGATGTAAAAGATATAACATATTACACTCCAAAAATAGCATGGTTAGTATATGGGTTAGTGTTAGTTGTATTAACGGTTTTTTCAGTGTTACATCCGGTATCTACCCTGGAGATAGGCCATGCATCGATTTCTGTTATAATATTGCCTGTTTCAGCCGTGCTTTTTGCTTTACTGGGTTATTTTACGCTAAAAAAGACAGTTCATTATTTCATTCTGCTTTTGCTGGGTTATACCATCTTATTTTTAATAGTAGGTGTTATGGGCTATGATTGGTATGTTATGGAAATAGCGACCCTGTTTTTGGGAATGGGTATTGCAGCAGGAATATCTGTTAACAAATCGGCTAATGATATTGCTGATTCATTTTTGGAGGGTGTAAAAGATATTATGACTGCTGCTGTTATTGTTGGCCTTGCCGGCGGTATAATTGTTATTCTTGAGGATGGCGGTATAATTGATACTATTCTTTATGGGCTTTCAAGGTCATTAGGCCAATTTGGAGATGTAGCTTCCGTTGGAACAATGTATGTTATACAAACAATTATTAATATAGTTATACCATCAGGGTCGGCAAAAGCAGCCATTACTATGCCTATTATGGCTCCATTCAGTGATTTGATAGGCATATCACGCCAGGCCACTGTTATGGCATTTCAGTTTGGTGATGGATTTACAAATATGATAACCCCAACATCAGGAGTATTAATTGCTGTATTAGGTGTTGCCCGTATTCCTTTTCATAAATGGGTTAAATGGATATGGCCTTTAATAGCGATCTTAGTACTCCTGGGATTTTTGCTTCTTATACCTACTGTTACTATGGACTTAAGTGGATTTTAACCCGGTCAGAAAAGCCTGTCAGAGTTGTAAATAATATTATATTATTGAGTCAAAAAAATTTCGAAAGATTATATTTGTTTTCAATATGCTTAAAAAAGTCGTTTGCCCGATGTGTATAGCATATAATTATCAATAATTAGCAAGAAGTCATATTTTTGTATAATAATTTCATACCACCACATTAACAATTTTTCCCGGAACAACTATAACCTTTTTTACTTTTTTATCCTTAATCCATTTTTGAGATTCTTCGGCTTCCAGAACTTTTTTCTCGATCTCTTCAGCATCCTTGTCTGCACTAATCTCAATCTTAAAGCGGGTTTTACCATTAAAAGAAACCGGGTATGTTATCATATCTTCTGTTATATAGCTTTCATCGTATTCTGGATATTCTGAAAAAAAGATACTTTGCCGGTTGCCAAGTTTATGCCATAACTCTTCAGTAATGTGCGGGGCAAAAGGAGATAATATTATTAAAAATGGCTCTAATATTTCTTTTTTATTGCATTTATACTCATAAAGTTTGTTCAAAAAAGTCATAAAAGCACTTATAGCCGTATTAAAGGCAAATCGTTCAATATCCTCATTTGCTTTTTTTATTGCTTTGTGCAGTGCTTTTAGTTCTTCTTTTGTTGGTGATTGTTGTGTAACGTTTAAATTTCCTTTGTCATCATGAAATAATCTCCAAAATCTTTTAATAAATCTAAATGCACCTTCAAACCCCTTGGGATCCCACGGTTTAGATTGTTCTATTGGCCCAAGAAACATCTCATACAACCTAAGGGTATCAGCACCATATTTTTCTATAAGGTCATCGGGATTAACAACATTATGATATGATTTTGACATTTTTTCCACATCCCATCCACATACGTATTTACCGTTTTCAAGCACAAATTCAGCATTTTCATATTCAGGATTCCATTTTTTAAAAGCTTCTATATCGAGAATATCATTGTCAACGATATTTACATCAACATGTATAGGCATTGTATCATAATTTTCTTTGAGATTATATGACACAAATTTATTAGTACCCTTAACCCTGTATACAAAATTGGAGCGTCCTTGAAGCATTCCCTGGTTTATTAGTTTTTTGAAAGGCTCTGGTTCAACAACTACGCCAATATCGTAAAGAAATTTATTCCAGAATCTTGAATATACCAGGTGGCCAGTTGCATGTTCGGCACCTCCGACATACATATCGACGTTTCGCCAGTATTCAACAGCTTCTTTTGAAACAAGTTCATTATCGTTGCGGGGATCCATGAAGCGTATGTAATAGGCACTCGATCCGGCAAATCCCGGCATTGTATTCCAATCAAGCTGATATCCTTCTTTGGTTTTCCAGTTTTTTGCCCTGGCCAGTGGAGGCTCACCTGCTTCTGTTGGCAAATATTTGTCAACTTCAGGTAACTCCAGGGGTAGTTCGTCCTCATCAAGAACATAAGGAATCCCATCTTTGTAATATACCGGAAATGGTTCACCCCAATATCTTTGCCTGCTAAAAATAGCATCACGTATACGGAAATTTACAGTTCCTTTTCCTGTTCCATTGCTTTCAAGCTTTTTAACAACCGCTTTTATAGCATCAGGTACACACATTCCACTTATAAAGTCGCTATCTACCAAAGTGCCTTCTTTAGCGTCGTATGAGCCTTTTTCAATATTTCCACCCGTAACAACTTCTTTTATTGGAAGTTTAAATTTTTTGGCAAAGGAATAATCGCGGCTATCATGAGCCGGTACAGCCATAATTGCCCCTGTTCCATATCCTGCCAATACATAATCTGCAACATAAACAGGCAATAGATCTCCCGTAAAAGGATGCTCACAATAAGTGCCCGTAAACTGCCCGGTAACAGATTTTGTTTCAGACATACGCTCCAGCTCAGTTCGTTTGAAACTCTCTTCAATATATTTTTCTACTTTTGATGAATATTGTTGAGTAGTTATTTTTTTGACAAGTTCATGCTCGGGTGCTAAAACCATATATGTTGAACCAAAGATTGTGTCGGGACGTGTTGTAAAAACTTCAATTTGATCATCAAAGCCTTTTACTTTGAAGAAAATGGTAGCCCCTTCACTTTTTCCTATCCAGTTGCGTTGTATCTCTTTCAAACTATCCGGCCAGTCAATCTTTTCTAACCCATCAAGTAACCTTTGTGCATAAGCAGTAACTCTTAAAGACCACTGATTCATTTTCTTTTTTTCTACCGGAAAACCACCTCTGACAGAATAACCTTCCTTTACTTCATCATTGGCTAAAACTGTACCAAGTTTCGGACACCAATTTACCATTGTCTCAGACAAATATGCCAGTCGATATTTCATTAAGGTCTGTTGCTTCTCCTTTTCATTCATCTTTCTCCAACCAACAGCCGTAAAATCTTCTATCGAATCTGAAGAAGCATCTAAATCAAGATTGCCGGACCTTTCAAATTTGGATATAAGTTCGGTTATCGGCTCGGCTTTTTGTGTTTTGTTGTTGTAGTAATGCTTGTAAAGTTGAATAAAAGTCCATTGTGTCCATTTATAATACTCAGGGTCACAAGTACGCACCTCCCTGTCCCAATCATATGAAAACCCAATTTTGTCAAGTTGTTCACGATACCTGTTAATATTGTTTTCTGTAGTTATGGCAGGATGCTGACCGGTTTGTATGGCATATTGTTCGGCAGGTAATCCAAAAGCATCATAACCCATAGGATGAAGAACATTAAACCCTTTTTGCCGCAAAAACCTGGCATATATATCCGAAGCTATATAACCCAAAGGATGCCCCACATGTAAACCGGCACCCGAAGGATATGGAAACATATCCAAAACGTATTGTTTTGGCTTATCATGATCTATTTGTGTCTTGTATATCTTATTTTCTTTCCAATACTGTTGCCACTTTCTTTCAATATCAGTGAAATTGTACTCCATATCAGGTAATTTTTGTTTATTTAACTTGCGAATTTAGTAAATGTATACTTAATAAAAACAAATCTTTTTTAATAGTTTAAAAAATGATGCAATTATTTCCTGTCTAATCATATAAAACCCTCACTAACCAGGAATAAATAATAGAATATGTATAACCCTGAATGGCCTCCGGCATGTAAAAAATTAAAAGCTAAAATCAAATATAAACAATATACGTTATTTAAAATCTGAACTCAATAGTATTCGGTTAAAATTAATCTTGCCACAAAAAATGCACTGAGCTTGTCGAAATGACACAAAAACTCAAAGAAACACAAAGAGTAACGTGCCGAAAATCAGGCCTTTGGGTTATTTCACTTCGCTCAATACAAACTTAGAGTCCCTGCCCTGTAGGATAAATTGTTTTTCTAAAAAAATATCATCAAATCAACAATATTTAATAAGAATTATTAACACTTTTATTGTTCATAGTTTTACTCAAATTCCTTTTCCATATTTGCATCTTGTTTTTGTTATTTTCTAATATCAAATATCTTATAATAATTACACTTAAAAAAAAACATATAATTAAAAAACTAACTGTTAATTTTTTTTATTTTTTTGGTTAAAGAAATATTACTTTTGTAATTAATTTTTTTAAGTCATAAAATTGGTCATGACTTTTTAAAAACAATAGAAACTTATAATAAAAAGGCTAGTTATTAATCAAAAAATTTTATTTATGAAGCGAAGTATTTATTTAATTATTTTTTTAATGGTGGGAATGATTTTCCCGGTTAATTCATCAGGCAATTGGGTGGGAATTAATCAATCCGGGCCGGTTCCGGCAGATATAAACCTTGTTCAAAGCAACATTGAGGAATCCCGGGTACAATTCTCGCTAAATGGTTACAATGAAACATTTTTAGAAACCCCAAGGGGAAAAGAAAAGATGATAAGTGTTGAAGAAGGTGTACAAATAATGGAAAAAGGCAAGCCGGATATGGCAAAACTGG
>PUKZ01000124.1 GCA_003550725.1 Bacteroidales bacterium | reverse complement strand
TGACTGCCGGGTAATGCTTTTCAACTTCAAATCGTATTGCGTGAGCCATTGTGTTTACACTGAATACTAAAAGCAAAACTGAGCATAGAAAAATTGATTTTGTCATAATGTTTAATGTTTAATGTTAAGTTAGTATATCTGATTTTATCCTTCTGAAAAATTTTACGACTGACAGGGTGACAATTCCTTCAACTATAGCAACTATAATGTATATTGAAAACAAGTATAGTATTCCCCTACCATACCCTGATAGTTGAAACTCAATAGCCATAAGCAGAACCGGTATTATTATTCCAATAAATCCGGCAAAAGCTGCCCTCAGGTATTCCGGCAATGCTTGCTGTCGCCATATAAGCCATGCCACTAAAGCTCCTGCTCCCATATTTATTGCGTTTATACCAACTGATAATAAACCGCCATGCTGGAAGATCATGGATTGAAACAGTATTACGGTAAAAATGACAGGAAACGCCCGTTTTCCCAATATGATCCCGACCAATCCATACAACCCGGGGTGAACTGATGTACCAGCAATCGGAATATGAATTAGTGAAGCTACAAATAAGGCTGCACCGATAATGCCCATTTTTGGGATTTCCTCCATTGTAGTTTTCCTGCTTGACAAATATATTGCTGCCACCGCAACCGCATTGGCGGCTATAGCTATACGTGTGTCAATTATGCCGTCTGCTATGTGCATTTATTTAATGGATTATTTGGTATGTACTTTAATGGTTACACAATACCGATGTGTTACTAAATTTGATAAACGTGCTACAAAGGTAGGTTTTTTTTATAATTGGATGGGGCGAAAAGTTGTTTTTTAATTCTATGGCGATATTTTTTTTTACCATATAAGACATATAAGGTTTGGGTTTTAATACCTGTTGATATGAATAGAAAATTCTCACATGACCTTATATGCCTTAAATGGTAGAATTTATTTTTTGAACCATATGAGTAAATATAAGAACATATATGGAATAAGGTTTAACCTGCTGATGCAAATAGAAAATTCTCATATGACCTTATATGCCTTATATGGAAAAATTTATTTTTTGATTGATCATTAGGCAATGCTTTCAGTGAACACTTAATTACAAATCCTTGCTGTTAATTCTAACTCATCATAAAGCCTGTACATTGACCTCAGTCGTATTATGGGATAGGAGTGGTCGAGGCAATCTTCTACATACTTAAAAGCCTTGTATTTGTTGCCATTCTTTATTTCCAGTTTTGCCTTAAAATATGCTGATTCCCAGTAATACTTTATATCCTTATTTATATCTGTCTTGTTAAAGGCTTTGGCAGCTTTTTCAAATTTTTCGTTTCTATAGTAACACCAACCAAGGAAGTAATAGTATTTATTCCAGAAGCATAATTCAGATTCAATGCTAGTTAGATATTCGTAAAGCACATCCTGATCGTAGTCTCTGTAAAAAACTGAGATCTGATGATCTAGTTGCTGTTCCTGTTCGCTTCTTTCATCTATAAGCACATAATAATGATCATTTTTTTGCGAAGGAATTTCAGTGCTGTTTACCCAATATTCATTGTACTGACAAAGATCCATTTCGGCATAATTTTCCAGGCCATTAATAAAAGCATCCCATTCGTATGTGCCGGGTGTTTTTAGAAATAACCGGCAATACTCAGTAAACTCATCTTCTCCGACTTTATTCATCAATTGGTAAAGCACCAGTGGCGCCTTACGGTATATTATAATATTTCCAAAAGGCGGCACCCTGTTGGCATCAGCAATGGAGTTTTCAAAGCCTCGTATCTCCAGGACTTCAGCAACAGCATTTTCTATATTATCATTAAAGTACTCCTCACCTAAAATGTCTTTGGCAGTGAGCCACTCATAAAGAACAGTTAAACCTTCTGTAAGCATGAACCTGCCCGAGCCGGTTGATTTTATCCTGTTGCCCCACCAATGATGGATAAATTCATGCCATATCAGCGTATACTTGTTGTAATTCTTCATATCCGGTGATACTTTAAAATAGTCCTCATTTATCATTATACTTTGCATCAACCCATATCCTCCGGCTACAATAGGTATGCAATATATATTGAACGATCGCAGTTCGAAGTTCTCAAAAGTGTTAATAATATCCTGCATACCAGCAAAAAGAGTTTCAGAAGTACCTGTAAAAAAATGTTGTTGGGAATTTCTAAAGTAGAGGTTGATATCAATATCGCCAAAGGTTTCCCTGATGATGCCTAAGTCACCGCCACAGATAAATATGTCGTTAAGTTCGTTATCAAAATTTCTAACATGGTAAGAGTTTTCTGATAGTTTCGTTATTTCACCTTCTCCGGCAACAATGCCGTCATTTGATAAATTGACTGTCATCTCTAATGGAGTTTTTTTCACCTGGGGTATTAAACCGCTAAAAACATCGGAAAGTGTCAGCTTGTTACCAAGCACAGGGTACCAAAGGTTATAGAGATGAAACTGATCATTTTCGATGTAATTCTCAAGCAGCGTATAAAAATCCCTCCTGCCATTTGACATTTTAATATCGTAGTCAATTGTAATTTCAAATTCATCCTTAGACCTGTTAAGCCTGTTGATAACAAGGTAGTTAACCCTGTAATTAAACATGGGAATAACCAGGGTATGCAGCTTGTAATTATCATGTTTGACCTTATTAACCTTGATCTCATTTATATTTACCTCCTCCTGGAAGCCTAACCAGAATGTGATTCGTCGCCTGCTACCGTTAATTCTGTTGATTGAGTGTGTAGCCGTGTTGTTCAGGCTGTTTTCACAAAAGTCAATGTATAAGATAAAATCCCTGTTTTCTATTGAGAAAAATTTATTGGAGCCTTTTTTTTCAGTTGCCCTGTAGGCTATATATTTTGAAAGGACTCTGAAGGTTGAGCCGTTAATTATTAAAAGATTAGCGAATAAGATTCCAATGATTAATAAAATAGTAATTTTAAAGCGCTTGTTTCTTAGGTTTGTTTTCATGGTTGCAGATTTTTATAGAGAAAACGATAAGAGTAGTGATAGAAATAGTTTCATCATGGTAAAAGTTGAAAAAAACTTGGATTATAAGTGTGTGACGTTTTTGTGTTTCAATTTGTTACATTGTCACAAAATATTAACTTATTGATAAAACCTCTTAATAAAACTAAAAAGCTTAATATCCCAATGAAATCATATTATATTTGATATTACCGTTTATTATATAGAGGATTGTAACGTATATATCTATTTTGGGCTAAAGCCCATGGATGGTGGGGCATATTAAATCCGCAGCATGAATGCTACGGTTATTGATATAGCTATTGTGACTAAATCAACATCAATAATTACATTGCAAAACTATTAGACACCATATTTACATGGTGGCTAAATTAACGGTAATAAATCCGGGGCTTTAGCCCAAGCTTTTTTTACAGACATTAAACAGATATTTAGTGAAGTTGGACAAAAAACATCTATACAGGATGCCATGGTCTTTAAATGAAAGTCCTTCATGGATAATGGAATGAAGACTATGATAATAACTAATGGATACGAATTAACAGAAGCAAGGCTTGCAGAATTGAGAAATACCGGGTAACTGGCTTTGGACAAAAGATTAGAGATTTTGTAATATCCGTTTAACTTACAATATTAATCAAATTTCTTTTCATAAACATGGCAATAAGGAGTACTGCCTTTTTTAAAATAGTAATTCTGATGATAATCTTCTGCATCATAAAATTCAGATGCTGGTGTTAATTTAGTTGCAATATTGTATCCTTTGTTTTTTAAAATACCAAGGTATTTTTCTGCTATGGCTTTTTGATCATCGTTGAGGTAGAATATCTCAGATCGGTATTGATTTCCGATATCCGGCCCCTGGCGGTCAATTTGTGTGGGGTCGTGAATCTCAAGAAATAGCTTAACCAGTTTTTCATAATTTGTTTTTTGGGGATCATAAACCACTCTGACGGCTTCGGCATGACCTGTATTGCCTGTACAAACATCTTCGTATGAAGGATATTTAACGCTACCTCCTGTATAGCCTGATACTACGGCAACAACTCCCGAAACCTTTTTAAGGTAATATTCTACGCCCCAGAAACAACCTCCGGCAAAAATAGCTGTTTCATAAACTCCTTTTTCCAACTTAGCAGGGACAAATTCGAGCGAAATAGAATTGACACAATGTCTTAAGTTCTTTTGAGTAAACTCTTCACCACTGAAAACATGGCCCAAATGACCTTTGCAGTTTGCACAAAGTATCTCCGTTCTGACACCGTCAGGATCAGCCTCTCTAATCACTGCACCGCTAATCTCATCGTCAAATGAAGGCCAGCCGCATTGAGAATCAAACTTATCATCCGAAAGATACAGAGCAGCCCCACACTGTTTACAAATGTAAGTGCCCTCTTTCTTATGATTATTATATTTCCCCACAAAAGCCGGCTCTGTCCCTTTTTTTTTAATTACACGACTTTCTTCCAGGGTAAGACTGCGATATTTATTTGTATGCTTATTGTTCATAATATATATAAACCAATTAAGAGTTATTTTGTTGAAAAATGCTTTAAAAAAAGTATAGTTAAAAATTCATTTTAAACCACATAGGCACATAGTTCACATAGGATACATATAAGATTAAATGACATGTTTTACAAAATTTACCCTACTTCTTCTTTTCAAGCCATTGGTAAAGCTCTTTCAGTCCTTCGCCTTTGGTAGCTGAGACTTCAAAAAACTTCAGGTGGTGGTTTACCTGCAGAGCATACTCTTTTACTTTTTCGATGTTAAAGTCAACATGAGGCAGCAGATCGGTTTTATTAATAATACAAATGTCGGCAGAGTTGAACATGCCCGGATACTTAAGGGGTTTGTCTTCACCTTCGGTAACACTGATTACCGCCATACGATGAGCTTCGCCCAGGTCAAACATAGCCGGGCAGACAAGGTTTCCTACATTTTCAATAATAAGAACAGAATTATTGGTGACATCAAGCTTTTTCACTGCGTTGTTTACCATTTCAGCATCAAGGTGGCAGCCCTGTCCTGTGTTAACTTGTATTACAGGGGCACCGGTAGCGCTGATCCGGTTTGCATCGTTCATGGTTTGCTGGTCGCCTTCTATAACATAAAAAGATATTTTGGATTTCAGGTCATTTATGATCTTTTCTATAAGGGTTGTTTTGCCTGAGCCGGGCGAGCTTACCATATTGATGGCGGTAATGTTTTTCGCTTCAAAATATCCCCTGTTCCTTTCGGCCAACAGGTTGTTTTGTGCCAGCACATCCTGTTCCAGTTGCACCACTTTGGAGTGTGAATGTGAATGCGCATGGTAATGGTGATGATCATGGTCGTGTGAGTGATCGTGATCATGAGAGTGAGCATGTGAGTGTTCGCGTGAATGCTCATGGGCATCCCCCTGTCCGGGGATAGTATATCTTGTTTTATTATCAGGTTGTTCGCAACCGCAAGTTGTACACATAGTGTTGTTGTTTTTTAGTTATGCAAAATTAAAAATTTTCTTAATTACTAATTGTTTAAAAATTCTTTTGGAGTAATGATTGAAATACCACGAAACGGATTTAAAACAAGCAGGTCTTTATCACCTGTAATTATGCAATCGGCTGTACCTGATAAGGCAAGTTCGAGGTATTTGTTGTCTTTTGGATCGCGGCATTCATTTATTTTATGCATAATTTTTATGTTAACAGATTCGAAGATAAAAGAAACAAGGAACTCTTCTCTTTTGATTTCATCTTTAAAATATTTATCAAACTTGGTATTACTGATCGTATTATTTAGTTCTGTTAAAGATTCATTGCTTCTCAATAATGTAATGGTAGGATCATTAACTGCTTTTTTGAAAGCTAAATATGGGAAGGAATGTTTCAGAAGAGCAGCACTTATTAAGACATTATTATCAAAAATTACTCTCATTTATTCATTCTTGAGTAAATCATCTAGTTTCTCTTTTGTAAGTCCTTGCTTTGCAGCATACTCTCCCAGTTCTTCCATTACTTCAAGGACAGGTCGTGGTTTTTTAAGCCAAATATCTATCAGGCGTGACAATTGCTTCTTTTTATCTTCTGGTAATTGTTCAATACGCTTTGCAGTTTCTTCACTTACTTGTAAAGTTATGTTTTTCATGATATTGTATTTCATAAGGTTTAATACAAAAATAAATATTATGTAATTAATAAACTAAATAAGAATGAAAAAACCTTCAAATTCTCATTATATCAATGTTTCTTTAGTGGAACATTTAATTATAATTAGCAATTTTTTTTAGATCAATCAATCTTAAAAGACTTAATCTTTAACTCATTACCCTTGATGATGGTTGTTTTTGATGATTGGCATTTGGGGCATGGGTTTGCGTATCCGGAAGTTTCAAATTGATGATTACAGTGGTTGCATTGAGCGATTGGTTTTATCTTGTTGATCTTAAACTTAACACTTTTTAGCAGGCCGGTTTTGGGTGCGTTGCTTATTGCGAAGTCCAGGGCATCAAATTCAACACCTGCCAGTTCTCCTATATCCATTTCTATTTCATGCACTACTGATGCATTGTGTTTGACGGCGTTTTCTTCTACCGTATCAAGGATGTTCATTACTATTGACAGTTCGTGCATGATGTTTTGTTTAACAAATTCTCGGAAGCTGCTCACCGCTGAGCATATCCATAATTCTTTTTCCTCCAATTGATGTTTTTAGTATTGCTTTGCCGGGATGTTGACCGGTTATTTCGCCTATGACAGCAGCATTCTTGCCAAGGTTGTTTTTTTTCATAACCTCCAATGCTTTATCTGCATCGTCAGCATCAACTACAATCACCACCTTACCTTCATTGGCAACGTAGAACGGGTCGAATCCCAGCAGTTCGCACATGCCTCTGACATTTTCGTCAACAGGCACTTCTTCTTCGAGAGTTTCGACACCAAGCTTTCTGTTTTTTGCTATTTCGCAGAGTACTGTGGCTAATCCACCACGCGTAGCATCGCGCATAGACTTGACTTTTATACCATTATTAAGAACATCGTTTATCAGATGGTTTAGTCCGGCACAATCTGATTTAATATCTGTTTTGAAGCTGCCGAAATTTCTCACAGCCATGATAGTCATGCCATGCTGTGCTATGTGTCCATTGATAATTATTTTGTCTCCTGGTTTTATATGAGAGCCACTACTGATATGTTCATGATTGTCTTCCAACAGGCCTATGCCCGAGGTGTTGATGAATATTTTGTCACATTGGCCTTTACTGACTACCTTAGTATCACCCGCAGCTATTGCTACTTCGGCTTTTGAAGCTTCTTCCGCCATAGCAGATACTATTTTTTCCAGTTCATCCATACCAAACCCTTCTTCAATGATAAACCCAGCACTTAAGTACTTTGGTGTTGCACCCGACACAGCAAGGTCATTAACAGTGCCACAAACGGCAAGTGTACCTATATTGCCGCCGGGGAAAAACACCGGGTCAACCACATAAGAGTCTGTTGTGAAAGCCAGCTTGCCATTGTTAACACTGAGAATGGCAGAATCACTTTGCTGTGCCAGTAGCGGATTATCAAAATGTTTGCAGAACAGTTCCGTGATAAGTGAGTGTGTCAGCTTACCGCCACTGCCATGACCTAATAGTATGTTTTTCTCCATATTAGGAATAATTAATAAATGATAAAAATTTCAAACCGATTACCGAATACTGAATACTGAATACCTAATACCACTTGCTACTCTCATTTGACCCGTCCTAAATTTTCTTTACAGAATTTGTGTTAATAATAAATTTTAATATAAAGAACATTTTTAATAATAATGGATAAAGTTGAACCTGAATTTTGTTGGGCAAAAATGGTTGGGG
>PUKZ01000066.1 GCA_003550725.1 Bacteroidales bacterium | reverse complement strand
TTGTTGAAACCCTTTTAAATAACAGACCAAGAAAGCGATTAGATTATTTAACACCTAAAGAAAAATTAGAAAATTTATTGTTTAACAAGAAAGTTGCATTTGCAGCTTAAATCTACGCTTTCAAATTTGATAAAATAGAAAAGTTGAATTTCTTATTATCATTATTAATTCCGGTCTACAATACTCACAATATTTTTTTAAAAATGTTTTGGTTTTCTAAATCACTGATCTTACAAAATCGGATGTGTTAGCGAATTTTACTGTTTATAGACCAATGCATTTATATTCATACCTGCTCCTACGGATGCAAATATTATAATGTCATCTTTTTGAACTGAGTGATTTTCAAGATTACCTTTTAATAACATATCGTATAAGGTAGGTATAGTTGCTACGGAACTATTTCCAAGTTTGTAAATATTCATGGGCATAATTTCTGATACATCATTCTTTGCTCTATACAGTCTGAAAAACCTTTTTACTATGGCTTCATCCATTTTTTCATTGGCTTGATGGATAAGTATTTTTTTTACTTTTTCTACAGGAATATCTGTTTTGTCTAAGGCTGCTTTAATTGCCTTCGGTACATGAGTGATTGAGTATTCATATACTTTTCTTCCATCCATTTTGATGTACCTAACTTTTGGGTCACTATCCGGTGCATTTGATTTACCCAAATAGAGGTAATATGCTTCTTCTTTAGAATGAGTGAGCATGGAATGTGAAAGCACTCCCTTTTGGTAATTATCTTCGCGGGCCTCTACAACTGTTGCACCTGCTCCATCGGAGAATATCATGGTATCGCGGTCATGCTTTTCAGAAACTCTTGAAAGAGTCTCGGCTCCAATTACCAGGCATCGTTTAACCAGCCCTGTTTTAATAAAAGAATCGGCTTGAATTATGCCTTGTAACCACCCGGGGCAGCCAAATATCAAATCATAAGCAATGCATTGGGGGTTGTTTATGCCTAAAATATGTTTTACACGAGCTGCCAGGCATGGCACAATATCGGTTTGGATGGTGTCTTTTATTACATCGCCAAAATTGTGTGCTACAATTATATGATCAAGTGTCTCCGGGTCTATATCCGCATCTTTGATAGCTTCTTTGGCTGCCCTGACAGCTATATCAGAACAGTTGAGGTCTTCCTCCACCCAGCGACGTTCCGAAATACCTGTTATGTCTTTAAATTTTTCTACAACACTTTCTCCGGGCTTATCAATAGGAGTATGGTCTTTCTCGAAAAAGGTATAAGTAAAAAACTCACTGTTCTTAATTATTTTTGTAGGAATGTAACTGCCGGTACCCGTTATTACTGTATTTTTATAAGTCATCTGAATATTTTATAGTTTTTAAATTTATTAACAATTAAAAGCTAAAAGCTGAAAGCATTAAACTCCTCAACCCCTAAACTTCTCAACCTCTAAACACCTCAACTCCTCAACCTCTCAACCATTCAACTTATCTTAAACTCTCTTAGTTCTCACTTAGTTCACTCAGTTCTCAGTTCTTAGCCCATAGAACCCTCATGTTTTATTGTTCCCTTCAGTCACGAAATCGCTTCGCTAAGTTCATTATCTTTTGTGAACAGCTTATTAATGAGGCTTTCATCTGTGTATTAAATTTTCTATGATACTAAACTATTTTGTATCAATTGATTTATCATTAAAAACCAAAAATAATAAATAATTTGGCTATAATATAAATAAATTTTTTATTTGAAGCGTATTCCTGGATATAGCGATTGTAGATAGTTCTTTTTTAGAACAATAGTAACTTCAAGTAAACCTTTATAAAGTTAAGTTTGCTTATATTGCTAAAGGAGGCTTTTACGAATAACCTCCAATATTGCTTATTTTTTGGTTAATTTTTCTAAATTATTCTTTTTACATTTGCAACAGAATTTATTTAGATTTAGTGATATGTTTATTAGTGAAACGACGCTGCGTGTAAGATATGGCGAAACTGACCAGATGGGTATAGTATATTATGGTAATTATGCTCAATATTACGAAGTAGGCAGGGTAGATGCTATGCGAAATTTGGGTGCAAGTTATCTTGATATGGAAAAAAATGGTATAGTTATGCCCATACTTTCCATGAATATTAAATATATAAGGCCTGCAAAGTATGATGATTTGCTGACTGTAAAAACTATCATTAATGAAATGCCCACGACAAGAATACTTTTCAAATATGAAATTTTTAATGAAACAGGTACTTTGCTGAATATAGGAGACACTGAACTTGTTTTTGTTGATAAAAAAACATTTAGGCCCTGTAAATCTCCGCAATGGTTTTTAGAGCTTTTAGAGAAAAAGTTTATTTAGATAGTTATATAATAAAATATATATATCACGGAATACTACTCATGTGGTTTTTTCAGTTAACATGATACATTATATTAATTTTAAAGAATAGCATATATAGTTTTATTGCGGGTTAAATAATATAAAAGGGTTAAACAAATGGAAATATATTTAGGAGAAAACAAAAAGGTTGAAGCACATCATAAGGGTTTTGTAATAAAAACAGACCAATCTTTAAAGGCCGGCGGTGATAATGAATATCCGGCGCCTTTTGATCTTTTTTTGGCTTCAATAGGTACATGTGCGGGATTTTATGTAAAGGATTTCTGTAATCTGCGTAAAATAGATGTTTCAGATATTAAATTGGAGCTAAAAACTCATCGTAATGAATCGGGGATGATAAATAAAGTTGATATTGATATTTTTCTTCCTACCGATTTTCCTGCAAAATACAAAGAGGCAGTTGTTAAAGCGGCAAATCAGTGTTCGGTGAAAAAACATATCTTTGAGCCACCCGAGTTTTCGATTAGTTCACATATTGGTTAAAAAAACCTAAAGGTACTACTTATTGGTTGATTACACCGTGGCAGTTAACGATTATGTTAGTTAAAGAAATCTTATAATACTAAAAAACAGTAATAAAAAAGACGTATAAACAGATGAAAAAAAATAATTTAGGATTTAACAGTAAGCTTATTCATTCGGGAATGTTTGATGATCAGTATGGCAGTGCTACTGTACCTATATATCAAACATCTACTTTCAAATTTAATGATGCTGATCATGGGGCAAATTTGTTTGCCGGCAAGGGCGAAGGATATATATATACCCGCATTGGTAATCCCACAATATGTTCATTTGAAGATCTTATGGCTGATTTGGAGAATGGTTATGGCGGGATAGCTTTGAGTTCGGGTATGGGAGCGGTAAATACCATATATATGGGATTACTGGAAAAAGGTGCGCATATGGTAAGTACCGATGCGGTTTATGGGCCTTCGAGGGTTGTGATGGAAAAGCACTATTCAAGGTTTGGTGTTGAGGCTGATTATGTTGATACGACCAATCCTCAAAATATTATAGATGCCATTAAACCTAATACTAAGTTGATTTTCATCGAAACCCCGTCAAATCCTACAATGGGTATTACCGATCTGAATAAGGTTGTTGATATTGCCCGGGAGAAAGGAATTATAACGGTTGTTGACAATACATTTTGCAGCCCTTATCTGCAAAAACCACTTGATTTTGGAATTGATGTAGTTTTTCACTCAGTAACAAAGTTTATAAATGGCCATGCCGATATTGTAGGAGGTGTTATAGTTGTCCGCGAAAAAGATATTTATGAGCAGCTGCGTGGAATGATGGTTAATATGGGATGTAATATGGACCCACATCAGGCTTATATGGTGATAAGAGGCTTGAAAACTCTTTCATTGCGTATGGATAGATCACAGCAAAATGCAATGGAGATAGCCGAATTTTTGGAGAATCATCCTAAGGTCAAATGGGTTAAATACCCCGGACTAAAATCATATCGCCAGTATGATCTGGCAAATAAACAGATGAATGGGCCGGGAGCCATGATATCTTTTGAACTTAATGATGGTTATAGTGCAGGTAAAAAATTGATGAATAATGTTGAAGTATGTATGCTGGCTGTTTCACTTGGAGGTGTGGAAACATTAATCCAGCATCCGGCATCTATGACTCATTCTAAAATGGAAAAATCTTCCAGGGAAAAAGCCGGAATTACTGATGGTTTAGTTAGATTATCCGTAGGAATAGAAAATGTGGAAGATTTGAAAAACGATTTAATTAATGCATTGAAACATATTTAATTTTTTTCGAAGATATAAACCGGCAATTTTTTCGAAAATGTTTAAAAGAGGCCATGCCTTATTTTAGCCATAGTTATTTTTATTATTTACCATTTATAATAAATTGCTGATTTTATCTTTAATATTTATATATTACTTTTATTTTGAATCTTTAATTGTTTATCTTTAATTTTTGATTGATTTAAAAGTAAAGCTGTGTACTTTTTTCTATCCGTAGAATTAGTTTTTAGGGCTTTAATAGAACTTATTCACTTTAATTTATAAAAATGGCGGGAAGGTATTCATTTCTGGTCTCATTTTTACTTTTTTTAATATTGGCGACACCGCAACTTAGTTCACAAGAAGAAAAAGTTGGATTAGTGCTTAGTGGTGGTGGTGCCAAGGGGCTTGCTCATATTGGGGTATTAAAAGCTCTTGAGGAGCATGATATACCGGTAGATTATATTACCGGTACAAGTATTGGTGCTTTAATTGGTGGGTTATATGGAAGTGGATTTTCCGTTGATTCGATAATAAATATTGTTACAAGTAGTGATTTTAAAAACTGGGCTTCGGGTGAAATAGATGATGAATACGATTTTTATTATAAAAAGCGCAGGCCTAATGCATCATGGATTTCATTTCGTTTTACGATTGATTCAATATGGCGGCCTAAATTTCCAACACATCTTATTTCGCCTTACCAGATGGATTTTGCCGGCATGAAGTATTTTTCTAAAATCGATGTGGCATGCAATAATAATTTTGACAGTTTATACATACCTTTCAGAAGTGTGGCTGCCGACATTGAAAAAAAAGAGCCGGTAGTTCTCAGACAGGGGAATTTATATGATGCTATAAGAGCTTCATTGACCTACCCGTTTGTTTTCGAACCTATTAAAATTGATGGCAGGCTTTTGTTTGATGGTGGTATATACAATAACTTCCCAATCGATGTCATGATGGAAGATTTTCAGCCTGATTATGTCATAGGAAGTGCTGTAGGCATGGTAATTAGACAATTACAGAAAGATGATGTTCGTTCGCACCTTGAAAATCTTTTAGTTTTTCCAACAGACTATGAAGTTCCTGATACTTTGGGTTTAACTATCAGGCCTGATGTGCCTGAGATCGGTCTGACTGATTTCGGCCAGGCGCAAAAATTAATTGACCTGGGTTATGAAGCTGCTATTGATCAAATTGAACAAATAAAGAAAGATATAAATAGAAGAACCACAAAAGATAAGCGACAAGAAAAACGGGATATTTTTTTAAATAAAGCTCCTGAATTACTTTTTGATGATGTTGTTGTTAATGGAGTTAATCCAGGTCAGGAAAATTATATACGAAACTTATTATTGATTCATGAAGAGTATGTTGATATTAAGGATATTAAACCATTATATTTTAATTTGTTGGCTGAAGAGCATATAGAAGATATTCGCCCCAATGCAATATATAATAAGGAAACGGGTTATTATACTCTTGAACTCGATATTACTATAGATAAGAGTTTGCTGCTTCAGTTCGGAGGCAACTTATCTTCATCGCCTGTTAACCAGGCATATATAGATGCACAATATTTGTATCTTGGTAACAGGGCTTCAACATTAGGTTTGAATGCATACTTTGGAAGGTTTTATTCCAGTTTGCGGTTGTGTGGAAGGATGGATTTTCCGGCACCTTTTCCTTTCTTTTTTAAAACATCTTTAACATTTAGTTATTACGATTATTTTAAAAGCACCACTACTTTTCTGGAAGACAGAACACCATCATATTTGCTTCAAAACTTTAGTTTTTATGAGTTTATCGGAGGTGTTCCTGCCGGAACAAATAGTAAAGTAACCACCAGCTTGGTTACCGGCAGAAACAGGGATAATTATTTTCAAACCAACGTTTTTAGCCGCGTTGATACTACCGATGAAACGGCTTTTAATTACATTTCTCCTCAGATTCTGTATGAACGTAATACCCTTAACCGTAAACAGTTTCCCACAAGTGGTACTTACTTATCTGTTATAGCAAGATATGTTAAAGGAGAGGAAAAACATGAGCCGGGATCAACATCAAAATTAGAGGATGCAACTGAGGAAAGTCATGATTGGTTTCAGTTAAATTTAAAATATGAAAATTATTTTACCAACTTCAATAGCGTAAATTTTGGTCTTTATACCGAATTGGTATTGTCGAATAAAGATTTTTTTTCAAATTACACCAGTACAACTTTATCTGCACCCGCATTCAGGCATGTACCTTCAACAAGAGTACATTTTATACCTAACTACAGGGCACACAATTATGCCGCAGCAGGCTTAAAATCCATTTTTAGCTTAACAGATATTATTGATTTGAGGCTTGGAGGTTATGTGTTTCAGCCATACAGAGAAATTTTAAGAGACAGGGATGATTTTACAGCATATTACGGTGATCCCTTTCAAAACAGATATTTTCTCGGTAATGCTGCAATTGCAATAAATACGGCTATCGGGCCTTTGAGTTTTTCAGTCAGCTATTTTGACAGGCATGATGAAGAATTTGCTTTTTCTGTCGATTTTGGTTACTTGATTTTTCATCAGCTCCCTTTTAGATAATATTTGTTGTTATACAACTATTTTTTTTATAATTTATAATAAAACTTTTTTATAACCAACTAAATAATTTTAATTTTGAAGGCTAAATTTAAAATCAATAAAGTTTGATAATTTATAGATAGCCTGAAAATTAAAAAATCATAAAAATAAAAGGCTGGTTAATATTTTTTTAGTCAACACTTCATTAATTAATTTATTTTTAATTAACTCTAACTAACATAATTTGATGGAAAAAAAGGATCAACTTAACCCTGAGGCTGATAATCTTGATAACAGTAAAGGGTATGAGAACACTGAACTGGAAAACAATAATGCTGAGGAAAAACAAAAGGGCAATCAGGATATTACTGCCGACAGTAATGAGAAAGATTCGGGTGATGAAGCAGTAAAAACGGATAAAAAAGACACTGATTCTGAAGAAAAGGCTGAAATAGTCAGCAATAATAATGTGAGTGATAGTTATACTCAGGATAAGTCTTCAGAAAATGACTCGGGAGGCAACACTGATCAAAAGCCCGGCAGTGATGACACGAAAGAGGTTGAAGATAAAGAACCTTATGAGGAAAAAGGTGATCAACAAAAAACTGTAACTTCCGATGCCGGTACTTCCGGCACAGAATCTGGTAATAAAAAGCCGGGTAATGAAGATGGTGAAAAAGCCCGGGAATCTGCCAAACAAAAGATTGATCAAGAAAAGCATGATGCCGTAAGCGGTGAATTTTCCCAGGATGATGATTCAACTGATAAATACAAAGAATTATCCAAGGAAGAGCTTGTTGAAGCCATAGAATCATTGGTTAAAAATGATGATATAGAATATATACGCAAGCATATTGGTCACATAAAGGCAGCATTCCGGGTGGTTCTTAAAAACGAAAGCCTTGATGAGTATGAAAAAAGTTTAGACTCAGATCATGATTCCGAAAAAGAAAAGCAGGACGATCCTTTAGTTGTCAGATTTGATAATGCTTTTGATCTTTACAAAAAGAAAAAGGCTGTTTATGACCGCGACCTCGAAAAACAAAAGCGTGATAATCTTGCCGCCAAAGAACAAATTCTCGACAATTTGCGCGAATTGATCGAATCAGATGAAGAATTGAAGCATACTTATGATATGTTTCGTGATTTACAGGAAAAATGGAAGCATATCGGACCTGTACCTCAAAGCTCTAAAAGCACACTTTGGAATAACTACCACTTTCTTGTTGAGAAGTTTTTTGATAAAGTTAAAATTAACAAAGAATTAAAAGATCTGGACCTTAAGAAGAACCTGGAGGCAAAAACAAAGCTTTGCGAAAAAGCAGAAGAGTTATTGCTTGAAAATTCAATTACAAAATCTTTTCAAAAACTGCAAAAACTTCACGAAGCATGGAAGGAAACAGGCCCTGTTCCTAATGACAAAAAAGATGAGATATGGGATAGGTTCAAAGCCGCTACTAATAAACTAAATAAGCGCAGATCTGAATTTTATCAAAATTTACGTGAGCAACAGGAAAAAAATTATTCTGCAAAACTGGTGTTATGCGAAAAAGCCGAGGCTCTTTTGGAGGATAAACCCGATACACCAAAAAAATGGCAGGAAAACAGTGAAAAAATCAATGAGCTTTTTCGAGTCTGGAAAACCATTGGTTTTGCACCCAGAAAAGTTAATAATGAAGTATGGAATCGTTTCAAAACATCATTAGATACCTTTTTCAAAAATAAAAAAGAGTTTTTTAAGGCATACAAAGAACAACAAAACGAAAACTATAATCAAAAGCTTAATCTTTGTATGCAGGCAGAAGCTATTAAAAATAGTGACGACTGGAAGAATGCCACTGACCAGCTAATAGCTTTGCAAAAGGAGTGGAAAAAAATAGGCCCTGTTCCTGCAAAATTTTCTAATAAAATATGGAAAAGATTCAGGGCTGCTTGTGACGAATTCTTCAATCGAAAAGCAGAATATTTTTCCAATATTAATCAAAGGCAGGAAGATAATCTGAAGAAAAAACAAGAATTGATTGAGAAGATAAAATCTTATAATTATTCTGATGACAATAACGAAAATCTTGAAATACTGAAAAATTTTCAGCGAGAATGGATGGAAATAGGGCATGTGCCAATAAAAGAAAAAGATCGTATACAAAGTGAATATAGAAAAACCATTGATGAGCAATTTGAAAAATTAAAAATAAGCAAAAAGGTTAAAAATACTATTGCTTTCAAAAATAAAATGGAAAATGTTAAAGAAACTCCAAATGCTGAAAATTTAATAAACAAGGAAAGAAACTTTTTAGTTAATAAAATAAATAATTTAAAAAACGATATTAGTGTTTGGGAGAATAATATTGGTTTTTTTGCATCTTCTGAAAAAGCTGAAGTGCTCAAAAACGAATTTCAACAAAAAATCGATAATGCTAAGCAGGAAATAGAAGTTATTGAAGAAAAGCTTAAGATACTTAAAGATGTTTAATTAATTTGTTATTTAATCAAAATTTAAAATTTATGAAAAAACTAATTATTCTTTCTGTGTTTATTTTTATTGGCGTTGCTTCACAAGGCCAGTTAAATTTCGGAATAAGTGGTGGGTTAAATTTATCCTCCATTCCTGATCGTGATGAAATTACTATTAATGATCATACCATTGAAACGCTTGATGATAATTATACCGGGTTTCATATCGGCTTTATGTCGCAGATTTCCTTACCTTTTATTTTTGTCCAGCCCGAGTTGTTATATACATCTATAGGTAATAAAATGCGAAGAACAAGTGAATTAACAGAAGAGGAAGTTTATTATGAAAGGAAGATACGACGAATAGATCTTCCGGTTTTAGCCGGGACATACATAGGGCCTGTTCGTGTTGGTTTAGGTCCGGTTGGGAGTATTTTAGTCGGTGAATCATCTGTTTTAGATGATGACATCGATGTTGATGAATTTGAAGAGGATATAAATAGAATGACATTTGGCTATCAGCTTGGAGCAGGCATAAATATTTCAAATCTTGTGTTGGATGTAAAATATGAGGGAGGCTTAACCAAATTGCGTGATCGTGTCATTGTTGGCGGTGAAAAACAACAGTTTGATTCACGCCCCAGGCAATTTATCATAAGCTTAGGTGTACTCTTATAGTATAATAATAAATGGTGAATTGGTAACCGGGTTTTTTTACCTGAATGTAATTGCCTTAACCGGGGAAATCCTGGTTACTATGTAAGAAGGTAATATCAGCATAAATATACAAACCAGAAAAGTGCCCGCGTTTAGCAACAATATGTGAAGAAGATTAATGTTAATCGGAACTTCCGATACATAATAAGATTCCTGTGGTAAAGTTATTATTCCTGTATAATATTGTATCAAACATAAAGCCAGGGCTATGGCATTGCCTATTAGTAAACCCCTGGCGATCATAAATCCCGCATTATATAAAAAGATGCGTCTTATTAAATTATTGTTGCCGCCAAGAGCTTTCATAATACCAATAAGATTTGTTTTTTCGAGAACAGAAATCAGCAGGGTAGTTATCATGTTTATTCCGGCTACTATAACCATCAAAAAAATAATTACATAAACATTCATATCCAATAGTTCAAGCCAGTCAAAAATTTGAGGGTATAATTGTGCAATGGTTTTGCTTATAAGCTCATATCCGATTTCTTCATAAACATAATTTCCTAAACGTTCCAGTTGGTCATAGTCATCAATTAAAACTTCAAAACCGGCTATTTCATCTTCATCCCAGTTATTTAATCTTTGAATGTGCCTGATATCACCAAGAATAAACAATTCGTCCAACTCAGTCAGCCCGGTTTCATATATTCCGCTTATGTTAAGTCTGCGCACCCTGGGGGGGTCTTCAATAAAATAAATTATTACATCGTCTTCCAGGTTTAGATTTAGCATGTTTGCAACAGACTTTGAAATGATGATATCGTTACTTGCACCTTCTTTTTCAAAACTAATGGGTTTGCCTTCAATAATAGTTTTGTCAAAAAATGACCAGTCAAAATCATCGCCTATGCCTTTTAGCACAGTACCATGAATATCATCGTCGGTTTTTATAATACCGGCCTTGGTAGCAAATATCTGTATATGACGGATTCCGGAAACTTCTTTTAAATCAGGGTAAAAATGCTGGTTTTTACTTATAGGGCGAGTTTCATGAGATATATTATAATCAAAATGGGTTATCTGAATATGTGATCCAAAACCAATAGCTTTTTCACGTATCTCTTGTTGAAAACCGGTCACAATAGCCACAGAAATAACCATTGCCGCCAGGCCAAGGGCTATGCTGATAACAGATATTTTTTTTACAATGCCGGTGAAGCGGCTGCTTTTATCACCGTGTCCGAAACGTAATGCTATGTAATATGGAAGATTCAAAATTTAATTTTTTTTACAAATGTAATATTTTAACGTTTTTCAAAATGGTTTTATTTAATAACTGTTTGATAAGATTGTTGTTGTTATAAAATTATATAAAATTCCTAATATACAATATTAGCTGATTTTAAGAATATTATAGATCAGAATTTAAATTATATCAATCGTTTATATTTATGTTTTAAATATTTAAACTTAATTTATAATGGTTTTTTTAACATTAATTTTTGTTAAAGATGTTAATGTATTTTTTTAATGTACATTTAAAAACTTATTTATTTATAAATTAGCTTTAATAAAATATTTTGTAAGTAAAAGTTATGAATTATAAATAGTTGCAAATATTTGTTTTACATTGATTTTGTTTTTAATTTTATGATTTTAGTTGCTTTAGATATTTAATAAAAATACAACAGGAAAGTTTTAAGGATGATATGTTATAATTGTATTGTTTAACATAAAAATTGTTGGAAAAATGAATCAAATTGTGTTGAATAAATTGATGAAAGAACAAGGTTATCCTTGTATATCTGTGTTATTGTCTACTTATCGTACAGCTCCGGAGTATCATCAAAATGAGATTTTACTTAAAAAACTGATAGGTGATGCAGAAGAGAGGCTTGAAAAAGAATTCTCAAAGAGAGAAACACAGTTTTATGTTGATAAGCTTAAAGGACTTGCAGAAAAGGTAGACAAAAGCCGTACCCTGGATGGGTTAGCTTTGTTTGTCAATAATAATTTTGCGACAATAATTGATTTGCCTTTTCCTGTAAATAATCGGGTTGTGATTGATAGAACTTTTGCCACACGTGATATAATTATGAATGTTAATCGCGGTATAAGATATTATGTGTTGGTTTTAAGTATTGAAAAAATAAGGCTTATTCAATGTAATCGTGATGAAGCTTCTGAAATAGAACAAAATGAATTTCCGATTTATTCTAATTTGGATTTTTATGATCTAAATCCAAGCGATTTGTCAAAAGAGAGGGCAAAGAAGGTTAAAGAATTTTTCGCAAGAGCATCAAGGGCGTTGAAGGAGTATTATAATAATGAGCAACAAAGCTTAGTTGTTATGGGTGTTGAGAAAAATTTGGGATTTTTTAAAGAAGTTACTGATCTTGACAAACATATTATTGCCTTTATTGAGGGTAGTTATATAAACACCTCAGCTCATGATATCGGCAAGAAAATCTGGCCTTTGGTGGAAGAAAAAATGTCGGATGAGAGAAATAAATTTATTGATGAGTTGGAGAAAGCCCATAATACAGGCAATTATACTGCCAATATAAGCAATGTGTGGCGTTTTGCCAAAGAAGGCCGTGTAAGCCTGTTATTGGTTGAGGAGAATTATCATCAGTCATGCAGGCATAATGAGGATAATAGTATTACACCTATTGATAAACCTGAGAAAGGAATGATTGATGATGCTGTGGATGAAGCGGCCGAAATTGTTATTGACAAGGGTGGTAAGGTTGTATTTGTTGATGATGGTTTATTGAAAGATTATAACAGAATAGCTGCAGTTTTGCGATACTAAAATATTTTGAAAAATTGCTTTGTAAGCCCGGGTTTTTTTCCGTAATCATTACAAAAATACCTTAAAGACTAAACAACAGAGATTATTTAAACTTACTACTGCAAGTTAAATGCACTCTATCTTTTAGTCTTTAAGGTAACTACTTGTTTACTTCATTCCTGCAGATTAATAAATTATTAACCTGTAGGTTTATTATTTACTTATTGCTGAATTTTTATTTATGTTTCCGTTTTTTCTACGTTCCGGTCTTTGCACTTAAAAGTTAATTTATGATCTTTAACATCAATTACTATTTTTGAATTTGATTGGATATTGCCTGCAAGTATGTCTTTAGACAGATTATTTAGTAAACTGCGTTGAATAACTCTTTTTAACGGCCTTGCACCAAATTGCGGATCGTAACCTAGCTGTGCGATCCAATCTACAGCATTTTTGGTAGGCTCTATTTCATACCCGTTTTCACGCAGACGTTGGTTAACTATATTTAGCTGCAATTTTACAATATCAGAAATTTCTTTTTTAGAAAGTGGCTTAAACATTATTACTTCATCAATCCTGTTTAGAAATTCAGGCATTATTGCTTTTTTCAGCAAGGCAAAAACTTCTTCACGTGTATCGGCTACTACCTGTTCCTGGTTTTCATTATTCAACTTTTCAAATTTTTCTTGTATTAGCGTAGATCCTATGTTTGATGTCATAATCACAATAGTATTGCGAAAATCAGCTGTTCTTCCCTTATTATCGGTTAATCTTCCATCATCAAGCACTTGCAATAAAATGTTAAAAACGTCGTGGTGTGCTTTTTCAATCTCATCGAGCAGAATAACAGAGTATGGCTTGCGCCTGACTGATTCGGTTAGCTGCCCGCTTTCTTCATAACCGACATATCCCGGTGGTGCTCCAATTAGTCTTGATACGGTGTGGCGTTCCTGGTATTCTGACATGTCTATCCTTATCATATTGTTTTCATCGTCAAACAGAAATTCTGCAAGAGTTTTTGCTAATTCTGTTTTTCCGACACCTGTAGAACCAAGAAAAATAAAAGACCCCATAGGGCGTTTCGGGTCATGTAATCCGGCCCTGCTACGTCTTATAGCATCCGATAATGCAACTATAGCTTCATCCTGGCCAACTACTCTTTTATGCAGTTCGTCCTCAAGTTTCAGTAATTTTTCACGTTCGCTTTGCAGCATTTTACTCACCGGAATACCAGTCCATTTTGATACAACATCAGCAACATCTTCGGCATTAACTTCTTCATTGATCAATGCACTATCGGCTTGCATTTCATCTAAATTATTCTTCAATTTTTCAAGATTCTCTTCAGTTTCTTTTATCTTTCCATAACGTAATTCTGCGACCTTACCATAATCTCCGTTTCTTTCGGCTTGTTCAGCTTCAAATTTATATTCTTCTATTTTTTTCTTGCACTCCTGGATACTGTTTACAATTTCTTTTTCACTTTGCCATTTGGCTTTTAGCTGATCACGCTGTTCGTTAAGACGTGCCAGGTCATTGTTTAGCTTTTCCAGCTTGGTTTTGTCTTTTTCACGTTTTATGGCTTCACGTTCGATTTCTAATTGCCTTATCTTACGTTCGGCTTCGTCAAGTTCTTCCGGCACGGAGTTAATTTCTAAGCGTAATTTTGATGCTGCTTCGTCAATTAAATCAATTGCTTTGTCAGGCAAAAACCGGTCAGTAATATATCTTATCGAAAGCTCCACTGCAGAAATTATGGCATCGTCTTTAATTCGTACCTTGTGATGGCTTTCGTATCTTTCTCTTAAGCCTCTTAATATTGAAATAGCATCTGTTTTTTCAGGTTCATCAATTGTTACAATTTGAAACCTTCTCTCCAGTGCTTTATCTTTTTCAAAATATCGTTGATATTCTTTTAGAGTGGTTGCACCAATAGCCCTTAGTTCACCTCTTGACAGTGCCGGTTTAAGTATATTGGCTGCATCCATTGCGCCTTCACCTGTTGCACCTGCTCCAACCAGGGTATGTATCTCATCTATGAAAAGCACAAACTCTCCGTCGGATTCAGTTACTTCTTTAACAACACTCTTTAAACGTTCTTCAAATTCGCCTTTATATTTGGCACCTGCAATTAGTGCCCCCATATCAAGCGAAAATATTTTTTTGGTTTTCAGGTTTTCCGGAACATCACCGATTACAATTCTATGCGCAATGCCCTCGGCAATAGCGGTTTTCCCAACACCCGCCTCACCTATAAGTACGGGGGTGTTCTTGGTACGCCTTGACAATATTTGTAATACTCTGCGTATCTCATCATCACGTCCTATAACAGGATCAAGCTTATTTTTTGAAGCAAGGTCGTTTAAATTATGAGCATACTTGTCTAATGCATTGTAAGTATCTTCCGCAGTTTGGCTTTTTACCTGTGAACCTTTTCGCAAATCTTTTATAGCAGCTATCAAGTCTTTTTCGGTTACCCCCGCATCTTTAAGAACTTGCGAAACATCATCGCCGTTCTTTAATAATGCCAGAAATATATGCTCAATAGCTACAAATTCATCTCCAAAGTCTTTTAATAAATTATTTGATTTTTGCAGAACTTTGGTAGAATTACGCGAAAGATAAATATCACCACCTGAAACCTTTGGGTAACTTTCTATTAAACTGTCAAGTACAGTTTTAATGTTATCAATGTTTATATTTTGCTTTTTTAGTAAATATGGAACCACATTGTCATCAACAGCCAAAATACCTTTAAGCAAATGCCCGGTCTCTATCGACTGATGATTATTACCCGATGCTATTTCTTGTGATTTTTGTATAGCTTCCTGTGATTTTATAGTGAAATTATTAAAATTCATATCTTTTCATTTTTTAATATTCAAACAAATTATCTTAGTTTATTTTTTAATTGAAATACAATTTTGTTATGATTTATATTTGCACTTTTATTTTTGAGAACAATGCTTTATTAACATATAACATATTGGTGTTAAAGTTTTTATCAAAATTTAAACCATTTTATATTTAAGGTTAAAACAAGACAATTTGGCTTTTGTAAATTGTTTTGTTGCGTCAAATTGTCATCGGTAACTAAAATGGGGTTTGAATGATTTTAATGTAATTTTTTATTAAAAAAATAATAATTTTCTCTTTGAACTTTTGTATTATTGCCTTACAAAAGAATAATTAATTTTATTGCTTTATGAAAATATTGAATTCCATTTTAAAGATAAAGTTGCATTGGCAGATATTGATAGCCTTTATTTTGGCAATATTGTTTGGTATCTTTCTGAGAGAGCATGTTATATATGTTTCCTGGATGGGTGATATATTTTTACGTTTGCTTAGAATGATTGTTATTCCGTTAATACTGAGTTCTATAATTTCAGGGATGGTAAACATCGGCGGAGTATCTAATTTGGGAAGACTAGGATTAAAAACATTTGGATATTATTTAACCACAAGCACTTTTGCAATAATCATAGGTTTGTTGCTGGTTAATTTAATAAGGCCTGGTGTGGGTATGGATATCACATCTGTTTCCATAGATGAATCTATAAGCATTGAAAGGCCGAGTATATCGGAAGTATTTATTGATATTGTTCCTGAAAACATTTTTCATGCCCTGGCAAATAATGATTTTTTATCAGTTATTTTCTTTGCAATATTAGCCGGTATATTCATTAATAAAATGGATAAAAAAAACAATTTATTCATTTCAGATTTTTTCAATGCGATTTTTGAGTTATTTATGAAAATAACCATGTTTGTTATTAAACTTGCTCCATTCGGAATATTTGGATTGATTGTAGAAGTTGTTGCTGAGCAGGAGGATTTTGGTAACATGGTTTCGGGTTTGGGAATGTTTATGTTAACAGTTATATTAGGTATCTTGATACATTCTTTAATCACATTACCTTTAATTACCCGGTTTATTGGTAAAGCAAAGCCTTTCTGGCATTTAAGTAATGTAAGGACAACTTTGGTAACTGCTTTTTCTACTGCTTCTTCGGCAGCTGCATTGCCTCTTAACCTGAAAGAAACACATGAAAATTCGGGTGTTTCAAATAAAATAACTAATTTCACCATACCTATTGGTACTACGATAAATATGGATGGTACGGCAATTTACATATCGGCTGTTGTTATGTTTATTGCCCAGGCGCAGGGGGCTGTTATGGGTATACAAGAGCAGGTATTGATATTAATTACCGCGTTATTATCAAGCATAGGTACAGCAGGAGTGCCTATGGCCAGTTTGGTTATTATTACTATTATCCTTGAGGTTCTTGGTCTTCCCCTTGAATTGATGGCATTAATACTTCCTGTTGACAGAATTTTAGATATGTTCAGAACAACAACCAATGTGTGGGGAGATAGTTGTTGCGCCGTGGTAATAGGTAAAAGCGAAGGTGAAGAGTTAAACGTATGATATTGATATTTCTGTCAAACAAAGGAAATAATAAAGCTTAGGTCTTTTGTTATTATAGTTCAACAGATAATAAGTTGTTTAAAAAATAATAAGACTTATAGATTTACACTCAATTTATTAGCTTTAAAATAAATTAAATTTTTCTAATACTGTATTAAAGTCTTTTTCTTTTAGGGGTTTAGTAAGATATTCGTCAAAACCTTTAGCCAGATATTTTTCACGGTCTCCTTCAAATGCGTTGGCACTGAGGCCTATTATAGGTGGAAGATCTTTGTGTTCATTTTTTAATATTTTGGTTGCTGTTATTCCATCCATTACAGGCATTTGAATATCCATAAGAATAACATCAAATTTGCCTGGTTGGTAGGCTTCAATTGCTTGTTTGCCATCTTCGGCAAGTGTAACTTTATGCCCCATTTTTGAGAGCATAATCTTTACTACCTTCCGGGTCACTGACTTATCTTCGACAAATAGAATTTTAAGTCCGGATGGCTTATCTGATATCTGATTTTCAATTTTTTGATTTGTTGTTGCAACTTTTTGAGCAATGAAAGTGAACCAAAAAGTGCTTCCTTCTTTGTGTTTGCTTTTCACCCCTATTTTTCCACCATGTAGTTCCGCTAATTCCTTGCAAATGGAAAGTCCCAGCCCTGTTCCTTCATAGGTTCTTATATCTTGTTTATCAATCTGACCAAAAGGTGTAAAAAGTTTTTCCTGCATTTCTGGTGGTATTCCAATACCCGTATCTATTACCTCTATTTTGATAATTACATCATCGGTGTGGTTATCTTTCATTATTAAAGAGGCTTTTAGAGTAACACTTCCTTGTTGAGTAAATTTTACCGCATTTGATAAAAGGTTATTTATTATCTGCGATAAACGTGTATCATCAGCTTTAATAAATTCGGGTAGTTTTTCATCTGTAATTGTCAGGAATTTTAAATCCTTGCTATAACACATACTGTCAAATAAAACCTGTGCATTTTTAAGCAAACTGTCAAATTTAAACACTCTTGTATTTAACTTAATCTTACCGGCTTCAATTTTGGAAAAATCAAGCACCTGGTCAATTATTTCAGTTAAATTTTCTCCTGAGTTTTTTAATATTTTGACATATTCCTGTAGTTCCGGGCTGATATCTGATTTTTGAATTATTTCTATTAGCCCCATTATTCCGGTGAGTGGAGTGCGTATTTCATGACTCATATTAGCCAAAAAGTTCTGTTTGAATTTTGCAGATTCTTTAGCTACAGCAACTTGCTTTTCCAGTTTTTCTTTGGCTATATAGTAACTTCGCTCTTCAATAATAACAATTCCGCCTTCAGCTGTTTCGTAGTTGTTTATTACCGGCGAGAAAAGAACTCTTACCGGGGTTGTTTTATCGGCAGTAACAGATGAGTAGTTTCCTTCAAATGAGGCCGGTTTTCCATTAAGAACTTTTTTCACGCTATTTACAACCCTTTTATCTGGAAGCCTGGTCATATCCAGGCCTATTAAAGCTTCCCTGGAAGATCCGATAATTGAAACTAATTGGTCATTACATTCTGTAACAATTCCTTTTTCATTAAAGTGTAAAACTCCCAGTGGTGCATTTTCAAATATCAGTCGGTATTTTTCTTCACTTTTACTCAGAGCAGTTTCCGCTTCCTTTCGTTTTATATTTGCAAATAGTTGTGCAACTATCGAAGCTGCTGTATTGGCAAAAGCTTCTTCATCAGGGTGCCATTTACGGGGATTTCCTGTGTGTTCTATACAGACAACACCGATAAGAGATCCATCTATTAAAATTCCTGCATCAAGCATTGATGTTATCCCATATGGTATAAGGTAGCTGTCAGCCAACTCACATGTACGTGGATCAGTTTGTGCATTTTCTGCACTAATTAGACTTTCCTTTAAAATTGCTTCGAAATAGCTGGGGATTTCATTTACTTTCAATGTATTCTTTTTTCCATGCTTTTTCTCTTTAGCATCAAAAAGTGATAAGCATTCCAATACCTTGCCATCATCTGAAATTGTCCATATACTTGTTCTTACAGCCCCGATTGCATATGAAAGGGTTTTGGTTATTTTTTTAAGAGCATCATCCAGCTTTCCATTAACAATTGCCTTGTCGAAAATAAGCTTAACTATTTCACTTCTTTGCAAGCGTGCACGTTTTTCACTCTCCCGCAATACTTTTTCTGTTTGTTTTTGCTCAGTAATGTCAACAGCCAACTCAAGTCTAACATCACGACCGTCAGGCCAGCGTATTATACTGTCATGCAGTTTGAAAGTTTTTTTCAGTAAAGGGTTATAATGTTCCCAGTGATGTTTGTATGGTCTTTGTTTTAAAATGATTTCGTTTGTGCAAAACCAACATGGTTCATCCAAACCTTGAAATTCCTTGTAGCATAATCCACCGACGGGGTCTTTATTTAAAATTTTTTCCAAAGACGGATTAACAAACAATATTTCGTAGGTTTTTATATCTGAAACATAGATAGGTTCTTCAATGCTTTGGAGTATTGAAAGAAGCTGGTTTCTTTCATTTTCGAGAGCAGATTCAGCATTTTTTCTTTTGGTAATATCCTTAAATATTGTAGCAAATTTGCCTTTCTCCGGTGAAAATACTGAGACGAAATAATGCTTTTTTGATTTTGGCAGATAGGTTTCAAAAGATTTTGAAGACCCTGTTTCAGCAATTTCAGCAAAAATATCAATAAACATGGGCGGGTCTTTATCATATATGGATGAGGCAAAATTACCTACGATATTATCTTTAGTAATGTTGTTTTGCTTTTCAAATTCAGGGTTTACGTCAATAATAATATAGTCTGCCGGCTTTCCATCTTTATAAACAATTTCATTAAGTGATAAGCCATCTATGGTTGAGTTAAAAAGGCTGCTATATCTATGTTCTCTTTCTCTTATTTTTTGTTGCAGAGCATATTCTTTACTAATGTCGGCAAATACCAATACTACACCTGTTATGTCACCATCGGCGTTTTTCATTGGGGCTGCGCTGTCGGCAATTTGATATTCTTTGTTATTACTTGATATTAGGCTTGTATGGTTTGCCAAGCCGACTGTTTCACCATTTTCTAATACCTTGTCAACAGGATTCCTTATAGTTTTCCGGGTTTCTGAATTAATTATCTTGAACACATCTGTTAACGGTTTTCCCCGGGCTTCTTCCAATGTACATCCGCAAAGTTTTTCTGCAACAGGGTTCATCAAAACTATAAAACCTTTATTATCTGTTGATATAACTCCATCTCCAATAGAATTTAGTGTTATGAATAAATTTTCATTGCTTTTTAGCAAATTCTCCTCGACCTTTTTATTATAAGTGATATCACGAACTATAGCTATAACTTTGTCTTCACTAAATAATGACATTTTGCAATCATAATACCCGGTTTTTCCGCATATTTCAATCTTGTACTCGTATTGTTGTGTTTCGCCGGTTTTTAAGGTCCTGTTTAAATAATAGTCTATTAAATCAGCGATTTCTCCGGGCAACACCTTTGAAAAATGCTTGTTTAAAAACTTTTCAGGTGAAACAAACAATGATTTATGGCTTTCGGCTTTATAATCTATAAAATGACCGTTTTTATCGATTATAAACATTAAATTAGGAATTGAATGAAGCAAAGCTTTATAATCCAAATCCTTTTGTTTCTCTGGTGTTATATCAGAGAATATAGTAGTAAAGTAATTTTTTTTATCAGAATATATTTGTGCTTTAAACCATTGATTCAAAGGTTTAGAGTAGTTTTCGAATTCATTACTACCACCTTTTAAAACTATTTTTTTATATGATGATTTCTGCTCAAATTCTTTGTTAACACTATCAGGTAATACAGAGGAAGCTTTTTTGTTAAGAATATCAGAAGCTTTAAGCCCTGTAATTTTTTCAAAAGCTTTGTTTACTTCAAGAAAAACATAATCTGCAGGGTCTCCGTTTTCATCAAAAATAACCTTATTATAGGCATATCCAATTAGCGCTTTTTCCAATATGTCTTTGTAGTCAGGATTTTCCATTGCCCCTTAATTTTTTATATTTAACTGCCAAAGAGTAAGCCAAATTAAGACAACCAAATAAACAGCCCTGAAAATCAGGATTGTTTATATTAATTTTCAAGTACTAAAACCATATAATTTTAATCTCAATTTATAGCTATTAATCTGTTTTGTATTTATTTACGTTTTATATATTCAACCTATCTGCTTCTGTATCGATATACCCCTCACGTTTACATGTATTCTTTTTTGAACCTATGGTTGATGAGGATTTCATTAATTTTTATATTCATGATATTTTAGTGTTGCTTTTTTGCTTGTAAGGTTATTTTTTGATTAATATTTTAACTAAACCATCAAATATTATGGTTGATAAAGCATTATTGGTATAGGTTCTGGTTAATCACGGGAAATTAGAATACCATTTAAAAATGGTTGTTTAATTGATAAATTCCTATAATATATTAATCTAATAGATATAAATCCATACAAATATACTAACAAATTTCGAAATAAATGTTTATAAAGCAAATCAAAGGCATGTTTTTATCGATATTTTGTTTTATTATGTTTAACTGGTTAGTAATTAATATTATGTGAATGTTGTCATTGATATTTATTTATCAAATGGTTTTAAAAGCAGATGAAAATTTAGAAATTATGTTGCCCGGATGCTTAAACTGGTTGGTGGCGGAGAATCGACAGAAAAGGTATTGTCAACTAGCAATGAATAATGGTTAATGAAATGGCCTGTATTTTTATTCTTCTTTAAAAACGAATCCACTATCATCAGCAGCTGATCGTAGTTTTATTTTTTTGATAATATTTTTGGTTGAAAGGGGAAAGTCGGCTTTCATCATCCAGTCGTAATACTGGGGTTCTTTTTTAAACACTTCCTTAACGCTTTTTCCTTTGTGTTTTCCGAAATTGAAAACTTCTACTCCTTTATTATTCAGGCCAATGTGTCCAACTAAGTCAACGTTTTTCTGATTGTATGAGAATTCATATAGTGCCTTAATATCATTTTTTACCGGTTTTGATACATTACCGTTGTTGTCAACATATTCGGTATCCTTGTATTTGTTAATTTGAGAGATTAAGACTTCATAAGTAGCGCAGGTGTCATATTTTGCACTGTGTGCTTCTTTCAGTTCTTTGCCACAATAAAATCGATAAGCTGCTTTGAGTGTACGTGGCTCCATTTTATGAAAAATATTCTGCACATCGATGAGTTTTCTTTTGGCAATATCAAAATCTATATTACATCTCAAAAATTCTTCAATAAGCATTGGTATATCAAACTTATTAGAGTTATATCCTGCGAGATCGCAATTTCTGAGAAATTTTTCCAAACTACCTGCAATGGCAGCAAACCCCGGTTTGTCTTTAACATCTTCTTCGCTGATACCATGTATGGCAGTAACTTCGGGAGGGATATTTATTCCGGGATTAACAATTTTGTGATACTCTTCATTATTTCCTTCCGGATTTACTTTTAAGATAAAAATTTCAACAATACGGTCTTTTACAATGTTAGTACCTGTGGTTTCAAGATCCAGAAAGGCTAATGGTCGATTAAGGTTCAGCATTTAAAATACTTAAATTATAATTTGTTGTAATTTTGATATTGTAAAATACAAATATAATTAAATTATAATAGTTTTAGAATGGTAATAATCCTTATTTTTAGTTCATTTATTATTTTAGGCATCAATAAATTGTGCCTTTTAGGTCTAATAAAATTATTTTAATAAATGTGAGTTGAAAAACTGCATAAAATAATTTAAAGTAAAATGGGTAATGACATATTTGGGATGGCTTTCATGGATTATTTGGCGGGTAATAAATTCGAGTCAATTGTTGTGTACAATAATTTAGGTGAGACTACATATATTCCTGTAGTATATTTTTTTCGCAATTTTCGAATGATGCCTGAAGGCGAACAAAAAGTAATGAAAGCGTGTAAAGGATCTGTTCTTGATGTAGGTTCAGGTGCCGGCAGCCATGCTCTGTATTTGCAAGAAGCAGGGTGTGATGTAATGGCTATTGATTTGTCAGAGGGTGCAACAGAGGTTATGCGCAAAAGAGGGGTAAATAAAGTTCAATGTATTGATTTTTTTGATTTTGAAGGGGCAAAGTTTGATAATATTCTTTTTTTAATGAATGGGGCAGGTATTGCCCGTACTATTGACGGATTGTATGAATTGTTTTATCATGCAAAGAATCTTCTTAATAATAATGGTTCTATTTTTATAGAGTCAACTGATATAATTTACATGTTTGAAGATGAAGATGGTTCTTACTTTATAAATCTAGGGGCAGAATATTACGGTGAAGTTGTTTATAAACTTCAATATGGCAAAACTTATGGCAATAGTTTTAGGTGGCTTTTTGTTGACAGGGATAATATGATTGATATTGCAGAAAAAACCGGGCTTAATCCACAAATATTCTATGATTCAGCCGGCGGTGGTTTTATTATGAGGCTTACTATTAAGACTCAGAATAGTAAAGAGGTTAAATAATATGGCTTATAATTATTGTTTAATCCTGTATTTTTGCGATTATACATTTTACTGACACAGTTGAAAAATCAGATTTTGGTTCATATTATGAAAGCAAATATTCATATAACCGGTGATGGTTCTCATACACTTTTTGTGCCTGCTCTTAATGAGTTTTATCATTCTGCTAAGGGGGCATTTAGTGAATCAATGCATGTATTCATCAATTTAGGATTTTATAGTGTTGCTAATAGTGCTATTATCAATATTCTTGAAGTTGGTTTTGGCACAGGATTAAATTGCTTGCTTACTTTTATTGAAGCAAGAGAGAAAAAAAATAAAATTTTTTATGATGCCCTGGAGCCGTTTCCTCTGCAATGGGACTTGGTATCAAAACTTAATTACTCTTCAATAATAAGTTTTAGGGATTCTGAAAAATGGATGGAAAAAATTCATCGATGCGATACTTGCAGATGGATAAATTTGACTGATAGATTTTCTATACGGAAAAGAGTTATGAAAATTGAAGAAGCAGAACTACAGGCTGAAAATTATGATTTGGTTTATTATGATGCATTTGGGCCTAATGCGCAGCCTGAGATGTGGAAACTTTATAATTTTAAGAAAATATTTTACTCATTAAAGCGGGGCGGTATCTTAGTTACTTATTGTGCCAAAGGGCAGGTTAGGAGAGACTTGCAGAGTGCCGGTTTTTTTGTGGAACGTTTGCCCGGCCCTCCCGGCAAAAGGGAAGTACTCAGGGCAAAAAAAAAGGTTAAATAAATTGTAAAACAAACTTACTATTGATACTTTATTTTTTTAATAAACCAGCGTTAAATTTTAAATTTCGGTAATCGGTAAAAAGCTTTATTTATATTTTATCCATTTCCATATATCTTTATAACCAACTTTTTTTCCATAAAGTAAAATGCCTGTTCTGTATATTTTTGCAGCCATCCATGTTGTAAAAATAAACCCGGCAATTAATAAGAAAGCTGAAAGATACAGATCAAATAAAGGTATACCGAAAGGGATTCTTATCATCATAATTACCGGTGATGTAAGTGGTATTATTGATAGCCAGAAGGCAACAGGTCCTGAGGGATTTTGCATTACCATTTGCCCGAAAATAATAGCAAATATCAGGGGAATAGTTACAGGCAACATAAACTGTTGTGTATCAGCCTCATTATCTACAGCTGAGCCTATAGCAGCAAAAAGAGCTCCATAAAGCAGGTATCCTCCAATGAAAAAGAAAATAAAACTAAATATCATAACATGCCACTTAATGGCAGATAATGCTTCTAATACCTGCCCTGCAGTGGTATCGTGTTGCTGAACAGTATCCATCTGTTCTTGTAGTTTTTCTGAATTCATCATCTGGGAAGATGTAACATGTACTTGCTCATCGGGGGTAAATTGAAACATATCAGGCATGGCTGTGCTTACTGATAAAACAATTACTAATGTAAGAAACACCCATATTAAAAACTGTGTCAGACCTACCATGCCTACGCCTACTATTTTGCCCATCATAAGTTGAAAAGGCTTAACCGATGAAACAATAACTTCAACGATCCGGCTTGTTTTTTCTTCAAGAACGCCCCTGAGTACCTGCGAACCAAACATGAATATAAATATATATATCAGGATTCCACTGATTATCCCCAGTGCCATGCTAATCTCAGGATAATCGGTTTCTTCCATTCCATCTTCTTGAATTCTTATAGATTGAATACTTATATTGGTTTCTATAGACCTCAAGATATCTTCATCAATTCCTTTTGCACCTAATTTCAAACTTTCAAATTCTTGTTTCAATACATTTTCAATATGAATTTTGGCGTTTAGGTTAACTGCATCTTTAGTAAATATTTGTAGGGTAGAAGGTGATTCAAACGCAACTTCGGGTATATGTAAAACAGCATCAAACTTTTCTTTTCGCAAAAGCTCTAAAGCATTATCAATATTTGTTGGTATATGAGTAAATATTACGTTATTACCATCACTAAGTTGGTCATAAAAAAAATCGGTATCATCAACAATGCCAACTTCGTAATCGCTGTCAGACATCTGGGCAATAATTACGGGTAAAGTAATAAGGGCTGCAAATAATATTGGGCCCAGTATTGTCATAACTACAAATGACTTCTTTTTAACCCTTGAGATATACTCTCGCTTTATGATGATAAAAATTTTTTTGAACATCTTTTACGAAAAATAATGCTTTTCCTGATTAATTTATTTTCTGTTATTGTTGTTCTGAAACGGTTTTAATAAATATTTCATTCATGCTCGGTATTACTTCGTTAAATGATATTATATTTCCAAATTTGACTACTTCATTCAAAAGTTGATTTGTTGTAATATCATTTTTAATTTTTATAACAGCTTCAGTCAATCCATTTTTGTTTGCCTGGTCTAATAGCTCGAAATAATCGTTGTTTATATTTTCCAGTGGCGATGAAATATCGGAAATTTCGATTCTGAACATTTTTTTGGCATATTGTTTTTTTATTTTGTATACATTGCCTTCCAGTACTTTTTTTGATTTATTGATAAGTGCAATTTCATCGCATAATTCTTCAACTGAGCTCATGTCATGTGTGCTAAAGATTATAGTGGCTCCGTTTTCTTTGAGTTTAAATATTTCGTCTTTCAGAAGGTTAATGTTTATTGGGTCAAATCCGCTGAAAGGTTCGTCAAATATTAGTAATTCAGGTTTATGCAGGATTGTAATTATAAACTGAACTTTTTGCTGCATTCCTTTTGAGAGGGCTTCTACTTTTTTGTGCCACCAAGGTAAAAGATCAAATTTGTCGAACCATTCTTTAAGGCTTTTTTTTGCATAATTATAATCCAATCCTTTGAGTTGAGCCAGGTACAAAGCTTGCTCGCCCACCTTCATTTTCTTATATAAACCTCTTTCTTCGGGCAGGTAGCCAATTTTGTCAACATGATGGGGGCGTAATTTATCTCCTTTAAAAAAAATTTCACCTTTATCCGGACCAATAATCTGATTAATTATCCTGATAAGTGTAGTTTTTCCTGCACCATTTGGGCCAAGCATACCAAAAATAGATTGCCTGGGCACCTTTATTGATACATTATCAAGAGCCCGGTGGTTGGAAAAATCTTTGGTCACTGAGTTAACTTCTATCAAGTTATTCATGGATTATTAATTAAAATACTCTTTCATTTTTTCAAAAAAGCTTCTGTTGCCTTTTTTGGGTTGTGGTTTGAAATTTTCAGATGAAGCGAGTTTTTCAAGTATTTGACGTTCTTCGCCTGTTAGTTTCTTCGGAATCCATACATTAATGTTAACCAATAAATCTCCCCTGCCATGAGAATTAACAGAAGGCAGGCCTTTACTTCTAAGCCTGAGCACTTTACCCGGCTGTGTGCCCGGTTGAATTTTTATCTGTGCTTTTCCTTCCAGTGTTGGGACTTCTGTTGTACAGCCAAGGGCTGCATCGGGGATACTAATGTAATGGTCATAAAGCAAGTTTGAGCCATCGCGGAATAATTTATCGTGCTTTTCTTCTTCTATCAGAATTATAAGGTCTCCGGGTATTCCGCCTCTGGCTGCTGCATTTCCTTTGCCATTTACAGATATTTGCATGCCTTCACCAACACCGGCAGGGATTTTTACAGGTATAACTTCATCAGACTTAATTATGCCATTACCAAAGCAGCTGGTGCATTTTTCACTTATTGTTTTGCCTTCACCGCCACAGTCGGGGCAGGTTGAGGTGGTTTGCATTTGTCCCAAAAATGTATTAGTTACACGTGTTACTCTACCCATCCCACGACAGCTGTTGCAATTGTTATAGGAACTGCCTTTTTTAGCACCTGTTCCATTACATGAACTGCAAGGTATGTATTTATTGATTTTTAATTTTTTTTCAACTCCGTGTAATATCTCTTCAAGAGTTAGGCTGACTTTAATTCTTATGTTACTTCCTTTATTAGTTTTTCGTGAGCGTTGCTGCCTAAAACCTCCTCCAAAACTGCTTCCAAAATCACCACCGAATGCACCTCCAAAAATATCACTGAATTGGCTGAAAATATCATCCATGCTCATACCACCAAAGTCTGACGGTCCATGCTGACCGCCTAAGCCTGAATGACCAAACTGATCATACCTGGCTTTTTTATCGGAGTCACTCAACACTTCGTAAGCTTCTGATGCTTCTTTAAACTTTTTCTCAGCATCTTTATCATCAGGGTTCTTATCAGGATGATATTTTAAAGCCTTTTGCCTGTATGCTTTCTTAATCTCTTGCGGTGATGCGTCTTTTGATATTCCTAATATTTCGTAATAATCTTTTTTTGTCATTTAGTTAGTTTTGTTTAATTGGCTACAACAACTTTTGCGTATCTAAGCACTTTGTTATTCAGTAAATAACCTTTTTGAATTACTTCAACAATTTTTCCTTTATCTTTGCTTTTTTCTGCTGATACGTTTGTAACTGCCTCATGATAATCTGTGTTAAAATCTTCTCCTAAAGCCTTAATTTCTTCAACACCTTTTTGGCGTAAAATTGATTTGAACTTATTAAGTATAAGCTCCAATCCTTGCTTGTCTGAGCTTTTATCTTCATCATCCTTATTTACATCTACGGCTCTTTCCATATCATCAAGAACGGGTAAAAGGCTTTTAATAATATCCTCTGAGGCTGATTTTGTAAGCTCTAATTTTTCTTTAGTCATGCGCTTTCTGAAATTATCAAACTCTGAAAATAACCTTAAATAACGGTCGTTAAGCTCATCAAACCGGGCTTGTAATTCCATAAATTTATCATCACGTATATCTTCTGTTATCTCTTGCTCAATTTTTGCTTCCTTTTTTTCTTCTCCTTCTTCTTTTGTCGTTTCTTCACACTTTACAGAACTGTCATTATTTGTATCAGCACCATCATCCGATATTTTTTCTTCGTTTTGATCTCTTTCACCTTTTTCGCTATTATTGTCAGTCAGGTTATTATTTGTTTCTTTTTTCATACCTGATTTTTCATCATATTGATTTTTATTTAAATCGTTCGATTGAACTGAGTTATTTTGTTTTTCCTTATTATTTTTTTCTTTCATAATTGTTCAACATTTATCAATTTGCAAAAAGTTGATTTATCAAATCTTTTGCCAGTATTAATAAAACGACAAATTGGCAGGCTTATATTTGAATTCTTTTGATTTTTGCTCCAAGTTTATTTAATCTTTCATCTATATTTTGATAACCTCTGTCAATTTGTTCGATATTATGAATATAGCTTTTTCCGTCGGCACTTAATGCAGCTATGAGTAGGGCAACTCCCGCTCTTATATCAGGAGATGTCATTTCCAAAGGTTTTAGCAGGTATTGCCTGTTGTTTCCTATTACCGATGCTCTGTGTGGATCACAAAGGATAATTTGTGCGCCCATATCGATAAGCTTATCTACAAAGAAAAGCCTGCTTTCAAACATTTTTTGATGTATAAGTACATTGCCTTTTGCCTGGATGGCAGTAACCAGTGCTATGCTTAGCAGGTCAGGGGAGAATCCCGGCCATGGAGCATCAGCAATAGTCAGGAAGCTGCCGTCAATGAATGGCGTAACCTCATATGATTTTTGCGAGGGTATGAAAAGATTGTCTTTTTGTTGTTCTATCTGTATTCCTAATTTTTTGAATACGCCAGGTATAATACCCAGTTGGTCGCATCTTGCATTTTTTATTGTTATTTCTGATTGAGTCATGGCAGCAAGTCCTATAAAGCTTCCAATCTCTATCATATCAGGCAGAATGGTATGTTCGCAGCCGCCTAATTTTTCAACTCCTTCAATGATAAGAAGATTTGACCCCACACCTGATATTTTGGCACCCATTGTGTTTAACATTTTGCAAAGTTGCTGAATATAGGGTTCGCAAGCTGCGTTATAAATTGTGGTTTTACCGCGGGCAATTACCGAGGCCATGATTATATTTGCCGTGCCTGTAACAGATGCCTCATCAAGAAGCATATAAGTGCCTTTTAACTTTTTGCTCTCAATTTGATAAAAAGATGTCTTATGGTCATATGAAAAAGTGGCTCCCAATTTTTCAAAACCCGTGAAATGAGTGTCCAGCCTACGTCTTCCTATATTATCACCACCGGGTTTAGGAACATTTGCCTTGCCAAACCTTGCCAAAAGAGGGCCTACAATCATCACTGAGCCGCGAAGACTTTTTGCCTGCTCTATATATTTATGCGTTTTTAAATAATCAATGTCAATATTGTCGGCCTTAAAAGTGTAAGTATTATTTTCGCAATTCTCAACTTCAACACCTAATGATTTTAGCAAATCAATTAATTTAATCACATCCCTGATTAATGGAATGTTTTTTATTGTAACCTTATCTTTTGTAAGTAAAGCAGCACAAATAACCTGTAAGGCCTCATTTTTTGCCCCCTGGGGTATAAGCTCACCCTTGAGCTTTTGATTTCCCTGCACCTCAAAAGTATTCATAAACTATACAATTTTATTATTAATTTAATTAATCAAATATTTCAATGGAATATTGTTTGGCTAAAATTTATCGTTGGCAAAGATTATATTTTTTAATTAATTTATTTAATTTTTACTTATGGAATTTGTTCAGTAACTAACCAGTTGTTAATGTGATTTTGATCAAAATAAACATAAGTAAAAAACCTATAATATCTATAGATTAATTAAGCGGCTTTTTTGACATGTGTTTCAACAAATATCAAGGTTTAAAAGTTTAGCTTTTTTTCCCTTTATGATGCTGATGTCTTGAAGAAGAGTGTTTTTGTTGAAATTTTCGCTTTTTGTTTTTTGACAATATTTCACTTGTATGATTCAATCGAATATTGTCACTTAGTTTAAGTTTGCCATCTGAAAGTAAATCAATATGTTCTGCAATTTCTTGATTAGTAACAGTTTCCCTGTTCCATGTCAGGTAAGATTTTTTCATGTGATTGGCAATTAATTTAATTAATGCATCTTTTTCTTCGCCCTCGGGAAACTCAATGGCTTTTTTGATCATCCTTTCTATGTTCCTTCCGTAGTGTTTGAAGGTTATGTTATTGTTTGAATATTTTAGTTTTTCGGGCTTCCTGGTCAGAACTTCAGGCGATGGTTTAGGATATGGCGAATCAACATCAAGTTTGAAATCTGACATTATAAAAAGGTGATCCCAGAGTTTATGTTTGAAATCACTTACATCTCTAAGATGAGGGTTTAATTGACCCATTACATTAATTGTGGCTTTTGCCAACTTGTTTCGCTTTTCTCTGTCATCAACAGTTATTGTGTACTCAATCATTTTCTGAATATTACGACCATATTCAGAAATGTTCATCTTCGAACGGGAAGTATTATATTCCATAATTCTATTTAAGTTAACAGGGTTTTACACCAAGTTTATTTATTATAAATATTTTAAAACCTTTCAAAATTTAACGAAAGTATTGATCTAGTTTGTTTTTATAAATTTCAGAACCGCATAACTGACCGTAATATTAAAATGTTTGAGTGTGGGTATTGATTATAATATTTTGCACAAACTGCGATAAGAATTTAAAACAAATACATATTTATACCCCAACTTCACCAAGACAAGACTAAAGATTAAATAGTAAGTATAATTATAGTTAAGTATTATATTAAAAAACTGGTAATGCGTTCTTTATAAGAACTATTTATTGTAAATGTAGTTTTTTTTAAAAGCAGTATAGTTCTTATTACGAAAAACAGGCAACAAAGTTAAAAAAAATGTTTTAATTAAAAAAACTTGTTTTTGTTTTATCATTTTGAATGTTTAACTATTACATACAACTTACTTTTAATAATAAAAAAACCCTTGAGGTTATCAATTACCTTAAGGGTTATAATAAAACTGTTAGTAAGAATTGTCTTAATGTTTTAGATCTAAATAGCAGCGTTTGGGTGAATGGATGATGCCTTCGTCTTTAAGTTTTTTTATGGTTTTTTCAACGTCTTTCTTTTCCAATCCGGTTTTTTCAACAACTTCACTTGTGCGTAATGGTTTTTCCGAATCTTTGAATGCCTTAATGATTTTTTCTTTTATATCCATAAGTATTATAATGTTTTAAAAATTTAACATTGATTTTACATTTATTGGTAACACTTTAATTATAAAAAAGTTTAATATCTATCAATCATTCATTTATTTGTATGTTGACCGGGTGTCCAAGAAATTTTGGTTGTGTGCCTATAATTAAATCTATAAACACCTTAACTCTTGCAAATATTTCACGTATCCGCATTTTAAGACCATCTCTTTCATTCATGTTTTTTGCATTGAATGCAATAGCTTCAATATTTTTTGATCGTGCAATGTAAACAGCTCTCTGATTGTGAAACCTTTGTGATACAATGGTGAAATTGTTTTGCCCAAAAACCTTATGACATCTTATTACTGAATCAAAAGTTCTAAAACCCGCATAATCCAGGTAAATTATACTATCCGGCACTCCTTGTTTTAGTAGTTCCTGCCGCATAACACCGGGTTCATTATAATATATTGTGCGGTTATCTCCGCTAGCTATTATATAATTTATCTTATTGTTTTCATAAAGCTTAACTGCGGCATTAATCCGGTTATAAAAATATTTGTTGGCCGCACCATCTTTTCTAAATTTACTGGTTCCTAAAACCAAAGCAACATTATTATCGGGTAGCTCATTAATATCATCATAAATATATTTATTTGAACTCCAGCTGATTAGTTGATTAAGAAATATTACAACAGAAATAACAATAATTATAGCTATTAAAAATAATCTTAACAGGTTTTTTATTCTGAAGCTCATTTTGATATTCTCTATTAAGTTGTTAATTTATTGTAAATACAATTCAATACTTTTAATGATTTCCCTAATCCGGATAATTAATAGATTAAAATGCATTTATTCCAAATCAAAAATATTATATTTTATACAAATTTAAAAAATAATAATTATTATTTATCTAATTAATTTTAAAATTTAAGTGTCTGAAGTATTTAATTTTGCTAATTGATGATATTTCTGTAGTGTTTTTAGGATTATTATTGTTTTATTTATTTTCTTATAGATTCATTTATATACACATATTACATTTTTAATATTTTCAATTATCAATATATAATGCTTCAACCCGTTAATCAATTTTTTAGTATAGTTATGATAAAAAATATTTTTAATTTAGCATCTTATTTCAAATAAATAATTATAGTTTTGTCGAGAAATATAACATGAGAAGTAATGAATTTTAAGTTTTAATAATTAAATAATCCAGTATCAAATGGCAAAAAAAGGTGATGTTGTCATTCAAATAGAAAAATGTAAAGGTTGTGAGATATGTTTAGCATCATGTCCACAAAGCGTTTTAGGAATGAGTGATAAAGTAAACTCTAAAGGCTTCAAATATGCCGTAAAGGTTAATTCGGCATGCACTGGTTGTGCTAATTGTGCTGTTATATGCCCCGATGCGGCTATAACTGTTTACAGGGAAAAATAATTTAATAAATCCAAAGATTAAAAACAGTTTTTTAAGATGAAAGAACTAAGATTAATGAAAGGCAATGAGGCTTTTGCAGAAGCTGCTATACGTGCCGGCACTGATGCATATTTTGGGTATCCTATAACACCTCAGTCTGAGGTTATAGAATATCTTATGGCTCAAAATCCTGAGGAAAGGACAGGTATGGCTGTGTTACAGGCTGAAAGTGAGATTGCTGCAATAAATATGATTTATGGAGCTGCAGGTTGTGGTAAAAAAGCCATGACCTCTTCATCAAGCCCCGGCATAAGTTTAAAGCAGGAAGGTTTGTCTTATATTGCCGGTGCTGAATTGCCTTGTGTAGTATTAAATGTAGTACGTGGTGGTCCTGGGCTTGGTACTATTCAACCATCACAATCCGATTATTTTCAGGCTGTGAAGGGTGGCGGTCATGGAGACTATAAACTGATAGTTCTTGCACCGGCTACTGTTCAGGAAACAGTTGATTTTGTTAAGCTTGCATTCGACCTTGCATTTAAATACCGAAATCCGGTTATGATACTTTCAGACGGTATTATAGGGCAAATGATGGAAAAGGTTGAATTATTCGAACAAATACCTCGCTCTGATGAGGAATATGATTGGGCAACTCAGGGTAAGAAACCCGGTAAAGATCATACAATAATTACGTCTTTGCAATTAAAACCTGAAGAGCAAGAGAAAGTTAATTTACGTTTGCAGGCTAAGTATCGCGAAGTTGAAAAAAATGAAGTGTTATATGAATCATATAATACAGAGGATGCTGATTACCTTTTTGTTGCTTTTGGTTCATGTGGCCGTATAACCCAAAAAGCTATGGAGATGGCTCGAAAAAAAGGTTACAAAGTAGGACAAATCAGACCAAAAACATTATACCCTTTTCCTGTTGAAGTTATAAACAAGCTTTCTGATCAGGTTAAAGGAATACTTACAGTTGAAATGAATGCCGGTCAAATGGTGGAGGATGTGAGGTTGGCTGTAGACGGGAAAACACCAGTTGAATATTTTGGAAGATATGGAGGAATGATTCCTTCACCTGATGAGATTCTTAATGCATTTGAACAAAAATTTATTGGAGGTAAATAATGGCTGAAAATTTAATAAAACCAGAAAACTTGGTTTACGAAAAAACCAATGCAATGACTGACCGTGTGTTGCATTATTGTCCGGGATGTGGACATGGAACAGCGCACAGAATGCTTGCTGAAGCTATTGAAGAGCTCGAAATTCAGGGAGAAACTATTGGTATTGCTCCGGTTGGTTGCTCTGTACTGGCTTATTACTATTTTGATGTAGATATGACTGAAGCTGCTCATGGCAGAGCGCCTGCTGTGGCTACCGGCATTAAAAGAGTTATGCCTGAAAAATATGTTTTCACCTACCAGGGTGATGGTGATCTGGCAGCAATTGGTACAGCTGAAACCATTCATGCTTGTAACAGGGGGGAAAACTTTCTTATAGTTTTTATAAATAACGGCATTTATGGTATGACTGGCGGACAAATGGCGCCCACAACATTAGAGAACATGAAAAGTACAACTTCCCCAAGAGGACGAGATATAAAAACTATGGGTTCTCCTTTGAAGATCTCTGAACTGGTTGCTGAATTACCCGGCACTTATTATGTTGCCAGGCATAGTGTTCATACACCGGCAAATGTACGCAAAACAAAAAGAGCTTTTAAAAAAGCTTTTCAATACCAAAAAGATAACAAAGGAACCTGTTTAATAGAAGTTGTTTCCAATTGCCCGTCAAATTGGAAAATGACTCCTGTTGAATCTAACAAATGGATGGAAGAAAACATGTTTCCTTATTATCCTTTAGGAGATATTAAAGTTCCACAATAAAACCAGAAAATTATGAATGAAGAAATTATTATAGCAGGATTTGGGGGCCAGGGAGTACTTTCAATGGGGCAGATACTCTGCTATGGAGGTGTTATGCAAAATAAAGAAGTTAGCTGGATGCCTTCATATGGACCGGAAATGCGTGGAGGTACTGCCAACTGTACCGCAATCATCAGTGATGAAAAAATAAGCTCCCCGGTATTAAATACTTTTGATACAGCAATAGTATTGAATCAGCCGTCAATGGATAAGTTTGAAGATGCAATAAAACCCGGCGGAATGTTGATATATGAAATTAATGGAATTATTCGTAAACCAAAACGTGATGACATTAAAATATATTCAATTGCCGCATACGACGAATCTATTAAAATGAAAAATACCAAAATATTTAATATGATTGTAATCGGAGGGTTTTTGAAGGTAAAACCTATTCTTGATGTTGAAAATGTTGTTAAAGGCCTGGAAAAAGTTTTGCCCGAAAGATACCACCATCTTATACCTCTTAACAAGGAAGCTATTCATCGAGGTATGGATATTATTGAATGTGAGAAATAAGCTTAATTGATAAATTTTGAAGAACATAGCTTTATAAATTAAAGTTTAGGTAGAGTTAATGTAATTGACCATATTTGGATATCTGCTTATAGGTTATGGTTTGGGCTGAGGTTAAGTTAATGTCAGGAATATGCAATACTCAACCTCAACTTCAACCTTAACCTCAACTTCAACCTTAATTTCAGCCTCATAATTGCAGATAATAATACCGGGCTCGTATTTACGTTTTTTTTAGATAATTATTGTTGTAAAATAAAATAAAATCTTTATATGGATTGTTATTTAATAAGGTTGTTGTATATTTGCAAATTAATTTAAAACGATATAAAAAATATTAAAAAAAGATGCAAAGCAAGGGTTTAATTAGATTTTTTGCCATAGCATTGGCTTTGGTATGTATTTATCAATTATCATTCACATATTTTGCTAATAAAGTTGAGAGGAATGCTCGCGATTACGCCCGCAGCGAAAGGGTTATGGAGAGGGCAAAGCAATTAGCTGAAGGTGATGAAGCTTTGAGCAATATAATTTTTGACTCATTGGCAAGGGTAGAAGAAAGGTATTATCTTGATTCGATGATGAATGAAGTTGTTTATAATATTGGAATCAGGCAATATACTTTTCGTGAATGCAAAGAGCGTGAGTTAAATCTTGGTCTTGATTTAAGAGGGGGTATGAATGTTACCCTTGAAGTTTCAGTGCCGGCCATCATTAGAGCTTTATCGGGCAATAGCCAGGATCCTGCTTTTTTGGAAGCCATTGAACGTGCAAATAAAATGGAGCGTGAAAGAAGGGAGGATTATGTCAAGCTTTTTGGTGAAGCTTTTGAAGAGATTGATCCTAATGCCCGCCTGGCAGCTATTTTTACTACCGATCAATTACGTGACCATATAAGTCATGACTCAAGCAATGATGAGGTTCTTTCTGTATTACAAAATGAAGTTGATGATGCAGTTGACAGATCATTTAACATTTTACGTACCCGTATTGACCGTTTTGGTGTTGCACAACCTAATATCCAACGTTTGCAACGCTCAGGCAGGATACTTATTGAAATGCCGGGTATAAAAGAACCTGACAGAATAAGAAGCTTGCTGCAAGGTACTGCAAAATTAGAATTTTGGGAAACATATAATTTTAGTGATGTATATAATTATTTTGTTCAGGCAAATGAACAATTGCGGGGTATAGATGTGCATGAATTAGCTGAAGAAGTTGAGGAAGCTGATCCTGATGTAATGCCAGTTGGTGCAGGTGTTGATGATGAACCGGTTAGAGAAGACTTAGCTGAAGAGCCTGACGATGATTTAGATGAATTGCTGGCAGAAGTTGATGAAGAGGATCTTGAGGCTGAAGAAGCAGATCTGCTTGATCTTCTTTCAGGAGAAGTGACTCCCGAGGATGAAGATCGATTTGCTGATTTTGCCAAAGATAATCCTTTGTTTGCATTTCTTAATCCTGCTTTTATTCCTGACGAAAGCGGTAATATGTATCCCGGCCGTGGCCCGGTAGTTGGTTATGCTAATATTCAGGATACGGCCAAAGTTAATCATTTGTTAAGAAAGGATGATGTTAGGCAGATCTTGCCACGAGATATGAGACTTTATTGGGATATTAATCCCATGCATGGTGATGAAAATGTGAGGGCTCTTATAGCAATTAGAGAAACTACTCGCGACGGCTCAGCCCCACTTGATGGTGAAGTTATTACTGATGCACGCCAGGATTATGACCAATATGGAAATCCTGAAATTTCCATGTCGATGAATAGAGAAGGTGCCCGGACCTGGCGCCGGTTGACTGCCGATAATATTGGCAGCTCAATAGCAATTGTACTTGATGGTTATGCTTACTCATATCCTACAGTTCAGGCTGAAATTACTGGAGGGCGATCTTCCATTTCAGGAAATTTTACTGTGCAGGAAGCACAAGACCTTGCTAATATATTGCGTGCCGGTTCATTACCTGCACCTGCCCGGATAGTTGAAGAGGCCGTTGTTGGTCCTTCACTTGGCCGTGAAGCAATACAAAGCGGTTTATCATCTTTTGTAATAGCCTTCATTATAGTGCTTATTTATATGGCTTTCTATTATAACAGGGCCGGGCTTGTAGCAGATATGGCGCTTTTAACCAACATGTTCTTCATTTTAGGAGTACTGGCTTCTCTTGGTGCTGCCTTAACATTACCCGGAATTGCCGGTATTGTACTAACCTTAGGTATGGCTGTTGATGCCAATGTAATTATTTACGAACGGATACTGGAAGAATTACGTGCCGGTAAAGGTCAAAGACTTGCCATTAGTGATGGATATAAGAATGCTTATTCTGCCATAGTCGACGGTAATGTTACCACACTTTTGACAGGAATCGTATTGTATATGTTTGGTACCGGCCCGGTTCAGGGATTTGCCACTACTTTGATAATAGGTATTATATGCTCATTATTTACGGCAATATTTTTGTCGCGCCTGGTATTTACTTATTGGCTGGATAAAAATGTTAAGATTAATTTCGATAACAGGATAACCAAAAATGTACTTACAAAAGTTAATTTTGATTTTATAGGAGTTAGAAAGCGTTTTTATATTATTTCTGCAATAGTAATAATAGTTGGTGTAGGATCTCTTGCATCTCGCGGATTAAGCTACGGAGTTGATTTTTCAGGTGGGCGTTCATATATTGTACGTTTTGATCAGGATGTGAACACTGTTGAAATAAGGAATTCACTCATGGAACAGTTTGAGGAAGCTCCGGAGGTTAAGACATTTGGTCCATCAAGCCAGGTTGAGATTACTACCGGATACCTTATTGAAGAAACAGCTCCGGAAGTTGACTCTATTGTAGAAAGAACTGTGTATGAAGGTGTGAAAGACTTTTTTGTAGACCCAATTAGTTTTGAAGAGTTTAGATCAGATGATGAGGATAAAATAATCGGGCGTTTGAGTTCGCAATTGGTAGGTCCCTCTGTTGCAAGAGATATCAGAGAAGCAGCCGTTATAGCCATTGCCATAGCACTGGTCATCATTTTCTTCTATATTGCTGTTAGATTTAAAAAATGGCAGTTTGGAGCCGGAGGTATGGTAACATTATTTCACGATTCAATTATTGTACTTTCAATATACTCACTGTTATACAATGTCGTACCGTTTAGCCTTGAAATAGATCAGGCTTTCATTGCCGCTATTCTTACAATTATTGGCTATTCAATTAACGATACTGTTATTATTTTCGACAGAATACGTGAGTATACAAAACTTTATCCTAAACGTGATCTTAAAACAAATATCAACGGGGCATTAAACAGCGTACTATCAAGAACATTAAATACATCAGGAACCACTTTGTTAGTTCTTCTGATAATATTCTTGTTTGGCGGTGAAGTGATTAGAGGATTTGCGTTTGCATTGATGATTGGTGTAGCAGTGGGTACTTATTCATCCCTGTTCAATGCCACGCCGGTTGCATATGACCTGATGATCCGAAAAATTAATAATAAAAAAGCTAAGGCCAAAATTAAGAATTAATATTGTGGCTGACTACCAATAATTGTTTGCTTAGACCAATTACAGTTATAGCAAAATTTAAAAAAAAATTAAGGGAAGAAATACTAAGCTTATTTCTTCCCTTCTTCTTTATTAATTTGTTGGTTTCACTAAATTAATATATCGGTTGCTAAAATGTTAAAAAAATTAGTACAAACGGGCCGTGTTTTATATTTTTTTTATTTGAAGTAAAAATTCGCATAATGTATGACATTTTTATCAATTTTGAGTTTTAATTTAAAACATCAATGTATTAATTAAAATAATTTAATCTAAAAAGGTTTTTTGTAACTAAAGCATGCCTGACAAATAATTTATATTTTCTAATTTTGAGGGGCTGAAGTTTATAAGATACCCGAAATTATAAAATGAATTAAAAAACAAATAAGAAATAAGAAATTACTGCCGGGCGAAAACGGGATGCCGATTATTCGGGAAATACCGGTTAAATAATAAATATGTAAGTTTCATTGAGTTTCGATTATTGTTTTTTGTTCACAAAAAATAATTTTAAGGCGCTCACGAGCTCACAATCTTACTTTTTTCGGTCACGATCTTTTGTTGATCGGCACGTTCGGTTATTATTTATAAATTTCAATTTAGAAATTAAAAACTTATTTAATTTTTATGGCAATAATTGGCGAAATAATAAAAAAGGCAATTGAAATATCAAATAATATTATTGATACGCCTGATCCTGTGCCTGCCCAGCAACAACTGTTTAATGATATTTTAGAAAAGGCTAAAAACACATCCTTTGGTAAGTTTTATAAATTTGAAGAGATATTAAATGAAAAGGATTCTTATCAAGCTTTCTCATCTCGTATTCCTTATTACGATTATGATAAAATATACAGCGAATGGTGGAAAGATGTTTATTCAGGTGTTTCTGATGTGACATGGCCTGGAAGGCCTGATTTTTTTGCTTTGAGTAGTGGGACGACAAGCAACACAAAATACATTCCGGTTACTGATGATATGCTTATCAGTATTAGAAATGCAGGAATAAAGCAGTTATTGAGTATAGCCAAATTTGACTTACCATCATCATTTTTTGAGACAGAAATTTTGATGCTTGGCAGCTCTACAGATCTTAAGGAAGTAAAAGGCCATCTTGAAGGTGAAATAAGTGGAATAAGTGCATATAATATACCTTTTTGGTTTAGAAGATTTTATAAACCAGGCAGTAAAATTTCTTCCATTAATAATTGGGATGAAAGGGTTAAGCAAATAGCCATAAATGCACCTGATTGGAACATAGGAGGATTATCAGGAATGCCCTCATGGATAGAACTTATGTTAAAAAGGATAATTGAATATAACGGACTAAAAAACATCCATGAGATATGGCCCAACCTGGAAGTGTTTACATCGGGTGGCGTGAATTTTGAACCATATAGAAAAAGCTTCGAGAAGATTTTAGGCCGGCCTATTATTATACTTGACACATACCTTGCATCCGAGGGCTACCTGGCATCACAACTTAAAACAGATACTGATTCAATGACTTTGCTAACAAATAATGGTGTTTTCTTTGAGTTTGTTCCTTTAACTTCCGAAAACTTAAATGATGACGGTAGGGTTGCTGAAAATGCCAAAGCACTGACAATAGCTGAAGTGGAAGAAGGAGTTGACTATATTCTCATTATAAGTACAGTTGCAGGTGCATGGCGTTATATGATAGGTGATACGGTTAAATTTACCGATAAAGAAAAAGTTGAAATTAAATTAACCGGAAGAACAAAATCTTTTTTAAATGTGGTTGGGTCACAACTTTCGGAGTATCAGATGGTGAATGCTGTTAAAGAGTTGGAGATAGAATACAATATTAATATCCAGGAGTTTACGGTTAATGCTGTTAAATGTGAAGGAAGTTATATTCACCGGTGGTATTTTGGTTGTAAAGAATGTGATTTTAATATTGATGAAACCACTATGGCAAAACAGCTTGACAAAATATTGCAGATAAAAAATAAAAACTATAAAGTTGCTCGTAGTAAAGCGCTTGATAATCCCCAGGTAAAATTGATACCGGTAAAACTTTTTCATGATTGGGTTGAAGCAAAAAATAAAAAAGGCGGACAAACCAAAGTTCCTAAGGTCATGGATAGAAAACTATTTGAAGAATGGGAAAATTTTGTTTATAGATAGAGCTCTTATAAGCAATGATATTATTTTTGAGTAGAAAATTTCATAGTTGAAAGGGCTTGTACCTGTCTGTGGAAATTGTTTCGGGAATAGCGTTTGTTATTTATATTATCTAATATCAGGTGATTAAATATAATTTCATACGTGTTAATATTAAAAGAGAGATTATAATATGACAAAAGTTTACTTTTCTGATTTATCATCTAAATCTAAAGATGATAATCTGCTTAATCGTATCAGGAAACTTTTTAAAATGGCAGGTGAAGGTATTACTTATAATAAAGATGATTTAATTGCCCTCAAGGTTCATTTTGGTGAAAAAGGTATTGACACCTTTATACGTCCTGTGCAGGTTTCGCCCATTGCCGAGGCTATTATAGAGGCAGGGGGTAAACCATTTTTAGCTGATACCAATACGCTTTATGTAGGCAGTAGAGCTAATGCAGTTGATCATCACCGCACTGCACAGGATAACGGATGGCTTCGGCCTGTAATTGATGCCCCGGTTGTTATAGCAGATGGGCTGCACGGCAACGAGTTTTATAATGTAAGTATTGATGGAAAACACTTTAAAGAAGTTAAAATTGGTGCCGCTTTTTACCAGGCAGATGCAATAGTTGGAGTTTCTCATTTTAAGGGGCATGATATGACAGGCTTTGGTGGCACCCTAAAAAATCTTGGCATGGGCTGTGCCTCCAGAGCCGGAAAACTTATGATGCATTATGATGTAAAACCTTTTGTGAAGATAAACAAGTGTATAGCATGTGGAAAGTGTGTTGAGTGGTGCCCTGTTGACGCAATAAAGGTCGAAAAATATGCCAATATCAATCTTGAAAAATGTATAGGGTGTGGAGAATGCAAAATTGTATGCCCCGAAAATGCAATAAAAGTCAAAGATTCTTCCGAAACCGCGAAACTGCAGGAAAAAACTTCCGAATTTGCATGGGGTGCCGTGAAAGGTAAAGAAAAGAAATCATTGTATTTCAATTTTATTTTCGATGTAACTCCCGGTTGTGATTGTTTGCCATGGAGAAATCATCCACTGATTCCCGATATCGGTATAATTGCCTCAAAAGATCCTGTTGCAATTGATCAGGCAGCTTATGATCTTGTAAAACAAGCAAAAGGACATGATTTTGATTCGGGAGTTGATAAATTTATGAAACAACACAATATTGATTCTACCATACAATTAGAACATGCCGAAAAAATTGGAATGGGAAAAAGAAGCTATGAATTAATTAACATATCATTATCGGAGTAAGCTGTCTGAAAATTTTATTAACGATCAAAATAATAAAATTGAGTTTCGTAATGGTTGTTAAACCAGTGAAGTTCAATTAACTTAATTTTAATGTTAATGTAATAGCTAACCTCTTAATTTTTAAAACCACTGCTATTCGGTTAATTTAAATCATTTTTTCTATTTTTTTTTAATTTTATAATAAAATTATCTGTAGTTTTACGGTAAAATCTTATTTCATAACAAAAATTGTGTTAGTCATGAAAATAAATACTTTTGCAATTATTACAATGGTTTTTGTGTTTTTGGTCGTGTCATGCGGACCATCAAAAGATAATGCTTCAATTGAGCCTAATGACGAAATTTATCAGGCCAATACAATCAGCCTTGGAACTGAGTTTTCAATGGCTATTTATCCCGAAGGTGATGTTGACTGGTATGAAGTGGAAGTGCCCGGTCAAGGTTATTTGCAAGTTCTTGTAAGAGATGTGCCTGACGGAATAGGGACTCCCAGGGCTCGCTTAGCTACTTTCGATGAATGGGGAGAGCAACAAGAAAATTATCTAACAGATTTTTTACGAACGCCTTGTGCTATGCATGTTTTGGAAGAAGGCAATTATTTTGTCAGAATAAACGCAAGATCACCAAGGCAATATTCAGAAGATGAATTTTATGTTAAATTTAACTTTGTTGAAGAATTTGACCCTCATGAGCCTAATAATAGTGTGGAGGAAGCTGTAGAATTGGAGTTTGGCGAAGAGTACAAATCAGCAATTTATCCCAGGTATGATGAAGACTGGTTTAAGTTTAGAGTTGAAGAACAAGGTTATTTGCAGACAAAAGCAAGGAATGTGCCTGATAACTTAGAATTGAGAGCTTATTATGCTATTTATGATGAGTATGGAGAAGAAAAAGTTGATGTTATTAGAGGTATAGAAAGACTGCCAACAGCTGTGGCTGTGACTGAACCCGGTGATTACTACGTAGTGCTTAATGACAGGCGGGGAAGAAATGAATCAAAAGATCTTTTTAACTGGAAAGTCAACTTTATTCCTGAAATGGATAAGTATGAACCCAATGATCATTTTACAGATGCAAAAGAGATAGGACTAAATGATACAATACAGATTGCTATATTCCCGAAAGGAGACAAAGATTTTTTCAAAATTAATCCTGAAAATACAGGAAAACTCAGGATTATGTCAAGAAATCATGGCGATATAGATCCGACCGTTGCATTTTATTCGCTTGATCCTGACGATCCCAATAAACTAAAAGAGCTAAAATCCAAGTCAAGACTACCTGCCGAATTTGAGATTGAAGAGATTGATCAATATTATTTGAAGATTTCTGACAGGCGCCATAGGAATGAGAGTCAGGATCTTTTTGATGTTATATTAAGATATGAATAAGTAACTTATTATTTGGTAAACCGGAATTTTGGTCAACTATTAATTATAAGGTTTTTAATGGTTTTATACCAACTAAAAGTTATTTATTGACAGGCAGCCGTCATTATTTTATTGCCTTATAAATTATATCTATACATAGATTAGCTTTTACGAAAAAAGTCATATATTTGGCATATTCATAGTAGTTTTGAAAGTTTATGTTTATTAATTATTAATTTGTAAAAGCTGCCAATTATGTATAAAAAAGCATTTTTTATTTTTTTTATCTTGGTTTCTGCAACATGTTTTTCCCAGGATAATAGTTCTGGACGGATCACCATTGAGAAGATCTGGGATGATAATATTTTTCGTCCTGAAACTATTGAGCGTGCTAAGTCTATGAAAGATGGAATTCGTTATTCGCTTATAGAAGATGGAACGGAAATTAACATCTACGAATATGAGACTGATGAATTTCTTGAAACAGTTTTTGCAACGGAAGATCTTTTGCAAGATGACGATGGTGAGCCTGTAAGTATTGATGATTATCATTTCAGTGATGATGAGACTATGTTGCTGATTGCCACTGAAACCGAATCCATTTACAGACGTTCACGTGAATCGGTTTATTATATTTGGGATATTGAAAAAGAGAGTCTTAGTCTTTTGGCTGAGGGAGATAAACAGCGTTTGGCAACTTTCTCACCTTGTGGTACAATGGTTGCATTTGTGCGCAATAATAATATTTATGTTAAAGACTTAGAATCCGGTGAAGAAAGCATAATCACTGATGATGGTGTTTATAATGAGATCATCAACGGCACCACTGATTGGGTATATGAGGAAGAGTTTGCTTTTACACAGGGGTTTTTCTGGTCACCTGACAGCGAAAAAATTTCTTTTTACAAATTTAACGAAAGTCATGTGAAGGAGTTTGTTATGATGAAGTATGGCACACTTTATCCCGAAGAGTACAGGTATAAATATCCCAAGGCAGGAGAAGAGAATGCAATTGTAACTATTCATATTTATGATTTTAGCACCGGTGAAACTATTCAGGTAGATACAGGCGATGAAAAAGATCAGTATATACCACGTATTAAATGGACTCGAAACCCTGAAAAGCTTTCTGTTCAGAGAATGAACAGGCACCAGAATCATTTGGAAATATTGCTGGCTGATGCTAATACGGGTAAAACAAATATATTGTATGAAGAAAACAATTCTTACTATATAAGCATTACCGATGACCTGACATTTTTAGATGACGATGAACATTTTGTTATTACCAGTGAAAAGGACGGTTTTAATCATATTTATCTTTATGATATGGATGGGAACAAATCAAGACAAATAACCCAGGGAGATTGGGATGTTACCGGCTTTCACGGTATAGACGAGGCAAACGATATTGTTTATTATACTTCTTGCGAAGAATCACCTTTTACCAATCATTTGTATGCTATTGATCTTAACGGCAATAATAAACAACGACTTACCGAAAAAGAAGGGTTTAATACTCCATCTTTTAGCGATGGTCATAAATTTTTTATAAACAATCATTCAACCATAAATACACCTCCAACTTATACCATACACAAGTCATCAGGTGAAAATATAAGGGTAAGGCAGGATAATGATGAACTTGACTCGCTTACAAGCGAATATGGATATGTACCTGTTGAATTTTTTACTTTTACTACCAGTGAAAATGTAGATCTTAATGGTTGGAAAATTAAGCCTGAAGATTTTGACCCTGAAAAGGAGTATCCTGTGTTTATGTATGTATATGGGGGGCCGGGATCTCAAACTGTAATCGATAGGTGGAATGCATATAATGGGGCCTGGTTCCAGATGTTAACCCAGATGGGTTATATTGTAGTTTCGGTTGATAACCGGGGAACCGGTGGCAGGGGAGAGGAGTTTAAAAAGATGACTTATTTGCAGCTTGGCAAATATGAGACTATTGATCAAATAGAAGCTGCCAGATACCTTGCATCACTTGATTATGTTGACAAAGATAACATAGGGATTTTTGGCTGGAGCTATGGTGGTTATTTATCTACTTTGTGTCTTGCTAAGGGAAATGACATATTTTCAATGGCTATAGCCATTGCGCCGGTTACTAATTGGAGGTTTTACGATACTATATATACCGAAAGATATATGCGTACACCTCAAGAAAATCCTGATGGTTATGATGATAATTCCCCCATAAACCATGTGGATTCAATAAAAGGTAACTACCTGCTAGTTCATGGTACTGCCGATGATAACGTACACTATCAGAATACCATTGAAATGGCCGATGCGCTTATTGAAGCTGATGTAGACTTTGAATTGATGATTTATCCTGACCATAACCATGGCATAAGAGGAGGTAATGCTCGTATACACCTCTACAGGCTAATGACCGAATTCGTTTTGGAGACATCGTAACCTGCAGAATTGGTTCCGGCAATAATAAAAATAACAAGTAGATTAAGTTAATGCAAAAAAAATAAAAGTATTATAATCTACTTACTAATTATTTTTTTGTTTCGTATACAACCCCTATTAAATAGGTAGCATCGGGTACCAGTTCCTTGATCGATGGTGATGCCTCCATTAAAGAAATATGTGGCATACCACCCATCAACTCTGATATACTCACTTCATCTTCACCATGGTAAAGAACTGAAAAAGATTCATGGTAATATATGCCTGGAAGCTTTTCTTTATAAAATTGAACAATTTCTTTTTTAGAATGGGTTGTGATCAGCTTGATTTCTGCCAGGCCATCCGTACCTGTAGCTTGCTTCAACTCATCAGTGGTATGTACAAGAAATACAACAGCATCAGGATATGGAGGTACGTTAACTTCTGCTTTCAATGGTATCATGCTTTTAACTCTTTCTTTCTGGGGAAGATACATTTCCGGATTGTCCATATTATCATGGATTTTGAAAACAGGAGCATAAGGCTCATTTTGAGACTTTAAATAATACATTCCGAACCCTGTAAATGGTAATATTTTGGTAATACAAATCAATAAAATAAGAATTAGTGTATACTTTTTCATACTTTTAAATTTGGGTTAATAATTGATAGAATGAATTTGAAAACATAAAAACGGTAAAAATATAAAATATATCTTAAAAAACAAATTGCTAATATATAAATTAAAGTTATTATTATAAAGTAGTTTTTATATTTATTTTCTAATTATTATTTCTTAATGAAAAAAAATGTGCCACCTTCATCTTGCATTCCTGTTATCTTTCCAAATCGTGGTATAGGTTGGTTATTTCGTGATGCGGCAATGATGAGTTGGTTTACTATGTTTTCAATTGGTATACAGGGATTAATGTTATGAGTTAGTAATGTGGCAAATGTTCTTGTAAATATTGATGGTTCAGGTATAAGTTCATAGCCTGAAGATGCAATTGTTTGTGATGATGGATATCTGGTGATAGTAATATCATCACAATTTCTGTTTTGAGGAATAGAGCGCATAGCTTGGTAAAAAGACGGCCCCGATTCACAGGCATCGGTTACAACCAATGTGTGCTTAAGATATTCAGTATATGAAGTTAAAGCTTCTCTAAGGTAATTGATATTATAAAAAGTTGATTTATCATTTAACATGGCATCAACAGGAATCCAGTAGCCTGTATCACCAATATTTTTACCATGCCCTGCATACCAAACCATCAGTGATTTTACTTCATTATCTAAAACACTTTCGTGCAGTTCTGAAAAAAAGAAATTTTCCATTTGGCTTTTCGTAAGGTTTGTTTTGTGAATGATACTATCTATTTTATAATTTTCAAGCGCATCTTTCATTAGTTTTATATCATTGCTTGTTTTATAAAGGTTTTCATAAAGTTGGTATTGGGAGTTTTCGATGAATACAACCCATGTTTTACCCATAGGACTTTGGCTTTCGCTGGCAGAAATAGAGATGCAATTTGCCAATAAAATAATAAATATTAATTTAATTGTTTTCATTTCTATAATATATATTTAAAAGTTCTTATTTTATTATTTAGTAACGGGTTAAGGATGACAGGTTTTTATAAATCAGATGATTACAGGATTAAATATTTTAAAACTTTGCTAACCTCCCTAATATTACACAGCTTGTGTTAAAATGCCTTTTAATAAAATTATTACAGTTTTTATTTTTATAATAAAAATATCAAAATTATTAATTGGATGTATTTCAGGCTATAAAAATTTTTTAATGTAAACAAATTTTGATATTAATATATCTATCAAATTTTGTGCCTTTTATATAAAAATATAATATTTTATTTTAAAAACTACTTTTTTGGAGATAATATTGTTGGGGATTATAATTACTCAAACAGGAAAGAAATTTGGAAAATTTGTGATTTAAGACCATCAATGCTTTTTGAATATATGGTATTATTTTCTTGTAAGATATCTCTTAATCCGAATGATGCTTTAATCTCTGTGGAGAATTTGAAATAATAAAAATAATGGTCAAAACCTATGCCCAGTTCATAATAAAGATCATTTCTTAATGTGCTGACAAGCAGGTCTGAATCCGGATCGTCTTTATCTTCAACAGAAGCGAGGTCGTGGCTGTATTTTAAACCGCCAAGTAAATAAACACGTGTATTTGTCATCCTTACAGACTTATATTTGACATGCAAGGGGAAGTCCAGAAAAGTTGACTCAATGGTTTGGTTGCGTATTTTGGATCTGCCGTCTTCTCTCACACCTTCGTAGGTGATAATTCTGTCGCCAAAAGTAAGTGTTGGGATGAATCTTAAATCAAATTGCTCTCCCAGTTTTAAATTTGATACAATACCTATATTAAATCCATATTCGCTATGTGGTAATACTGAGTGAAGGCTATCAAAATTGTGACCTCCAATTTCTTCTAAATCAAGTTTGTGTAGATTTTCTACTGGCCGCAATGCAAAATCCATTTGGTTCAAACCCAACAGGAATCCAAAATGATAAGGCCGGTAATCATAATGTGGAATGTTTTTCATTTGCAAATCTCTTTGCGATAAAGCCTCTGAAGTAAAACTTATCATAAAAAATATGCACAAAAACAGGCCGGCAATAGGTTTGCTAAATTTAATCATTTTTTAAATTTTTTATGGAGGTCAAAACTATATGTATTAAACGCTTATTATCAAATGTTATTATCGTATTAAATTTTTATATTTTATTTTAAATAAAAGTTTTTTGCCTGGCAAAATTAAACAAATGATTTTTTTCTTGCACTATATATATATGTTATACCAAAATGACGTTTTTTATATTCCAGATCAGTAAAGCCTGCTTTATCGAGTAATGTCAAAAAATCATAACCATACGGGAACTTTTTTACAGAGTTGGTTAAATATGAGAAAGCTGCTTTGTTACCTGTCAATAAGCCTCCAAACAAAGGGAGTAATTTAGTGAAATGGAAAAGAAAAGCTAATTTAATAAGCGGATTTTTTGGTATTCCAAATTCCAGTATCATTATTACTCCATTTTTTTTTGTAACTCTGTATGCTTCTTTCAATGCTTTTAATGGGTCATTGAAATTTCTTACACCAAATGAAATGGTAACAGTATCAAATGATTCATCTTCAAAGGGGAGTTGGCTACAACTCCCATGCTTAAAATCAATGAGCTTATCAAGTTTACGTTTTTTAATTTTTTTTTGCCCTATATGGAGCATTTGCATTGAAATGTCAAGAGCAGTTATTGACTCAGGCTTTAGTTTTGCAATTCTTATTGCCTGGTTTCCTGTGCCGGTGGCAATATCTAAAACATGGGCGGGTTTATATTGTTGAAGTTGTTTTACAAGTTCCTTACGCCATATACAATTTATGCCAAATGATAAAATTTTATTAAGAAGATCATATTTTTCTGATACATTATCAAACATATCACAGATCTGAACTTCTTGTTCATAATCATGCACTGTATTATCCTGTTGATTATTTTTTTTCATAATATCAACTGAACATCTTAACGGCTTCTTTCATCATCTTATCTAAACTAATCGGCACAACACCTACCTCTTCACATACTATACCTCCGGCCAGATTTGACATTATGGCGAGCATTTTAGGTTCCATGCCCACTGCGGTACAAAGAGCAGCAACAGATATAACTGTATCACCTGCTCCTGATACATCAGATGTATTTCTTATGTGAGCCGGGATTCTATGACATGAATATTGACCGGGTATTTCGGTTTTACTGCATACAAACATCCCCTTGTCAGATAAAGTAAGCAAGACAACTTTTGCTTGTATTTTTTTCAATAGGCTATGTACCGCTTCTTCTAATTGGCCTTGGTCGTTAACATCGATATCAATTTTTAACCCATCTTGCAGTTCTTTCAAATTAGGCTTAAAAAGATCTACATTTCTGTAAAACAAAAAGTTGTTTTTCTTAGGGTCGACTACAACCGGTATGTTTTTTTTGTTGGCATGATCTATTAATTTGATTATTAATTCATGAGATATTACGCCTTTATCATAATCTTCAAAAACTATAGCATCAATAGTGTTGTTTTTTAAAATATATTTTATGATTTTAAGCAATGAAGTCATTTCGTTGTTTTGCAAGCTGATAAGCGATTCTTCATCTACACGTAACATCTGATTGTTATTGCCTATTACCCGAAATTTTGTGGTAGTCAATCGATGAGGACTTTTCATAATGCCTTTTGTATTAAGGCCTGCTTTTTCCATAAGTTCAATAAAAGTCTCACTTTTATCATCTTGGCCAATAATTGAGCAAAGTATTGGTTGTGCTCCAAGGCTTTGGATGTTGAGGGCAACGTTTGCAGCGCCGCCCAGTCGACTTTCACGTTTTTCAAGAGCAACTATTGGAACAGGTGCTTCAGGTGATATTCTATTCACTTTCCCCCATAAATAAGAATCTATCATTACATCTCCAATTACCAAAACCTTGAGGCCTTTAAAGCTTTCAATAGTTTTTTCTATATTTTTTTTACTTACCATATTTAAGTTCTTACTTTAATTGATCCAAAGCTTTCTTTATTCTGTTTATTGCTTCTTTTAGTAAGTCTTCCGATGTAGCATAGGATATTCTTATGCAATTTGGGTCGCCGAAGGCATCGCCCGGCACAACTGCAACATTTGCTTTATCCAGAATGTACATACATAGGTCTTTGGCTGTAGATATAGTGTTATTATCATATGATTTCCCCAGATAAGAGCTTATATCAGGGAAAATGTAAAATGCACCCTGTGGAATATTTGTTTTTATTTGTGGTATATCTTCCAACATTTCTAATACCATATCTCGTCTTTCTTTAAATTTTGCAAGCATGTGTTTTGTATTTCCGGGATTTGAAAGTACAGCTTCAAGGGCAGCTCTTTGCGAAATGCTTGATGCCCCGGAAGTAAATTGGCCTTGAAGTTTTGTACAGGCTTTGGCAATTTTATTATCTGCTGCCATATAACCCAGTCTCCAACCGGTCATGGAAAATCCTTTGGAAACGCCGTTTACTATAATTACTCTTGAACGTATATTTTCAAACTGTGCAATACTTTCATGGTTACCTGAAAAATTTATATGCTCATATATTTCATCTGCAATTATATATACTTGTGGGTATCGATCAAAAACTTCGGCAAGTGCCTTAAGCTCATTCCTTGTATAAACCGATCCGGTGGGGTTACAAGGACTGGAAAAAATAAAAAGTTTAGTTTGGGGTGTAATAGCTTTTTCCAGTTGATCAGGGGTTATTTTGAAGTCGTTTTCTATATTGGCTGTTATATAAACACCTTTTGCTTCAGCCATTTCAACAATATCTTTATAGCTTACCCAGTATGGTGTAGGAATAATAACCTCCTGCCCGGGATCAACAAGGCAAAGCACCGAATTGGCTATAGCCTGCTTTGCACCAGTTGTAACAACAATCTGATCAGCTGAATAATCAAGCGAATTGTCTCTTTGTAGTTTTTTGCATATTGCTTCACGTAAATCCAAATAACCATTTACGGGAGTGTAAAAACTATAATTGTCGTCAATACCCTTCTTAGCAGCTTCTTTAATATTATCAGGTGTGAAAAAGTCAGGCTCCCCCAAGCTCAAATTAATTACATCATATCCTTTAGCTTTCAGTTCGCGGCTCTTTTGCGCCATTGCTAAAGTCTCCGATTCAGATAACCTTGTTATTCTTTTTGATAAAACAGTCATAATAAAATGATTTTAATATTTTAAAACATATAAAAAATTAAATAATATGGATTGTTATTGTAAAAGAGCAACAAATTTAAGAAATTAAAAATTATTAATAGATCTCAACTTATATTTACTGTAAGTATTTTTTATAAATAAGCGCTACTGCCGTTTAATTAACATTAAAATCGGGTTTAAAAAATGAAAAGTTAAGTTAATACATAAATTGCACTTATATATTTTATGATAAAAATAATCATAAAATGATAATCAATTTGATCAGCTTTTGTAAATTAGCATACTTAATTATCAACATTAAAAACATAAATAATGATAGGTTTTCTTGAAGCTTTAAGGTACACAATTCCGGCAATTATTGTTTTTATAACTGCCTATACTCTTTTAAAAGAATATTTTGCCCAGGAGATGAAAAAACGACATGTGAGTATGATGGAAGAAAAACATAAAGTTTCTTTACCATTACGTATGCAGGCATATGAGCGTATTATTCTGTTGCTTGAACGAATATCTCCACGAAACCTTATTATGCGGGTGCATGATCAAAAAATGACTGCTTCACAATTTCATGGAACGTTAATAAGAGCAATAAGAGACGAATTTGATCATAATCTTTCACAACAACTTTACGTTTCATCAAAAGGATGGGAAATGGTTAAAAATGCTAAAGAGGAAATTGTTCAACAAATTAATACTTGTGCAGGACAATTAGATGAAAATGCTTCATCTACTGATTTAAGCAAAAAAATTCTCGAAAAAGGAGCCGAAAAGCCGGCCAACAGGAAAGCATTGGAGTTTCTTAAAGCTGAGGCAAGAAAATCTTTCCTGTAATTTTATTTAACAACAGCTTTTAAATAATGAAACTGAAATAAGCTATGAAGATCACACTTAACAACCAAACTGAAGAAATAAAAGGATATGATAGAATTACTATACAGGAGTTATTGGATATAAAAAAATTCACATTTAAATCATTGATTGTTAAAGTAAATGGTATAGTTATTAAGAAGGAAGATTATGATAAAACTGTTATTTATGACGGTGATGATGTAGCTGTTATTCATCTTTTGGCGGGTGGGTAAATAAAATAGAAAATTAAAATACTTTCTGTTATTATAATTTAAAAACAATAATTTATTTTTTGATAAAGTATTTCATAAGAATGAAGCTTTTTCGAAGGCTAAGTTATATTTTTATTTTCCAGTTCAATATTTAGTTTTTCCCATTTTTCTATTTCCAAATTCAGAGATTTTTTAAGCACATTGTATTCTTCAAATACTTTGCCATTACTTATATACTCAGAATCATTTTCGGGATTAGATAATTTACTTTCCAGTTTTTCGAGTTTATTTTCCAGTTCTTCTATTTTTGTTTCTGATTCTGATATTTTGTTTCGTAATTTTCTTAATTCGCTTTCTGTTTTTTTTCTGTACTGCCATTCTTTTTTGTTTGATGAGCAACTTGTTGACAAAGATTTGGCTTCTTTTATTTCATTTTGTTTTTCTGTTTCCAGGTCATCTAGTTTATCCAATTGCCTGCTTTTTAGGTAATCGTAGATATCGCCCGGGTATTCAATGATTTTTTTATTTTTAAATTCATAAACTTTATTGGTTAATCCATTCATAAAGTCACGATCGTGAGAAACAATAATTATGGTTCCGTTGAATTGCAGCAATGCATTTTTTAAGATATCTTTTGATCTCATATCCAGGTGGTTTGTTGGCTCGTCAAGCACAAGGAAATTGACCGGTAAGAGCAACATTTTTGCTATTGCCAGTCTGGATTTTTCGCCACCTGAGAGCACTTTTACTTTTTTTTCAACATCTTCGCCGCTAAACAAAAAACCACCGAGGATACCACGAATATTTTTTCTTACATCTCCAATTGCTATGTCATCAAGTGTTTGAAAGACTGTTTTATTATTATCGAGCAGCTCATCTTGATTTTGTGCAAAGTATCCTATTGATACGTTGTGACCTTGTTTTAATTTGCCTTCATGACTGAGATTGCCTACGATAATTCTTGATAATGTTGTTTTACCTTCCCCATTTTTACCAACAAATGCAATCCGTTCTCCCCGGTTGATTGCAAATGATATATTATCGAGCACTTTTTTTGTACCATATGATTTTGTGATATCTGATGCTTCAAGTACCAGCTTACCGGATGGTGTGGCTTGTGGAAAACGAAAATATATTGAAGACTGATCAATTTTATCAACTTCGGCTTTATCCATTTTTTCAAGCATTTTAATTTTAGACTGAACCTGCTTGGCTTTGGATGCTTTGTAACGAAATCGTTCTATGAATCTTTCAATTTGAGCAACTTGTTTTTGTTGATTGTTCAGAGCAGCTGTTTCTATTTCTTCTCTTTGAAGGCGCATTTTTTCATATTGAGTGTATGAAGCTTTGTAGTCGTATATTTTGCCTTTTGATATTTCAATGGTCCGGGTTGTAATATTATCTAAAAATGCCCTGTCGTGCGATACAATCATTATTGCCCCCGGATATTCAATTAAGTAGTTTTCCAACCACTCTATTGATTGGATATCAAGATGATTTGTGGGCTCATCGAGCATAATAAAATGAGGTTTTTTTAGCAGTATTTTGGCTAGTTCAACACGCATTTGCCAACCGCCGCTAAAGGCCGACATTGGTTTATCCATATCGTCTTTCAGGAATCCCAGTCCGCGTAAAATTTTTTTAGCTTTTACTTCAATCCTTGAACCATCCAGTAATTCATAACGCTCTGTTGTTTCGGCAAGTTTTTGAACAAGTTCATGGTAACTGTCTGACTGAAAGTCATTTCTGGCTGATATCTCTTGGTTTAGTTTTTCAATGGATTTTTGCAGAGCTAACTCTTCTTTGAAGGTTGTAAGTGTTTCATCAATTACGGTTTTGTTACTTCTGAGCTTTATTTCCTGGGGAAGATATCCTATTTTTACATCATTAGAAACAGATATGTTGCCTTTTTCAGGCTGTAATTCACCATTAAGTATTCGCATTAGTGTGGTTTTTCCTGTGCCATTTTTTCCTACAAGGCCTATTTTATCCTTGTTATTTACAATAAAAGAGATGTCTTCAAAAAGGTAGTTCCCTGTAAAGTGCACAGATATGCCACTTATAATGATCATTTTATGGAAATATTATTGCAAATTATCCAATTTAAGGTGTAATTCTTTAAGCTGTTTTTCATCTATAGGTGCCGGTGAATCAATCATAACATCACGACCGGCATTGTTTTTCGGGAAAGCTATAACATCCCTTATAGAATCAGTGCCGGCAAAAAGGGCGCATAAGCGGTCAAATCCTAAAGCAATTCCTCCATGTGGTGGTGCCCCGTAGCAGAATGCATTCATTAGAAATCCAAACTGGTTTTCTATCTCTTCATTTGAGAGGCCAAGAATATTAAACATCTTTAGCTGCAGATCACGGTTGTTTATTCTTATTGAGCCGCCGCCTATTTCTACACCGTTAATTACCAGGTCATATGCGTTGGCACGTACGTTGTTGGGTTCGGTGTCAAGTTTTGACAAGTCTTCTTCAACAGGTGATGTAAAAGGATGATGCATAGCGTAGTATCTGCCGGTTACATCATCCCATTCGAGTAATGGGAATTCTTCTACCCATACACATTCATATTTAGCCGGATCTTTTAATTTGAGCCTGTTTGCCATTTCCAATCTTAGTTCACCGAGAGCCCTGCGTGTTGGATTTTTATCTCCTGCCATGATAAGAAGAAGGTCGCCTTTTTCTGCATTAAAATGATTAGCCCAATTCTTCAGGTCGTCTTCGTTAAAAAACTTATCAACGGATGATTTAATTGTTCCGTCATCATTTACTTTTACGTAAACCAAACCTTTACCACCTATTTGTGGCCTTTTCACCCATTCTGTAAGCTCATCTATTTGTTTTCTTGAATAATAGGCACATTGAGGCACTTTTATACCCGCAACAAATTCAGCATCATCAAAAACTTTAAAGCCTTTTTCTTTGGCAAATTCGTTTAATTCAACCAACTTCATTCCAAAACGTGTATCTGGCTTATCAGTGCCATAATATTTCATAGCATCATTATAAGTCATAACTGAAAAATCATCAAGTTCAATGTTTTTGATTTTAGCAAATAGATGGCCTATAAGACTTTCAAACAGTTCATATATATCTTCTTTGTTTACAAAAGACATTTCGCAGTCTATTTGTGTGAATTCGGGTTGGCGGTCGGCTCTAAAATCTTCATCTCTGAAGCATTTTGCTATTTGGAAGTATCTGTCAAGGCCGCCTATCATAAGTAATTGTTTGAATGTTTGGGGTGATTGGGGTAAAGCATAAAATTGTCCAGGGTTCATTCGTGACGGAACAAGGAAATCGCGAGCTCCTTCCGGCGTTGATTTAATTAGAATGGGAGTATCAATTTCTATAAAATCAAACTGATTAAGGAAATTTCTGGTTTCAAAAGCTAATAGATGACGAATTAAAAGATTCTGTTTTACTACGTTACGTCGTAGATCAAGGTAACGGTATTTCATCCTGAGCTCTTCGCCACCGTCAGTATCATCCTCTATGGTAAAAGGTATATTATCTGAGTTATTAAGCAGTTCTAGCGAATGAACAATAATTTCGACTTCACCGGTAGGTATTTGAAAGTTTTTATTGCTGCGCTCAACTACTGTGCCGGAAGCTTTTATAACATATTCACGCCCAAGTGATTTTGCTTTCTTATAAAGCTCAACATTTAATTCTGCACTAAATGTAAGTTGTGTTATTCCATAACGATCGCGTATATCAATAAAAGTCATACCACCAAGGTCGCGTGTTCGTTGTACCCATCCATACAAAATAACTTCTTTGCCGCAATCTTTTTTTCTTAACTCTCCGCAGTTGTGTGATCTTAACATAATATTATAATTGGTTTTAAATGTAGGCAAATTTAGAAAATTTAAGCTAATTAAGGCGAATTTAATATTATGATTACAATGCAAAGACGTTAAAAATTTATAAATAACAAATTTTAATAGGATTTTACATTACAACTAAATTTCTAAGTTGAAATTTAAAAAATAGCAACTGTTGGCGGTGATTTAGTGAATCCCTTTTAAGTTGGGCGATATTATAAGATATGCCCCATTTTTTTCTTTTTTGTTTCAATATAATTATGGCAATGTTTTGAGCCGGGTACAATCAAAGGTATATTTTCTGTAATCTCTATTCCATATCCGCTTAGTCCTGTTTTTTTATGAGGGTTATTGCTAATAAGTTTTATTTTTTGAGCCCCCAGATCGCGTAGTATTTGTGCACCAATTCCATAATCTCTTTCATCAGCTTTAAATCCAAGTTCAATATTCGCATCAACTGTATCAAGTCCTTGTTCCTGGAGATGATAGGCTTTAAGTTTGTTATATAATCCAATACCTCTGCCTTCCTGGTTCATATATAATACTACACCTTTACCATTATTTTCAACCATTTCCATGGCTTTGTGAAGTTGTTTTCCACAATCGCATTTACATGAACCGAAAATATCGCCGGTTAGGCATGAAGAGTGAACTCTTACCAAAATTTCTTCATTAGGTTTCCATTCGCCCTTAATTAGTGCCAGGTGTAGCTTGTCGTTTGTTGTTTGCTTGTAGGCGGCCAGCGAAAAATGCCCCCAATCGGTAGGCATGTCAACAAGTATTTCTTTTTTTATAAGGCTTTCGTTTTTTATACGATAAGCAATTAATTGTTCAATTGATATTATTTTGAGGTTAAATTTTTTTGCAACTTCTTTTAGCTCGGGCAACCTGGCCATTGAGCCATCCGGATTCATTATTTCCACTAGTGTTCCGCAGGGTTGAAAACCTGCAAGCCTGGCCAGGTCTAAAGCAGCTTCGGTATGTCCTGCTCTTTGAAGCACACCTCCTTCGCGTGCCATAAGCGGAAATATATGACCTGGTCGTGCAAGTTCTTTTTTATCGGTTTTTGGATCAGCCAAAGCCTGTATAGTTTTAGCCCTGTCTGATGCCGAAATACCTGTTGTACATCCCTTGCCAATCAAATCAACTGAAACAGTGAAGGGAGTTTGATGCAGAGAGGTGTTTTTGTTTACCATCAAGTCTAAATCTAACTCCTCGCAACGGCTTATACTTATTGGAGCACAAATCAGTCCACGACCATGCATGGCCATAAAGTTAACAATATCAGGAGTAATAACTTCTGCAGCAGCAATAAAATCGCCTTCGTTTTCGCGATCCTCATCATCAACAACAATTACTACTTTACCATTTTTAATATCTTCAATAGCGGCTTCAATACTATCAAGTTTTTTTTCTTCTTCATTCGTTTGTTTTGAAAAATTTATGGTCATTTGTTTTTTATTTTAAATTTTTATAAACAATATAATTGATAACTATTTGTTATCTAATTTATTTTTTTATTTAATTTCTTAATAATTCTCACCAGGCTTTCGAATTTCTTAGTGTAGTTTTCGATATTCAGCATTGATGAATCGGTAGTGGCTTTAACCGAAAGAAGTATTCCTACAGGCAATAGCAACACTGGTGCTATCCACATACCTTGCCATGCAGGTATTACTGCTTCGCGAACAAACTTTTCGCCTGTAACGGATGTAACATGAAAAACAACGAAAAATAATACAGCTATTACAAGTGGTAATCCAAATCCGCCTTTACGAATAATTGCTCCCATAGGCGCACCTATAAGGAAAAGTATTATGCATGCAACTGATAGTGTAAACTTTCGTTGATATTCAATCTCATATCTTGCCAAAGATCGTTTTCTTTCATGAAATTCCTTATGATTGTTATTTAAAAATTCGTTATTGGTGCGGGCTAAATCAGCAGCGTTACTAATAATCATATCGATGTTTTCAGCCTTAAAAATAAACCCGGGGTTTAAATCATCTTTTTGGGTAAAATCCAAATTATAATATTTGGCAGTATCAAGATTTGAATAATACCTAAAACGTCTTTCATAGCTATCAAAAAAATTACTTTGTCTTTCATTGATTTTGTTTTGCAATGAATCGATAAAAAAGTTAAGTTGGGATAGATCAAGCATTTGATGATTACTCCTGAAAAGATCCTTGTCAGTTCGAGTAAGATTAAATGCGCTCAAATCGAATTTTCGTATTTGTTTGCTGAATTCCGTTCGGCGAAATGGTTTTTCTTTTGAATGCCGGTCATCTTGTATTATTTCTTCATAATTATAGCCGTCGTAGAGTGTAAATACCAGGTATCTTTCATCGGGAGTTGTTTTCATTGTACCGCGTTTGGCCGTGGTTAAATTTATGTTACCCTTTTGTTGTGTGTGGTCATAAATTTTTATGTTTTTCATGGTTTGTCCGTCACTATCCCTTTCTTCAACACGTATAACAAAGTTATCTATGCCTTTATAATAAACGCCATCCATAATATTAAATGCCGGCCTTTGCTGGCGTATGTCATAAAGCAAAGATCCCATCCTCAAATTAGCTGCAGGTAATACATTATTAGCAAAATAAAACCCTGTAATTGCTAAAAACATAGATATTACAAAAAGAGGTAACATTATTTTTGTAAGAGAAATTCCGGCCGATTTCAAAGCTACCAACTCATAATTTTCTCCCAAACTACCCATGGTCATAATTGAAGATAATAAAATGGCCAGGGGTAAAGCTAAGGGTACAAAAGTAGCCGAAGCATATAAAAGCAGCTCAACAACTATATACCATTCCAAACCCTTGCCAACCAGGTCATCGACATATTTCCATAAAAATTGCATTAGCATAATAAATATGGCTATGAGAAAGGTGGCAATGAATGGTCCTATATATGAACGTAATATGAGCTTATAGTAAGTTTTCACGTACTTAAAACCTGTATAAAATTAAGTTTATGTAATCAAAAAAATAGTATTGAGTATTTTTGCAAATATAACAAATACTATTGAAGCAGTTTGCTTAGTTTTTAAGTAAACATTAATAATTTCAAGCTTGTCAAGTATTTGTTTATTAGCTTAAACGTAAACGTTTTTTAGTTATTACAAAGCAAATTGAACAAATAGCCAAATAATAACCGCTATGAATATTTATAAAACAAACCGGAAAAGCATTTTGTTTTCGTTTATAATTTCTGCATTATTTTTTTTCGTATCATGCCATACATATTATATTCCTCATAAACCACCAAAAGAAGGAGTTTATGAATTTGGTATGATTGAACTAGGAGGTGTAGACCAGGCTGTTATGATACGCGGTAATGATATAACTAACCCGGTATTGTTTTATTTGCATGGAGGCCCGGGATTTCCCTTTTTCCCATATTTAAATCAGAATGAAGTTATGCTTGAACTTGAAGAAAAATATACTATGGTATACTGGGAGCAGCGTGGTACAGGAAAATCGTTCAGCAGATCAATACCTGATAAAAGTATGGGAATTGATCAGTTTGTTGAAGATGCAAAGCAAATAATAGATCATGCATTGTCAGTAACAGGAAAAGAAAAAGTTTTTGTTTGGGCTCATTCATGGGGGTCAAATTTTGGAGCCGTTTTGGCATCACAATATCCTGAATATATACATGCTTATATTTCAACCGGCCAAAGTGTTAAGCCATTGAAGAATGAAATGCTTGCCTATGAACATGTTTATCAAAAAGCTAAAGCTACTAATAACAGAAAAGCTTTGCGTGAATTGCAAACAATCAGTGAAGATCCTGAACTTTATTCGCTGGAAGATGCTCTGCTTTTAAGAAAATGGGTTAAAAGGTATGGCGGAATAATTAAAGAATCAGACAAGACTCAATATTATATTGATATCTCTGATTTAATGGCCGTTATTTCAACTCATAAATATACTTTACGAGACAGGGTACATTTACTTACAAACCCTTATTATTCTATAAATATGTTGTGGGAGGATTTAAAAGATTTTAATTTGTTTGAAGAGGTACCTGTTATTGATGTACCCGTATTTTTCCTGCTGGGAAGGCATGATATTATAGTGTCAAGTGAGATAGCCGAACAATATTTTAACAAACTAAATGCTCCTGGCGGAAAAAAAATAATATGGTTTGAGGATTCAGCACACCGACCTTTTTATGAAGAACAAGAAAAATTTTTAGAAGTAATGAAAAAAACTATTCCAAAAAAGGTTCTTTATTGATAAGTAAAAAAAATGCTTCAGTATATTAACAATAATTTTAAGAGTATAACAATAGTAATATTATTTTATAAATTGAAATTTAATAAATAACACTAATCAATTATTGTCATTATTCATTTTATAATTTAATTTACTAATAGTAGCATAAAGGTAGTATTTCCTTAATATATGGAGATAATTCTAGTTCAAGTGTTTTTGATACATGATTCATTAAGCTTGTGAGTTTATAATTATTTGGGAAGTAAAAGCGATAACATCATTTTTTACAAATATTATTGTATATAGCGCAGTATGTTTTATATTTTCAGTATTAATAAAACAGCTTAAAAAAATTTTTTATACATAAAAAAAAGCATATATTTGTTGTTAAATATTGTGTTTTTTATACTAATACTTTATTTAAATGTATGTAATTAAAAATTTGTTTTTACATCATTATAATTAACTCTAAATATAATTACTGCGGTTTTTTTAATTTTTGTTGTTTTAAAATAACATTACTAGCATAATAATATAAATGCAGGTTACGCTTGTATGGTTTAAGCAGTTTAATCAAAAATGTATATTTTTAATTCTGAATCTAACTAATAAAATTTTTGCTGATGGATAATAACAAACAAGACTCTAATAGTTTGGAATTAAATGTTTTGTATGTTGAGGATAAACCAATCAATCAGAAAGTGTTTGCTTTGATACTTGAAGAAGCAGGCTGTAAGGTTGATTTAGCCAATAATGGTCAGGAAGGTGTTGATATGGCCAAAAATAAACATTACGATATTATTTTTATGGACATCCGCATGCCTGTTATGGATGGTTTGACTGCATCAAAAATTATTAATGAAAATGCTAACCCACCTCCAATAGTTGCTGTTACTGCATATTATGATATCATTGAAGAGTCTGAAATAATAGAAAATGGCATTGTTGATGTTGTTTCAAAACCTTTTAGCTCGCAGAATATTTTTGAAAAGATTTATTATTGGGTGCAGGAAAAATAAAAATATTGTTATTATTTTGTAAAATTGATTGATACTGGTATGGTTGTTGAATAGATATAAAGCATTGGCTAGGTTTTTGATTGATTAAGGTGTGTAAAAAACTTGTTGAAATAGGGGAATAAAAACTTTTATGAATTTTATAATTCAACAATTTTGTTTTTGATTGCAAATTTTATAAGCTCCACGCTATTTTTCATGCTTGTTTTTTGAAGTATATGGTTTTTGTGTGATTCTATTGTTCTGACACTTAAAAACAGTTTTTCGGCAATTTCATTGTTGTTATAACCTTCTGCAAACAACTTTAACACTTCCAACTCGCGTTTTGTTAATTGCGGAAGCAAGTTTGATGTCTTTTTTTGTTTAGTTGCATAATTTTTAATTATTTCATCACTTATTGTGGTATGAAAATAATTCTTATCATTATTAACTGTTTCTATCGCATCAACCAGTTCGTCTGATGTAATATCTTTTGGTATATAACCATCGGCACCTGCATCAATTGCATCAGAAATATTATCATAATCAGAATGCATTGACAAAATAAGTACCTTGATATCGGGGTATTTCTTTTTTATTATCTCGGTTACTTCAATACCAGTCATGCCGGGCATGCTTATGTCCAAAAGCATCACATGCGGTACATCTTTTTCTAATAGTTTAATTGCATCAGGCCCACTATGAGTAATACCTGTTACTTTTACATTATCTGCCCCTTTCAGAAACAGGCTTATACAGTCTGTAACAAGCTTATGATCATCTACTATAACAACTTTTATCTTGTTCATGATTATATTGGTTATAAAATTGGGTATTCAAATATATAATTTTTTAATTTAAAATGTTTATTAAAACAATAAAAATTGTAAAAAATATTGATTAAATATAAAAAAAATAAAAATATTATTGCTTATTTTATAAAATTAAGATAATTTTTTTCGAATTTAATTATTCTAAAAGACTTATTTAATCTACGAATAAAACTATTTTGTTATATTTTTTTAATATTTTTCTATAATCTAAATTAATTTATCTTGTATTGTTTTTTGCATATTCATTTTTAGAGGTTTTTATTAATAATGATTGTATTGCTTTTTTATTGATAATACTTAAAACAAAAACCCACAGAAATGGAAGCATCATTATTTTATATCTTACTATTGCACCAGCTACAGGAGATGTTAAGCCGATAAATGCAAAGCCTGCCAGGCTGAACCAAAATGAAAGCCATGTTATGGGTAGTTGTTTAATTCCTGATGAATAAATTACAGAAGTAATTATAATTAATAACATAATCAGGTTTTCAATTGCCGCAAAAAAAGATAAAACCGAATCAACTTCCATAATGTGTGGCCTCAGTAATGTTGTTAGAAATCCACCGGGAGCATTTATTAAAATATCCCAAAATTCGGGTTGCAGGTAATTGCTGTGCAGTAAGCTGTTAGCGTTAACTGCATGCGAAAGGTTGATAAGATTATTTTGTTTGTTTGCAATTAATCTGATGGGGTCAAATTCCGGTAATAATAAATGAAGTAAGATAACCGGAATTAATAAGCCTGTAAATAGGAGAACATACGATAACTGTGTTTGTAAAAAATTTTTGTTTTGTGAAATATAAAAACCAATTAAGCATGGCAAAAACAATACAAGTATATATGGTTTTAATAACAATAATATCCATAAGCAAGCCATAAGTATTATTACATTGGGCCAATAAATTCTTTTAAAATTGTTTTTGTTTGCCACAATGTAATCTGTTAAATATAATGCCATTCCAAAACAACCAATAAGTAGACCTTCTTTTAATAAGCCTGATCCCCAAAACAGTAAAGAGGGAAAGAGAAATATACCCCATTTAAGCAGAGGTATTTTATATCCTGGAATATAATTTAGAAAAAATTTGTATAAAGCTACTAAACCCGTAAAGGATAAAAAATTTACAAAAACCGTATGTACATGAATGTGGCCAAATGAAAACAGGGCTACTAAGGCGTTAAAACGTATAATAACACGGTTATCATTATATAATGGAGATTCCCAGGGCCTAAACCAGTAAGGCATATCAGACAAATATAGGTCAACATGTTCACTATGGATACCAATACCTGTTAGAATACGCAGATAATCAGCCGGGTTTTCCCATAAAACACCATATAAGTATAAACCATCATTAAAGTATTTATAAATGTCTGCTGTGTCTGGATCATAATAATATCTGTATAATAAACTAAGTGTAATACCGAAAGCAACTTTCAATAAGAAGAAAAAAACAATATATTGATAAGAAAGCCCCGGAATGTTTTTAAAAAAGTTTATTTTTTTTAAAACAAACACGAAAAATAACAGGTAAATAAAAAATAAAACATATCCGGTCATAATATTAGAGATGATATTATTAAAAATCAAAAATAGCATAAAATAGATAATTAAAAAGGCGAAAAAACATTCTATAAACAATCAGTGATTTTCTTAATAGAAATATTTAACAATATTAGTTAATTCTATTTTAAGTTGAAATGATTCGAAAATTTTCGAGCAAATTTGTATAACTTATGTATTTTTGTTCTGATTTTAAAATTGAAAACCTAATGGAAATAACGTCATCTAAAAATTTGGAAACAGCAAAAAATTTAGGGCTTTTACCCGAGGAGTATTATCGTATTAAAGAAATTCTTGGTCGTGAGCCTAATTTTACCGAGTTAAGTATTTATTCGGTAATGTGGTCAGAACATTGCTCATACAAAAACTCGATAAAGTGGATTAAGACATTACCACGCAAAGGTTCTCATTTACTTGCAGAGGCCGGGGATGAGAATGCCGGTTTAGTTGATTTGGGTGAAGGTTTAGCTTGTGCTTTTAAGATAGAATCTCACAATCATCCATCAGCATTAGAGCCATACCAGGGTGCTGCAACCGGGGTAGGAGGGATCAACAGGGATATTTTTACCATGGGAGCCAGACCTATAGCACAACTAAATTCATTGCGATTTGGAGATCCTGAGATTGACAAAACCAAATGGTTGTTTAAGTATGTGGTAAAAGGGATTGGTGATTATGGTAATGCTTTTGGTGTACCTGTTGTTGGTGGAGAGGTATTTTTCGATGAGTGTTACAATGCCAATCCTTTGGTTAATGCAATGTCGGTTGGAATTGTAAAAAAAGGCAATACTATATCTGCTATTTCAAAAGGAGCCGGGAATCCGGTGTTTATTGTTGGTTCTTCTACCGGGAAAGACGGAATTCATGGTGCCACATTTGCATCAGAGGATATTACGGAGGCATCGGCAGATAAGATACCGGCCGTTCAGGTGGGCGATCCTTTCCAGGAAAAGCTTTTGTTGGAGGCTACTCTTGAAGTAATTAAAACAGGTGCTGTTGTGGGTATGCAAGATATGGGGGCTGCCGGTATAACCTGTTCTACTTCTGAGATGTCGGCAAAAGGGGAACATGGCATGGAAATATATCTTGATAAAGTACCTTTACGCCAGAAGAATATGGAGCCCTTTGAAATATTATTGTCGGAATCGCAGGAGCGAATGTTGTTGGTTGTGAAAAAAGGCCGGGAGCATGAGGTGTTGAATGTTTTCGAGAAGTGGGAGTTGAATTGCGTGCAAATAGGGCATGTTATAGAGGGTGATGTTTTACGTTATTATATGAATGATAAGCTGGTGGCCGAAGTTTCGGCCAATTCTCTTGTGCTTGGCGGCGGAGCTCCTGTTTATAACAGAGAGTACAAGGAGCCTGCATATTTTGCTGAAAATAAAAAGTTTACAATTGATTCTGTTAATATACCCTCTGATTTTAAAGAAGTAGCCAGGTTTATGTTGAAAAACCATAATAATGCTTCTAAGCAATGGGTTGCCGAACAGTATGATACAATGGTAGGGACTAAAAATATGACAACCAATATCAACTGTGATTCTGCTTCGGTAAATCTAAAAGGAACAGATAAAGCTCTTTTGATGACAGTTGATTGTAATTCCAGGTATGTAAACTCCGATCCCTTTCAGGGAGCTGCAATTGCTGTATCTGAAGCTGCCAGGAATATAGTTTGCTCAGGTGGGCAACCCCTGGCTGTTACTAATTGCTTGAATTTTGGAAATCCTTATAATCCTGAAGTATACTGGCAATTTGTTAATTCGATAAAAGGAATGTCAAAAGCTTGTGAAAAATTCAGTACCCCGGTAACAGGAGGAAATGTCAGTTTTTACAACCAGAGTACCTTGAATAACAAGGAAGTGCCAGTATTTCCAACACCTGTAATTGGAATGATCGGAATACTCGAAAATAAAAAACATCTTACGGGTTTAAGTTTCAAAAGAAGTGGAGACTTGATATTTTTACTTGGTAAATCACGTGAAGATATCAATTGCTCGGAGTATCTTTGCCAATGGCATAAAATCAGGAATTCACCCGCACCATACTTTGATATTGACGAAGAATATGATTTACAAACGCTTATAAAAAACCTGATCAGGGAAGGTTTTATTGAATCAGCTCATGATGTTGCCGATGGCGGCCTTTTTGTTACACTATTAGAATCAGCAAAGGATAATACTCTTGGATTTAATATAGAAACAGACGAGTCTGTTCGTAAAGATGCTTTTCTGTTTGGTGAGTCACAAAGCCGTGTGGTGGTTTCCGTTAATCCCGGTAAAGAAGAATCGTTTATTAATATGGTAGCTAATTCTGATGTAGAATTTTCATTGCTTGGTGAAGTGGAGGGAAGTGAGCTTATAATTGATGGAGAAAGTTATGGCTCTATCGCGGATCTGGCCGCCCTATATGATAATGTGATACATGATATGATGGAACCAAAGCAGTAGTTAAATGGTCAAAAACAATAATAGAGATAAATCAGGGAAAGAATTTATTGATTATAATATTGATTGTCAGAGACAAAACTATTCGTTCGGAACTGATTTAAAGCCCTTTCAAAGATGGTTATATGTTTCGTTAGGTAGCATTGCTGTGGGTTTGGGGTTATTGGGAATTGTCGTACCATTATTACCCACAACACCATTTTTATTATTGGCTGCATATTTTTATGCTAAAAGCTCCAGAAAATTTTACATCTGGTTAATAACAAACAGATTTTTTGGTGAGTATTTGCATGATTATCGCGAAAAAAAGGGTATACCTCTTAAAATTAAGATCTATACCCTTGTTTTGCTGTGGTCAACTATATGCTTTAGTGCCTTTTTTGTTGTTACGGCGTTATGGATAAGAATTATATTAATGGTTATTGCCACAAGCGTTACATTACATATATTATCCATTAAAACGTCATGTAAAATGCATAAAATAAAAAACCTGAAAAACTAATAAGGAAGTTAAAAAAATACCGGGTTGTTAACTATAAGTAAAAATATTCTCAATTATGTATTGACAAGATTTTAGTATGTTATCTGACGGTACCTCCTGTATAGTTTATTGCGAGCTTTCTTCTTTATTCTCGCCTTTTTCTTCGTCTTCTCCTTCTATCTTCTTATTTTCAATTTCATTTTTAGTTGGCTTACGAGTAGAAATAACCTCTCCCTTAAAATAGAGATCTATACCTGCTAATGGATGGTTGAAGTCCATTTTTACCTTTTCATCTTGCACTTCAACAACTCTGCCGTAAAGCGGATTTCCTTGCTGATCTTTCATGGGTAGGATTTTACCAGGTTGCAGCAAATCTTCGGGTATTTTTCCGTCAATTTGAAAAGCTGTAATAGGTAAATCAACCTTGGCTTCTTCTTTTACTTGTCCATAAGCATTATCACTATCAATTTGAAATTCAAAATTTTCACCTTCTTTCAGGTCACTAACTTGCTTTTCAAATTCATCAATAAGTTTTCCAGCTCCCAGTAAAAATTCAGCCGGCTTTTCTTGAGTGACTTTTTCTATTACATCACCTCCGGAATCTCCTGCACGTAATTCGTAAACAACTTGTACTACTTTGAAAGGTGTTTGGGTCATGATTATGTTTTTTTGTTAAAAATAACGGGACTTTTTCTAATAAGCAAGTCCCGGATTGATTATTTGATATTATTGGCAAAAATAATAAATGATAATTAAAAATACAATGATTTAAATGATAATTAAGCAATTAACTAAAAAAAAATCAGTTCACATAAGAAAATGTTTTTTTAACTGCTTTGTAATAACTTTCTACAATGTCTCCTGGCAAAAGAGCTTCATATCCTTTACGTCGGGCTGCAATATCGGCTGCTAATCCGTGCAGGTAAACTCCGGCTACTGTTGCTTCAGAAGGTAGATAACCCTGGGTAAGTAATCCTAATATGATCCCTGTTAATACATCGCCGGTTCCCCCGGTAGCCATACCGGGATTTCCTGACGAATTAAAATATGATCTGCCGTCAGGGAAAGCAGTTAATGTATGCGCACCTTTTAAAATTATAAAAATTTGGTAACGGAAAGCGAGTTCAAGAGCTTTTTGCATTTGCTCGTAACTGTTGCTGGATTTGCCAGTAATTCTTTCAAACTCTTTTATATGTGGAGTAATTACAGAGCCCTTTGGTAAAAAAGATAACCATGTAGGGTTGTTGGCTAATATGTTCAAAGCATCTGCATCTAATACCATTGGTGCCGAATAATTTTGTATTAATAACTTTAACCCCGCCTCAGTATTTTCATCAGTTCCTAAGCCAGGACCTATACCTATTGCACTATAGACCCCAATGTCTTTAACCCCGGTAAAGATGGTTTCATTGTCATCAATACTACACATTGCTTCGGGAACGCTTGATTGAATAATCTGATATCCACATCTTGGAATATGTGTTGTAAGCAGACCTATGCCGGATCGTAAGGCACCCCTGGATGCCAGTATAGCTGCGCCCATTTTACCATAGCTGCCGCTTATTAATAATCCATGTCCATAATTGCCTTTGTGAGAAAACTTGTCGCGGCTTTTGTGTATATATTCAATATCTTCTTTTAAAACAAGGTGTTTATTTGAATCAATGTCATTTAAAAAGTCCCGGTGTAAACCTATATCCAAAATATACCACTTGCCAACATATTTATTGTTTTCAGGAAACATGAATGATAGTTTGGGCACTTGAAATGTTAAAGTGTAACTGGCTCTGATAATGTTTTTTTCAATATTTTCACTGTTATTATCACAAAACAATCCGCTTGGAAAATCTATAGATACTATAATAGTTGCCGAACTATTTATATGATGTACTATAGAGGCAATGAAACCTTCAAGCGGTCTTTTCAAACCTGAGCCGAATATAGCGTCAATAACAATTGCTTCTTTTTCAATTTTGGGCAGGGAAGATTCCTGGTTTATATAATGGATTTTTATTCCCCGTACTTTTTTTAACCTTTCTTCATTAATTTGAAAGTCTTTAGAGCCTTTTTGGGTATGGTTTATTATGAATACAGAAACTTCATATCCCGTTCCCCCAAGCATTCTGGCTATTGCTAAGCCATCTCCGCCATTATTACCCATACCGCAAAAAACTTGTATCTTCTTTTTTTTCTTTAAATTGCGTTTGATCCATTTATAACAAGCGTAAGATGCACGTTCCATTAAATCTATCGATTCAATAGGTTCATTTTTAATTGTATAGGAATCAGCTTCACGAATTTGATCAGAATTTAATATTTTCATTTGAATAACATAGGTTATTAATCTGTTTTTACTTACAATGATTTACACCTTAATGTTTTATTATCTAAATTTTTAGTGGCGGTTAACGCTTTATTGACCCGTCACCCGTCACTCGTCACCCGTCACTCGTTACCCGTCACTATCATGTTTTAAAACAAGAAAATGTTAATCAAAGATAATTATTGTTAAACAAATTTTTGTTGGCTTTTTTGAATTGTTTTTTTTTAAATTTCAGGTTGGGTTTGTTTTTGAATTTTTTATATAAACCGTATGTTCAGTAATTAAGTATACTATTGACGGTTAGGATAATTATCAATAATTATCTACTTTTTTGCAGTTTTCTACCGGGATTGAGCAGGGTAATTATAAAACTTCAACTAGGGCAATTATATCAAAATTATTTAGCTATTTGTATTTTTTTGGTACTTATACCGCTGCTTGTATGTATCCTGATAAAGTATAACCCATTATGGAGGCCTGATACATCTAGTTCGTATTGCATATTGTTTACAGGCTCTGTAATTATTGTTTGGCCATGCATGCCGAGTATTTTTATGTTTTTAATATTTTTTTTCGATTTTACAAATAGATTGTTGTTTGCGGGGTTTGGATATACCGATATGTTTATATCATCAGATTTTATAACTTGCAGGTCATCAGGTCCAAACATATCTTCAACGAGCATATCTTCATAAACTTCTATCATCCTGTTGTCGCCGTCTTTCCATTCGGCACCATCAAAGCCATCTCCCAGCAAATCAGAGTAGTATTTGTAGTCATAGCTTCCTGTTTCGAGGTGGTGTACTATACCATAAACCAAAGGATCATTGTTTGATTTTTCCATTACCTGGTTATCGGGGTCGCTGCCCGGCTTGGCCCAATCAAGCATGCTTCCGGTTATTTTGATACTATGAACATCGCAGTCAAAACCTTCAAGTAATCCATGGTGGATAGCACGTGTGAGATCAACTTTAAAAGTTACTTCGTGAGTAATTATATCCATATATACCTCTTCTATAACATCCTTATTAACAACTTCTACCTCTTCTTCTACAGTTTCATAGTCATCTTTTTCGACAATATAAGAGTAGGTTCCGGGTTCGATATCTGAAAAATGATAGTTTCCCGGCTCATTGGTATGTTCGTTAAGAGTAATGGTGGCATCTTTAACAGGTTCATTGTTTTTGTCTTTCACCTTGAAAATTACATCATATTTTGGAATATGTCCTTCGTTATATATTTCGATTGTCATATCGGCATATTCTTCATTCATAGATGCATCTATTGCCCAAACCCGGATAATATATTTGCCATTGGGAAACTTTTTGGTATCAAATAATATATCTTTATCACCTTCTTTGACCTCTTTTGTACCGGATGTATTGGAGATAATTTGATAATATTCCCTTTGGTCGTAGTTTGCTATCGAAAAGCATGTTTCATCTCTTGAGTATATTGTTTCCCTTATCATGTTATCGTACTCACCGGTGATATAGGTATCTAGCTTAAAGTCGTATGCAAAAGATGTTTTTTCTATAATGGGGCTATCGGGATCTTCAATATCATACACTTCAAAACCAATTTTGTAGACATCTATTTTCCAGTGGGTATTTGCCAGGTCATGTATCTTTGAAATGATCCTTATTTTTCCTTCTAGCTCTTCAGGGTCAAGGTAGTTGTTGTGTTCATCTCTGAATGCGAGCAAGTCGTTGTCTATGGCATTTCGAAATATTGGTGGAGTAGTATCAATAAGTTCTAAGACATCAACATGTGGGTTGTTGGTTGTCCACCAGGCTCCATCCCATATATTTCCTTCGTCTTTAATTCTGGCAAAATGTATATGGGTGAAATCCCATCCCGGCCATGGTACTAATTCGCCAACCACTTCGCCGGCATAAACAGAATCACCGGTTGTAAACGGAATGGTTTCTTCTATAAGGTGTGCATAAAGATATCCTTCTGTTTTCTCCGGTGTATCTTCATTAGCAGTTGCAAGGCGCCAATGCAGATCCCCGCTTGTAGTTAAAATGGCTTTTACTACGCCATCCTTAACAGCAAAAACATCTTCATAGTCATCACCTAAAAAATCAACACCGGCATGCAGGTATGGATATCCACCGTATTGTTGAATAGCGCCATAACTGTTTCCTATGGGATGTTTATAGTTCTCCCCGTACTTTAGTGGTGAAGGAATGCCTCCATTCTTCAGTGATCGTATCTCTCTTTCATATACAGTTGTGTCAACTACAGACACTGATCCATGATCGTATAGGTGGTACAATGTAAACACAAACCGCTCTTTTTCAGTTTGCTTGGTTACAAAATATACCTCATCATTATGGATACGTGCCTGAAAGAAAGTACCCTCCATATCATGGATCTTATAAGGATCTTTTTGATATATAGAAAATATACTATGGCGTGAAAATATATAAGTAGTATCCTGCTGAACAAGAATCTCATGTGGCTGGTTTTCAAATGGAACTTTTGATTCACCTAACCTGATGTGTTTATTCTTTTCATCATAAAAAATAGGGTTACCCCGGCTATCTATAGAGAAAACAGAAGAACCCGGAAATTTTTTTACTGAATAATCAATTGTGTTGAATGCAACAAGGTTTTGTGCATCAAAAAATAACATATGTTTTTTACAGGGCGAAAATACAGGATTATATACCCTGTTGAAATGCATCTTGTGTTGTTTTCCCCCGGATTCATCATATAATCTCAGAACAGCAGGAGTAGCAATTTCTTGAACTTCAAGAGTGAGATAACCATTTTTTATTTTGTAGATTCCATTGCCCTGAAAAACTTTTTTACCCAGACGGATAAATTTTTTATCCTCTTTTTCGAAATAAGAAGCCTCTTCAATTGCTTCTTCTTCAATAATGATATGACCTGCGTGGTTCAATGATATATTTTGCCCTAAAACAGCAGATACAGAGAACAAATATGCAAGTATTATAAGTATGTTTTTCCTGATTTTTATTGGTAATGAATTTTGCATTTTACCTGGATTTAATATTAATATTTATAATAATTATAGAAAAGTATATTTTATTAATTGTTAATGTGTATTTTAAATATATATAACCAATTGTTTGTAATAAAATTATTTTGATAACTGTGCAAAAATAAAAAAAACGTGTATAACAAATTACAATAATTTTTAAAGTGTTTTCTGCTTTGTTTTTTGTTGCATAAATTGTTTGTTAACCGGATTGGTAAGGAAAACATGTATCTGACAGGGTTAAAGTCTTAATAGTTATTATTAATTTGTCGTAGATTTAAGCTGCAAATGCAACTTTCTTGTTAAACAATAAATTTTCTAATTTTTCTTTAGGTGTTAAATAATCTAATCGCTTTCTTGGTCTGTTATTTAAAAGGGTTTCAACAATC